>JAQBYI010000088.1 GCA_027622655.1 Gemmatimonadota bacterium | reverse complement strand
CCCAACCCCTAACCCCGTGACCCCATTGGGTTTTGACTAGTCAATGATTGACTCCTCATGCCTAAGCCAAAATCCCGCCGTCCGCGGCCAGCGCCCGACCTTCCGCCGGAGCCCTCACCCGAGGCGCTCGTCAAGCTCGAACGCCACGCGCGCCTCAAGAACGAAGTGCTGGGTATCGCGCTGCTGCTCGGCTCCCTGTTCGTTACGGGCTCGCTGCTCGCAGGTGGGTCGGCGGATGGCGAGAGCTGCACCAATACGGCGAGCATTTTCGGGCCGGTCGGCTCGTGCATGCGCGGCGCCATGCTCATGATACTTGGCGCCATCGCAGCCGCGATTGTCCCGATGATTCCGGCGGTACACGCGCTCAAGCTCCTCGGCAGAATCCCCGCGAACGAGGACCAGCGCTGGCTGTTCTTCACCATCGGGCTGACCGTGATTATTCCCGTGACCGCGGCACTGGCCGGAGGCGCGACGCTCGACCCGTCGAACATCGACATCCTCGCCGGCTTCACGGGGAGCTTTGTTGCGTTCTATCTCGTGAAGGCGATCGGACTCGGGGGCGCCTGGGTGCTCGTGGCCATCGGCCTCTCGGGGCTGGCCGCCGCCACCCTCGCATGGAACCCCATTCGCCTCCTGTTGGGTAATCGGTCTGCAAAAGTCCATCCCGACCTCACGTCTGCGAAAGATCCAGAGTTACTCTCGGCGATTGGCGCAGCGCTCGGTACGCTATCGCCGCGCGAGCAAAAGGGGATGACCAAGGCCGAGGCTCTCGAGCCAAGTGCTGCGGAGATGCCCGCCCTCGATCTGTCCCTGTTCGAAGGCGCCGGAAGCACGACCGTTTCGGAAGATGCACCTCCCGAAGATGCCGTTTCCGCGGATCTCCCAGATGGTGAATCCGCGAATCTCCGCGGTTCCGCAGTAAGAACCAGCAAAGGAAAGAAGCAGTCGAAAGCCGACAAGCACGCCGCCCACGAAGCCGCCGTCGCCGCGGCGATCGCGAGCGCGAGCGATCCGACCGAAGCGATGGGCGAGGAACTTCCGCCGCTCGATCTGCTCTCGCTTAGCCCGCCAAAGAATGCCGACGGGCGCGCGCAATCGCTCGATCTGATGGGCCAGAAGCTGATGGACGCCTTGCGGACATTCAAGGTCGAAGGTCTACTGACCGGACGCACGTCCGGTCCGACCGTGACGCAATACGAAATCGAGCCGGCTCCGGGCGTGAAGGTGCGCCAGTTCGCCAACCTGGCCAACGATCTCGCGCTTGCCATGCGCGCACCGTCCATTCGCATCGTCGCGCCGATTCCAGGTAAGGGCGCGGTCGGTGTTGAAGTGCCGAATCCAACGCCCGAAATCGTAAACTTCCGCGCCATGCTCGAGTCGCGCGAGTATCAGTCGTCACCGCGCGCGCTCCCGATCGCCCTTGGCCGGGACCTCGAAGGGAAGCCGGTCATCGCCGATCTGGCGAAGATGCCCCATCTGCTGATCGCGGGCGCCACCGGCAGCGGAAAATCGGTGTGCGTGAACACGATCATCACGTCGCTCATCTACCGGCATACGCCCAAGACCCTCCGGTTCCTGATGGTGGATCCGAAGATGGTCGAGCTGAGCGTGTACAACGTGCTCCCGCACCAGCGGCACAAGGTGGTCACCGACAACCGTGACGCCGCAGCGCTCCTCAAGTGGGCGGTGCTGGAGATGCACGACCGCTATCAGCTCCTCGCGGCCAACGGATCGCGCAACATTCAGGACTTCAATCAAAAGGTTCGTAACGGCGCGTCGCTCCGGAAGCCGAAGGATCCGAACTTCGGCGTCGAGGACATGACGTATGCGGCAGGAGTGCTCCCGTACATCGTGGTCGTCATCGACGAACTCGCCGACCTGATGATGACGTGCGCGGCCGAAGTGGAAACGCCGTTGGCGATGCTAGCGCAAAAGGCGCGCGCGATCGGGATTCATCTCCTGCTCGCCACGCAGCGTCCGAGTGTGAACGTCATCACGGGTCTCATCAAGGCGAATTTCCCGAGCCGTATTGCATTCCGCGTGGCATCGCAGATCGATTCGCGCACGATTCTCGACGGTATGGGTGCTGAGTCGCTGCTCGGCAACGGCGATATGCTGTTCATTCCGCCGGGGAAGAGCGAGCCCGCGCGTCTTCAGGGTGCGTTCCTGCCGAACGAAGACACTGAGCGCCTGATGAAGTGGTACTCCGACCGGCGCGAGACGCGGAAGGCTGCAATGGAAGCGCACGGGATGATCGTGCCGGAGCACGTGGCGTCGGAAGACGATGTCATCGCGCGCGTGCGTGCCCGTGAGGCGCTTGAGGCCGGCGCCCGCGACGATCTGGACCGCGACGATCTGGATCGCGACAAGCTGTTCCGCGAAGCGGCCGAAGTGTGCGTCCAGAATCAGGGTGGGTCCACGTCGCTGCTGCAGCGCCGCCTCCGGATTGGCTATGGGCGCGCGGCGCGCGTAATCGACCAGCTGCACATGGCGGGGATACTCGGGCCGCCGGACGGTTCGAAGCCGCGTGACGTGCTGGTGGGGCTGGACGACCTCGACCGGATCTGCGGCACGGCGGAGTCAGCGGCAGCGTAGTTCGGCGGCTTGCTGGGCGCACCGACGCGCGAGTGCGCCTGGACGCTCGCGAGGCGTTCCCCTCGGGCCGGCTAGTCCTCGCCGCGGGAACTACAACTACCCCGCGGCTGCGGATGCCGCCCTCCGGGGAACGCCTATCGCTCGCGCCTGAGGGCGGGCGCTAACGTCCCGGCAGCCGATACCGCTCGAGATAGTGCAGATCATCCTCGTCTACGCGCGCGAGGTAGACAGTTCCGGTGCCGAAGCCGAGCAGTTTGCGGCCGGCCGCCAGTTCGATCTGGAACGCGACCTTTGCGCTGGCATCGAACACGTCGAAGAGCGCCGGCGCGCCGGCCTTGGTGCTGCGCTGTACCCAGAGCATTCCGTCGGAAGCGAAGTGCGCCGCCTTCAACTGAAATGGCGGCAGCACGTCGGCCCACTCAACGTCCGTCGGCGCCTGGCGCTTCCGGTACGTCGCGACCATCGGACCGTCGCGCTGCATCATCAGGCTCGGCCCCGGTCTCGATGCTTCCACCAGCCACGCCTCCTTCTCGGCTTCGGTCACGGGCACCGGGCGATAGTTGACCACCGGCCCGGCGGTGCGCGAGCCGTTGGTGTTCACGTACGTCACGCGGTACGGCGACGCGCCCACAATTGCGACGCGTCCATCGGGCGCCAGAGCCCACTGGTTGTACGCGAAGAACGCTCGCGGCCGTGCGGCTCTGCGGACGCCTGCCACGCGGCCGCTCGCGGCGCGCACCACATCGCCCTCGTTCATCTTCGGGGGAATCAGGGACGACATGAAGAGCGCCACGGTGTCGCGCGTCCGCCGCGCGCGATCCCAGCGCACCACACGCGCGGAATCATAGACAGAATTCGCCGTATACTCGAGCCCATAGAACCGGCCGGCGGCGTCCACGCCAGTTGGGTTGAAGCTGCGTGTCGAGAGCGCGCTGTCGAGCATGGGCACGAAGCCGCCGATCGCGCCCTTCGGCGTGATCACCATCAGTTTCCCAAAGCGCGCCATGTCGCGCACTACAGCCGAGTCGCCAACGGGCCAGATCTCGAGCGGGAGCCTGAACTCGCCGGGACCGTCGCCGTCACGTCCAATCCGCACGCCGGTGTTCGCCGCGAGGTCAATCAGGTGGATCGCCTTGTCCTGGGCGTCTAGCACGACGACGCGGCCATCCTTGAGTTCACGGACGCCTTCGATTCCGGTGAACTCCTCGCTGTAGGTCGCGGTAGCCGTTGCCGTCATTTCGATGGTAATCGCAAAACTTCGGTGATGCACCAGCGGCGAGGCGGACCCACCGTTCGCCCATGACGAAATCAACGAATGACTTCGGTGAGCTGGGCGAGAGAATCGCCGCCAGATGGCTCGAACGCTCGGGTTGGCGCGTGCTGGCGCGCCGGTTTCGCGCCGGCAGACGCGACATCGACCTCGTAATGGAGCGCGAAGGCCTGGTGGCCTTCGTCGAGGTCAAAGCGCGCACAGGCGAGGCCTTCGGCGACCCCGTCGAGGCCGTCCACCGCAGAAAACAGCGGTCGCTGAGCAAGTCGGCGCAGACCTGGATTGTCCGGCACGGCAAACTGGGCGAGCACTACCGGTTCGACGTCGTTGGAATCCTGCTTCGGGATCGGCGGGTATTCGTCCGCCATATCCCTGGGGCCTTCGAAAGCAGCGTGGCCTGATAGGGGTCACAGGGCGCTCGGACCACACAGAAACCGAAACCGGACAACGACTTATGAGTCGTGTGGAAAACTTCGCTAAGTGCTTATCTGTGATACGGTTCGTCCGTGCGATCGGTCTGCTGTGCGTCTTGCATCCAGGCGCCCCGCTTCGTAGTTTGTTCGGGCCACACCGAACGCCCGTTTTTTCACCGCCCAGGGCAAAAGCATCATCGGGACCCCTTGGGTAGATTCCATCCACTGACGCTGCGAGGCGTCACCACAGGCAGGACCTTTTCGAGGCATAAATGGCCGTTGCAGCCGCGCAGGACGAAAAGAAGAAGGCCCTGAACCTCGCGATCGCGCAGATCGAGAAGTCTTTCGGTCGTGGCGCGATCATGAAGATGGGCCCCGATGCGCCAAAGGTGCGCGTCGAATGCATCTCCACGGGCGCGATCAATCTCGACGCCGCGATTGGCGTGGGCGGCATCCCGCGTGGGCGTATTACCGAGATCTTTGGTCCGGAATCGAGCGGCAAGACGACGCTCTGTCTCCATGTGGTTGCCAACGCGCAGAAGGCCGGCGGCACCGCAGCCTTCATTGACGCCGAGCACGCGCTCGACACCGATTATGCTACGAAGCTCGGCGTGGATGTCGAGAAACTCCTCGTCTCGCAGCCCGACACGGGGGAACAGGCGCTCGAGATTTGCGAGATCCTCGTTCGCTCCGGTGCGGTGGACATCATCGTGATTGACTCGGTCGCCGCGCTGGTGCCAAAGGCGGAAATCGAAGGAGAGATGGGCGATTCGCATATGGGGTTGCAGGCGCGCCTGATGAGTCAGGCTCTCCGCAAGCTCACGGGCGCGATTTCCCGATCGAAAGTATCGCTGGTGTTCATCAACCAGCTGCGAGAGAAGATTGGCGTGATGTTCGGTAACCCGGAAACGACCACTGGCGGCAAGGCGCTCAAGTTCTATGCCTCTGTTCGGCTCGACATTCGGCGTATCGGCCCGGTGAAGGACAAGGAAGAAATCACAGGTTCGCACGTCCGCGTGAAGGTCGTGAAGAATAAGGTCGCCCCGCCGTTCAAGCAGGCGGAGTTCGATATCATGTACGCCGAAGGGATTTCGCACACATCGCTGCTGGTGGATATCGGTTCGGAAAATGGGATCATCGACAAGTCCGGCGCCTGGTACAGCTACAACAACCAGCGTATCGGGCAGGGACGCGAGAATGCCAAGCTCTTCCTCAAGGACAATCCGGCCGTGATGGCGGAGATTGAGGAAAAGGTCAAGGTCGTGCTCGGGATCAAGCCGCTGGTGCCGGCCGAAGTGGAGGGAACGGAGGAGTAGGACAGGGTATTAGAAGTGGTGGCGCCGGTAGTTTCGTTCAATGGTGGGTTGGGGCCCGGAATCCCCGATTCTACGATTAGCGGAGCTTCCGGCGTCACTTTTTTTTTGGTTTGGGGGA
>JAQBYI010000087.1 GCA_027622655.1 Gemmatimonadota bacterium | reverse complement strand
CTGCCTGTGCCGATTCGAGCGTCGGCTGCTGCGCTCCCGCAGCTGGAATAATGGCGCCCGCTCGCTCGCCGAGCAGCCGGATCGCGGCCCGTACGCTTGCTCCCTCGCCTCGCGCACCATACGATTCGCCCATGCGCCGTTCGTCGATGTCTGGACCGAGAGCACTCATGTTTGCCACGCTAGCGCTCGCCGCGGCGTGCGACAAGGCACCAGCTGCGGATTCATCTGAGACGTTGCCTCAGGGAGTCACTCCTATCGACCTCGCATCAAAACCGACGATCCTGTTCCATGTGTTTGGCTCGGTCGATTCATCGAAGATCATGCCAATCGCCGCGATCGTTGACGGCGCGATCCAGCCGATCGCCCTGACGCGGGCTGGCTGGCGCGAACTCGACAGCACATACCTCGCAGCCGGCACGACGTATTCTCTCTACACGAACGACGATGTGTCTGGGTCAGTCACCGTCTCGCGCGGGATGTGGGCTGGCCAGACCGAGGCGCTCTACCCGCTGCCGGGCTGTCGCGACCTCCGTCCGCTAGGTGCGGGTTCGCTCAACCTTCCGAGCCGGAGGACAGAGCCTTCGATCGAGTTCATCGCATCGTCGGCGCCGCTGGCGCCGCATCCGTCGGTGACGCGTTCCCTTCCCCCGAGCGCGACGGTCGGCAGAATCGGCCGGGAATATGGCACGGCTCTGGGCCTCGCCAACTCGATGGACAAGCAGGAACTTGATTCGCTCGACTTCATTGCGCGTATGCTCATCACCGGCGCCGGGCGCGAGCCAACGCTGCTCGTATCGTACATTGACCAGCAGGCGGGCGATGTCGCGCCGGGGGTCGGCAATACGTCGCACATCCTCGCGTTATTCGACAAGGTCGACACCGGGTACGTGTCGACCTATCGGCATGTGAAGAGCGGCGATGCGACCGGAGTCGAGTTTCAGCGCCTGGTCGATCATCTGGACGTTGATGGCGACGGTATCGACGAGATCATCCTCGAGTCGTGGCACTACGCGAGCTCGAACGAACTCGTGGTGCTTGCCTTCAAGGCCGGCCGGTGGCACGAAGTGCTGAGGTCGGGCTCGAATTGGTGCCTCGACCCGCCTAAGCCCGACAAGTAGGCTGCGCCAGGGCAACGGCCTACCGCCAGCCCTAGCCCGTGCCGATGTCCCAGGCCTGCTCGAGGTCAGCCTTCGAGTACGCGCGAAAAGCCGTAAGTGTCGTCGTGCGCACGAGTCCTGGAACTCCGGGGAATTTTTCCGTGACGACCTGCGCGATGTCCTCGAACTGGGGCACCTTGAGGATTGCCACGAGGTCCCAGTCTCCAGACACCGAGTAAACGTCCGAAACGCCGTCGATGCCCGCGAGGTGGCGGGCGCACTGGGGAATGAGCTTTGGGTCGGCGCGGATGAGAACGATGGTTGTGATCATGATGCGCTCGGGAAAGGTGGCACGTTGAGCATCCAGATGCCGGCGATCTGCTGCCCGTCATCCAACTCGAACAAAATGTCGCGCGCCGCACGTACTGCGCGCGAGGGGCGAGCCGGGCCGAACCGAAAATGGATGGTGCGCTCGGCGGCGTCCGCCTGCGCAACCACGCCTGTATTGACCTCGATCGCCGCGATCCCCCGCTGCGAGCCGCGGGCCGGAAACGTGATGATTCCGTCGGTCACTTTCGACGGCGCCGCCAGCTGCGCCGAGATTCTCACATCCGGCCATACCGCCACTTCGACCGAAGCAACGCGGCCGTTCCGCACGTCCAGAACGACCCACGATCCATCAGCGCCCTCGAGTTCAACCGACCCGGTCATCCCAGGCCCGGTTTCCGCCGTTTCGAACTGGGCCGTCAGGATGTCGGTGTCAACGTCCCACCGATACGCCACAGGTCCGTCGGACACGCGCGAATCATCGACCGACACGGCGACGCGCATGTCAGGAGGCCGCGTAGGCAGTAACGATGCGCCGGATGGCTTCCTCGACCTGTGAAAGTTCGGTCGCGTACGACACGCGAATCCAGTCAGGTGTGCGAAACGCGGATCCGGGCACCACGGCGACGTCATGGTCTTCGAGGAGTCGCCTGGCAAATACGGTGCCGGCGTCGGAAACCGTGCCGGCGCCGGGCGCGCGCACGAATAGATAGAACGCTCCGTCCGGGGGAATAACTTGAATCGCCGGTTCGGTCGCCAGAATGGCGAGCGCGGCATCGCGCCGCTCCCGAAACTTCGCCACCATGTCGTTCACCGCGCCGTCGACGTCGTCGCCGCTGGTCAGCGCCGCCAGTGCAGCTGCCTGGGATACCGCGGCGGAGTTGAAGGTCGTGTGCGATTGAAAAGCGGTCATCGTGCGGGCGAGGGGCACAGTGGAAATCGTCCACCCGATTCGCCATCCCGTCATGGCATACGCCTTGGCGACACCGTCCACGACGACAAGCCGGTCCCGCGACTCGGCGACATCAAGGCTCGACGTGGCGGCTCCACCGTAGGCGATTCGCAGGTAGATCTCGTCGCTGAGCACCCACCAGCTTCGCTCGCGCGCCAGCGCCAGAATCGCACCCAGCTCCGCGTGCGTATACACGGTACCCGTGGGATTCACCGGAGAATTGAGCATCACACCGCGTGTCTGGGGCGTTGCGTGCGCCTCGAGCAGCGCCGGCGTCACCCGGAAGCCGGAAGCCGGGTTGCACATGACCGCAACCGGCCGCGCGCGAGCCAACGCGACCATCTCGTAATAGCTCGTCCAGCTCGGCGTCGGAATGAGCACTTCGTCGCCCGCGCCGAACAGGCAGAAGCACGCGTTGAACAGCGACTGTTTGGACCCGCTGGACACCACGATTTCGTCGGGACTGATCACCTCGCCGCGTCCGCGCCGTACGGTGGCACGAGCCGCAATGGCGGTGCGCAACTCTATCGTGCCCTGCGTGGCAGTATAGCGAGTCGCCCCATGGTCAAGCGCGTGTTTCGCAGCGCGCCTGATTGGCTCCGGCGTCTCGAAATCCGGTTCTCCAGCGCCGAGGTCGATGATCCGGCGCCCTTCCGCACGGAGGGCCTTGGCGCGCTGGGACACCGCGATCGTCGCGCTTTCCTTCAGCTGTGCGACGTTCGCGGAAGGCGCGAATGATCGATCAGGCGGCGTCATGATAGGGGCGCTAGATTGTCCCGAGAACGATATCTGCGGGGCACGCTCCGCGCCAAATTCCTGCGGAGGCCGTAGTGTCCGAACCCGAGCGCGCTGAGAACCCCTCAGCCCGCGCACGAAGCACGCACGTTGCGCATTTCATTCCCAACGCCTGGCCCGAAGTGGCGGCGCGTCTCGCCCCACTGATCTCGCGTGTCGATCCGGAGATTGCCGCGGTGCAGGTTCTCGTACTCGTGCCGACCGCCTCCGATGCTGTGGAACTCGCGCGTGCGCTCGGTGGGCTCGATAGCGCCACGTCGACGCGCATCGCGCCACTCGCAACGCCACGCCGCGCACGGCGGCTCGCAGCCGACGCGAAGCCTCACGTCGTGGTGGGCACTCCGGCGGTCATTCACTCCCTCATCGCAGCGAGCGCGCTCAGCCTCGCCGAGGTTTCGGGTGTCGGCATCGCCGCCGCCGCCGACTTCGAGTCCGATGCGGCGATGCTCGACCAGGTACTCGCCGAACTTCCACGCGGTGTGGCGAAGACGTTGGTGTCATCCCGGTCGTCACCGTTCGTCGAACGACTGATAGAAGCGCAGATGCACGGCGCACGCCAGCTGACCGCGACGGACCTTGAGACTGCCCCGACTTCCGGCCCCGCGATTGAGTGCGTGCCTGTCGAGCCGCATGCCGCCGGCGCCACGCTGGGCGATATCCTCGAAATCGTCGACGCTCCGTCCGCGGCCGTGTTGCCTGCCGACGCTGCGCGCGAACGCATGGCTCGCGAAGTGCTCGCCTCGCTTGGTTATGCACCCGAATCGACATTGGCCCGGGTCGCATCCGATGGCGCGACCGGAGGCGCGGCACTCGTCGTGCTGCTTGGCGCGCCGAGTACGAGCCAGTGGGCAGCATGCATGGCTGCACCGCCCGCCCGAGTTGTTGCACTTGTGGGCACGCGCGAGAGAGCCGTGCTCGCTGCTGCCGCTGTCGGCGCGCACCTGATTCCCTTCACGCCGTCCAGCGCGCGCGGCGAGGCCGCAGCAGCCGAGGAAGCAATGCGCGACCGGCTCAGGCGCGCGACGCTCGAGAGTTTCCCCGCTCGCGAGATGCTTGCGCTGGAACCGCTGCTCGGCGAGTTCGACGCGCTGGTCCTTGCCGGCGCAGCGCTGCGGCTATTCGAGCGTGAACGTGATGCGCGACGCGCGCAGGAAGCGCGTCCCGCCGCGGCGCCGGCTCCATCGGCGGGGCCGCGCGACCGACCCGCACCCGGTCGATCAGGTACCGGCCGACCGCCCCGGGGAGATGATCGTGGCCGACCGCCACGCGGAGATGACCGTGGCCGTCCACCGAGCCGGGGCGGTACGCGACCCACCAGCAACCCGCGCGATCGACGATGACCGTCGGACTATTTCAGCCGAACGGCGGCTGGATCGAGGTGATTGCCGGCGTGATGTTCAGCGGCAAGAGCGAGGAGCTTATTCGCCGGGTGCGCCGCTCGCTCATCGCACGCAAGCGCGTTCAAGTGTTCAAGTCGCATCTCGATGACCGCTACCTCGGCGTCTTCACGGTGGGGTCGCACGACGGCAGGACCATTGAGGCAGTGCCGGTGGATTCGTCGGAACAGATCACGCTCAGGCTCGACCCGCTCGCACAGGTGATCGCCATTGACGAAGCGCAGTTTCTCGATCAGGGCGTTGTTGAGCTCGCCAATGACCTTGCTGGGCGCGGGCGTCGGGTCATTATTGCCGGCACGGACACGGATTTTCGCGGCGAGCCTTTTGGTGCGATGCCGCAGCTGATGTGTACGGCCGAGGTGGTGGACAAGCTGCACGCGATCTGCGTGCTCTGCGGAGCGCCGGCCACGCGGAACCAGCGGCTTATCGACGGAAAGCCGGCACGGTACGACTCACCGATCGTGATGGTCGGCGGCGCCGACTCGTATGAAGCCCGCTGCCGCGCCTGCCACAAGATCGCACCGGCCGACGAATCGCAGGGCGAACTGCTCTAGCCGTCGTTCAGGGAACCTGGCGGTTGTTCCCGCGGAGCCGCGCCAAATACGTCTTGATCTTCGTCCACGTATTCGTGTCGCGAGGGTCGATCTCGTATGCCTTGTAGTCCACGTACTTACCGGTAAGCGGAAAGAACGGCGGGCGCCGGTTGTACTTCTGGGCCTGACACGGGTCCATCGTGCGGTTCTCAATGAGCCCGCGACCGGCTGCGCTGCTGGTCAACGCGTAGGATTTCGCGATGACACCGCCGGTGTGGTTGATGCACCCGCCCGACGTATCGGTGCCATTGCACGTCAGTGCCGGCGAGGTCACTTGGCTTCCGGACGGTGCCTCCGTACCCACGGCTGTAGTGAGCGCCATCATGATGCCATGGAGCGTGAAGTTCGGCGTGCCAAGGATACGGTACACCGCGTCGGGCGTCGGACGGGGACGGTTCAGCGTGTTGTCCGCAATATCGAGCCTGGTTGCGGCGATGATGCCGAGAAAATTCCGGCATTCGTTTCCGGACACGACGGGATCGGCGTCGTACACGACGTCATCCACCAGAATCACTCTGCCACGCGAATACAGCGTCAGGAAGCCGCGCAGTGTGTCGCTGACAAAGACCGGGTTGGTATTAGGGTAAGTCCCAGATCTAGTTGAAAAACATCAGGTGGTGTCTCGATACTAGAGCGTGAATCCCGCCAA
>JAQBYI010000086.1 GCA_027622655.1 Gemmatimonadota bacterium | reverse complement strand
GTCGTTCTGCGACACCGGAACCATGTGCGAGCGAGGCGCGACTTCTTTCGAAAGGACCGCATCATGACGAATGAGCCAAACCGCGAGTTCCCGGATTCGGGCCACCCTATAAACGACGGAAACTCAAGGGGGCCGGATATGAAGAAGTCGGAAGTGTCAACGAATTCGTCGAGTTCGGCAGTACGCCGGCCCCACGACAGAGGATTCGCGAGCGCGGAGCGTATCGCGTCGCTATTTCCAGGACAAACAAGCTGTTCGGCGAGAGCCGCGAGGATGCCATACAGCGATGATCAACTCATGACGCTTCTGTTCGCCCGCAAGCCGGCGCTGTTCGCCTGCCCGGAATGCGGCAAGGGCATGGCGGTGTACCTAACCCGCCAACTGGTGGTGTATGCTTGTTCGCGGTGCCTTCTACGTCGCATCGCAAAATGCAGGGAAACGCAACCCTTGTTGCCACCGTGGGTTGTCATTCTCGAAGAGGAGGCGGAGCGGCAGGTCCGCCACGAGGAACGAACGGCGCGCAATGCGGGAACACTAGATGTTGCCGATTACGTCCACTGTTATAACTGTGGGAAGATCGCGAGAGTGGGACACGTGCGATGGCGACATATTCCGGGCACCAGCGAAGCGGAACGCAGACCGTTCTGCGCATCGTGCCATCACGGAGACACGCAAGATGACTGATGTGTTTCGGAGTAATTAACGCAAGCAGCGTAGCGCCGTTTGAACGGCCGGGGAGATCGCTAACAGAATAGTCCCGGTACTGAACCGCCCCGGGTTTTCCGGAGGCTCCAATCTCTGAGAGGTTGGAGTCATGTCACGAGCCACACGATTTTCCCCAGAAGTGCGTTCACGTGCTCCGCCAGCCACCCTTGACGTTGCCACCCGCCGCAGTTGACCGCCAGCCGCAATCCCGAAGTCGGCCACCAGCGCTTGCCCATCATGCAGCAGGATGTTCTCCGGCTTGATGTCGCGGTGGACGATGCCGTGGCGGTGCGCGGTCGGCGAAATGCGAGCACAATCGAGCCGCTCAGGGCTTGCGGGTATTTGACGTTGGCGGCAGCGTAAAAGATTGCTGACTTTTCGGAGGACTCAACGTGATCAACAGCCCGCTCATCGAACTCACAGATGAACAGCAGGTCTTGGCCGACGACGTCATCGTCGCGATGGGTGACCGTGATCATCTAAGCGATCATCCGGCGTTGGCGATTCTGTTCGACGCCCTGGATGAAGACCCAGAGCCGTTGAACGAATGCGTTTGCGATGGCGGTCGGGTGTATGCGCCGGAGCTGGATCGCATCATTTGGCAGACTCGGGACTCGTTCGAGGGTGCTAACACTGACGAGGCCGTTCTCGCGGCACTGCGGGGCACGACGGTGGCTGCTCTGGCCCGAGAAGAGTCATTCTGGGGCGACGACAACTGGGGCCAGATTGTCGGCACGATCAAGAGTTCAGATGGCCGAACTAGAGTACTCATGCTAGACCTCATTGACTATATGACAGGACCCTACGACTGGTACGGTGTCTTCATCGACCTCGCAGCTGTGGAGGAGTATTTGATGCTCACGGACCACATCGTTCGGATCGAGCAGTTCGATGAGATTCCGCACAAACGGCTGCTGGCCGCGTGGCACAGCCACAGTTAATCGCGAGACTGGACGGGCCTCGTCGTTGCGGCCGGCGGTGAACAGGACCGGGGAGCGCCGAATGGTCAAAACCGATCTGGACCAATCACGTCACTCGCGGGGTGCTGCCGACAGTTCGGCGGCTGTATCGGCAGACTTGCTTTGCGAAGCGTTTGCAGCCGCAATCACTGTTGACTCAAGTCTCGCAGAGAAGATCAAAGCGGACGTAGGGCGCGACATTGGGCGCACGCGCGAACGAACTGGCGCTGAAATCGCAGTGGCGGCCGAAGAGGACGCGAAGGCCCGCGAACGCATGTACGCTGCGTCGCGCATTATGGGACTCGCGGCCAGCTCGCTCACGTACCCGCTAATCGAATCTGAATCCGGCAACACAATGCGTCTGGCAATGACTGAGGCCGAAAGGCGAGCGCTTCTTCAGCAGATGGAAGCCATCTACCCCGCTACCGGCCCACGGCGCAAGCCAGCAGAGCACGTGCTCGAACAGTCGATTGACATAGTCCGCAAGTTCCTGCTGGAAGACTGGCCTGTGCGCAGCGGCAAGTAGTTCTAAAGAACTCTTTGAAAAACGTGGGCACTCAATAGCCCGTCGCTGGTGAGAATGGGGGGGGGCTCCCGTAACTCGGCTACGGCGGGCTCTAAGGAGCGGTAGTCGCCTCGATTGCAACTTCGGATGTGCCCTTGCCAATGACGGCGGTCTCCAGCCTTTCGAGCCGCGCGGCGATGTCAGATGTTTCGATCATGTTGCGTTGCGCCGTGGCAAGCGCAGAAATCGCGTTGGCGGTGCGAGTATCGAACGGCAGATGAGCGAGGGCGCGCAACGTGACGCCGAGGTAGGCCCGCAATCCGCCGGCCGTTTCCAAGTCGAACGTTGCAAGACGGGAGTCATCAGCCAGCGCAGCCACGGCCGCCAGGGCGCCGTAGGCTTTCTGTGTGCCGCCCTTCGACGATGCCTTTAGCCGCGCTGCGATGTCCGCATGGCGGCGAGAGTGCCAGCGGCACGTTCTGCGGCCACTGATGGCTACGTTGGCGCAGCGCGAGCCGTCTGGCTTCGATCCGGTGCAGCGCATACTAGGTAAGCCCCCCGGTGGGGCGACATCGCGGCCCAATCATCCGCGCCCGGAGCGACGCTGCTGCGGCGGGAACACCGAGGGCGAGCCGACCATCAGCGGCGCGTGTCACGCTGCTCTCCCTCGATGCCGTATGGCACCCTGTAGCCTTCCGCCACTAGCGCTGACAGCGCGGCGACGGCTTCGTCAGTCGGCGCGCCGTCCGTCGGACTGACGAGTCGAGCCATCAGCTTGACCGTGGGATCTCCCGCTCGCGTGCGGCGAACGATGATAAGTGTCGAAGCAGCGGGCGCGGCGCATTGCTCAAGCCGAGCCAGTCGGGCGGCGTACTTCATACGGACCTCGACGTGCGCGTGAGGTTTCGAAGATGCTCGACGATTTGGGGCTTCATTTGTTTGAGCTTCGGTGTGGCGAACTCGATCGCGTCGGCGTTTCCGGTTGCGATGAGATGCTGGCCGTCGGGCGCGAGCGCCACTCGCACTTCGAACCACACATCGAGCAGCAGCAGCTTGTCGGCGACGGTTCATATCAGCTTCGCCCGCGCCGGTTCCGTAATGCCGCCCGTGGAGATCAGCGTGGCGATGGCATCGAGCGGCTCCACTCCAGTTTCTGCGCTCCCGGAGGTATGGGATAAATAGGAGTTATGGGAGAGAACCTCACCGCCTTCTCCCCCTTCGTTCCCATCTTTCCTATGAATCCCATACCTCCCGCCGGTGCGGAGGGCATGGCGGACCGTGATCCACACTTCAGCGGATCGGCCCGCAGTGAGGAGCGGGCGGGATCGGATGAGCCCCGCATCACGCAGATGCGCCAGCGCCGCCGCGATCTTGGTGCCGTCGTCGTCCAGCACCTGCACGTCACCGTCCGGCGCGAGGCGCAAGCGCTGCGTGACCTGCGGCAAAAACAGCTCGACAGCCGTGCAGTGTGCGGCGTGCAGTGCAATGGCGGCCGTCTGTGCGAGCTTCAGCGCTGCGGTGTCGGCTAAGAGCCGCTCGAGTTCATCGGCGGTGGGCGGAGTAGGCGGGTTGGTCGGTTCGGGCATCGACGGGACTCCGGGTGGGGGTAGCTCGCGGTGGCGTTCCTCGATCGCCTGGGCGAGTCGCGCGGATTGCGCGACGGTGAGACATCCCAACCGCTTCGCGCTCGACAACCGCCGCTCGTGCCGGGGCAAGTCGCTGGCCGGGGCGTTCCGAATCCAGGAGAGGAACTCTCCGGCCTCTTGAGAGGTGAAGGGCAAGCGGTGGTCGGGCCGGCCATCGTCCCGCGCACGGTCCTCGCGGCGAACGGGCGTCGGTGCGCGAGGCTTGACGGCAACCGGCACGTCGCCGGGTACGGTGTTCAAGCGATGCATCGGCGTCATGCGGGCACCTCCTCGATCTGCCAGCCGGTCGCCTTGCTATGGCGGGCGACGCGGAACCGGAACGGGAAGAGGCGCGCGGCCACGCGGACCTTCACGCGGGCATCGTCGCGCATGAAGCCCTTCACCTCGTGCAGCTCGCACACGCCATCGGCCAGGACGACAAAGAAGTCCGGCGTATAGCGGGTGTCATCGGCGAGCTTGAGCGTCAGCGCCTCGTAGTGGTACTCGGCGACCTCGCCCGCACGCCGGCGGACCTCGAGCAGCACGGCGTAGGCCGCCTCGGTGCGGTTCATTCGCGACACGCGGGGCAGCACGCGGGCAATCGGGCTCACGCGGGCCTCGTGTGCTGGCTGGCCGCCCATCGCTCGAGGGCGCGCGCATCGAAGCGCAGGGTGCGGTGTCCCATCTTCCGGGTGAACGGCAACCGGGCCGCGTGCCGGTACAGCCACGACGGCGCGACGTTGAGGCGCTGGGCCGCCGTGCCCACGTCGAGCAACTCCGTGCTGGGAGCCGGCGGCGTCACCGCTGGCGTTGCGCAGCGGGCCAGTACGTCGGCCATCGCACGCCCCAGCTCGGCCGCGAGCGCGGGCAACTCGGTGCGCTCGGCGCCATCCACCAGGGCGCGCACGTCGTCGATCCTACTCATACGCCGCCCCGGACGGACACACAACGGGCACACCGTCGCGCAACGTGAGGGCGCGCAACGGGTTCCGCGCGTGCATCGGACTGAGTGTCCGACAACCAGCGCCCGCAGTCGCGTTGAATACCAGCACGAACGCCGAAAGGACGGCCGAACGGGCGATTGCTGCGGGGGAGTCTGACAGTCATGCGGACGCCCCCGCAGAGTGTGCTTCCAACCTCGTCCCGCCGTTTGGCGAGGTTTCACTGCCGTCAGCACGAGTGAGTAAAGTGCGTCCCCCCCTTAGGGGGGTGGGACGAACTTCACTCCTACTCTCCGAGTATGTCCCGGACGAACTCGGGACGAACTCGGACGAGGTACCATTATTCAGCCAACACTGGCCGGCTTGGCCTTTCTTTTCGGGTGGGTCGAAGCGTGCCGCCCCGGCCGCAACGAGGACATCGAACGCCGCATCAACGTCGGTCCCCTTCTTGTCGATCGCTTCCCGCAGTTTGTTCTTCGATATGCCGGGATGCTTGGTCAGGCACTCGCGTACCGCGGGCACGAGCTTCGCCGCAGCGGCGTCTCGTGCCACGCTGGCGGGTGATCCAGCGCAGGCGGTGAGGCGGAGCCAGCCGGACGGCGTGAGTCCGTTCTCAGGGCCGGCCGGGAACTGATCCTCCACCCGGAAGGCGAACGGCTCGAACGATGGGAGGTCGCGCAGCTCAGCGCGGACGGTGACGGGTGATGTCTCGTCGGTGCGCGAGAGGACATAGCCCGCATCGTACCACGCGCTGAAGTGGCTGCTGTTCCGAATGACATCCGTGAGGCGCTGGGCAGTCGTATCGCCTTGCGTCTTTCGCGCGTGGTGAGTGAGTCCGACGGCGAGCCCTGGCTTGGAGTCGCGCAACCGCGTGAGCGCATCGAGCTGTGGCGACACGATGTCGTCTTTGTCCGAGTTGCCGGCCGCGACGTAGGCCCACGAGTCGATCCACAGGAGATCCAGTTCGAGCCGCTCGACATGGGCGCGCATCTCCCCCATCACCTTCGGATCGTTCAATCGCAGGGCGGGCCGGAACCAGACATGCAGGTAGCCGTCCAAGTCCTCGAGCGTGATGC
>JAQBYI010000033.1 GCA_027622655.1 Gemmatimonadota bacterium | reverse complement strand
GGGCGACGATCCCACATGTTCACGCCAGCCGGCACCGTGAAGGCCGACGACTGCGGCGTCCGGGCACCAGCGGTCGAACGCGGGTAGACGACCAACGTCACCGCCGAGCCAGCCTGCAGCGTGCCGGGCGTCGGGTCGAGACCAACGATCAGGTCCGCGTTGGCGCCCTTGAGCGCCGTCACGTCGTTGAACATATTCGCTCCCGATCCTGCGGCCCGAACCCTGTACAGATACGAACCGACCGCTGCCGTCGAGAAGCTCGAGGCGCTGTAGGCCGGAATGCTCGGCCACGTCGGCGTTCCCGGTGCGGCGCCGCCCGAGACGTAGTAGCTCGCATCAATCGCGGCGTTGGTCGCGTTGATGACTCGCATCGCTACAGATGTTCCCGGATCTGCGGGCACGTCCTCGAAGAACGTCAGCTTCATCGTTCCGAGCCGAGCCTCGCCCCAGAGCATCGCCGTGTAGTTCTTGCCCACCTCGAGCGTCACGCTCGTGTCCTTGAGCACCGTCGACGTGATCGCCTGCAGCGTGTCGTCCAGGAAGATCCGGAAGTGCCGCACCCCCGCCCGGGCCGGACGGAACTGCGTTAGCGCCGAAGCCGTGACGCCGGCGGTCGTAGCCGGACCGTTCCGGTACGTGATCCGGAAAAAGACGTTGTTCTCGACAATGTCGACGAAGCGCATGTCGAGACCAAACGCGCCGGACGAGTCCGGTACTGCGTTAATGAATCGCACACCGGCGGACGGGGGCGACACCGTTTTGATCACTTCAGCTGGCCGGCAGGCGCTGGCCACAACGGCGGCGAGAACGAGGACCGCAAGGGTATTCATGCGTCGCATCAGAACTCCGTGGGGGTGAGTCGTTTGGCAAATCATTTGCGAAATCCTTCTACGGTCGAATCGGACGACGTGCGGGACGTCGTACAGCTTCTGCACTGTCGTCTGCCAACATCCCATCATCTCCGGACAGCGAGCCCACTATGGCCTTACCCGCGAAGTACACCACAACGCCTGCGGCCGCCGCACTTATGATGATCGTCCGACCCTTCGAAAACTGTCTGTCGTACATCTGCGTCACATACTCCTGCTTGACCAGCACCCGCTCGCCCGTCCAGATCTGCTCACCACCGCGCAAAAAGTGAACGGTCGTTACTGCAAGTTCGTACGTGTCGCCTTCGACCGCGACCAAGCGGCCCTCAATCTGGCCGATGGCCGCTCCCATCAAACCGCCGAGCGCGAGCCGGCCGGCATCATTGATGTCAACCGCAATGCGCGAGCCCAGCAATGGCGCCGTCTGTACAATCCGTGGCTGCAACGAATAACAACCAACCTGCGCAACCGACGCCACCCACACCGCAGCCACGCCGATGAGTTGCCTCATCGGCGTGGCGGTGCGGCTACCACCCATACGCACTCTTTGCTGCCGTGGAGCTCGGCGCGTTCCCTACTCCAGGCCCCGCACCGTAGAGCGCCGCGAGCGGCGTACCACGGGACTGCATATCCTGATACGGCACCGCCCAGAAGAGCGGAATATCCTGGGACAAGTCGCCCCAGCCGCGGTTGTCGAGATACCAGTTCGAGTAGGCCGTGTACGCCGTCTCGATACGCTTCTCGTACTTGAGCGCTTCCCAGAGGTTGCCGCACGAGATGGTGCTGCCCGACGGTACTTTGGGCACGCACGCGTTCCCGCCCGGAACCGCCGATGTCGCATTGAACGTCGTGATGGCCGGAAGCCCGTTCTTGGTCCGTGTTTTATTCACGATGGCACCCGCGCCCGCATAATCCCCGGCACGGTAGAGCCCTTCGGCCCGGATCAAATCGATCTCGGCGAAGTCCATGTACGTGGTCTTGCCGTTACGGGCCGAGCCGGCATCACCCTTCTTCGCCCACGAGTTGAACCGGGCCATATCGTAGTTCGAAAGTCCCCATCCGTCGCCGGTGTTGTTGTCGGCGGAGGTGAAACGGTTCAAATAGTAGCGCTTGCAGACTTTGGACGCGCCGTCGCACGACGACCTGGCGAAATCGGCCTGCTGCGCAGCGCGCGTATCGCCCTGCGGAAAGCGCAGGTCCGGCGTCGCCAGGAAGAAGCCCTGACTGCCGGCGCCGCGGTTGGCCACCGGCTGCGCGATCCAGGCAGCGTAGGTCCCCGACGTGTCGGCCATGCCGATGAAGAACGCCGGGATCTGGTGCCAGAGGCCGCCGCCGTTGTACGTCGACCGCCAGGCCTGGCCCGGGCCAAGCGTCGTGCTGGCAACGAGCAGGTGATCAGCGGTGATGCCGGCTGCGGCATCGGCGGTGATCGCCGTCCAGTTCCGCCCCGCCCGCTCCGCCGGCGTCCGTGCCACGTTCGCCATGATCCGCGCCCGATAGCTCCGAATCACCTTCACGAACTCCGCAACTGTCATGGAGGTCGCGGTCGGGAACCACGTACTCGGAATCGGGAAGCCCTGGCCGCCACTGACCGCCTTGGTGGCTTCGTCGATCGCCCGCTGGAAATACGCCGCCGACGAATCGGCCAGCTCCAGATGCCCGATCAGCACGCCCGCATCTTCCGGCCCGGACTCAGGCGTGATGACTGCACCCGAGTCATGCATCAGCGCGGTGTAGCCCAGCGCCAAGCCGTTCAGGAAGTTCGCCCACGACCGGGCCCGGGCATTGCGCGCCGTCGAGCCAAGCGAGAGGCCGGCGTCCATCTGCCCCAGGAGGCTTGACGCGACCCGGTTGACCTCGCCCATGTAGAAATACAAGCGTTTCTGCCCGCTCTGGCACACGTTCCCGGGGGTGTTGGCGTTGATTGCCCCCGTGAACGGGAGATGCGAGTTCTGGCAGCTGTTCGCAAGGCTGGCGTAGTTCATCATCGAAAAATTGTTCGCCATGCCCTGAAGGTCGTCCGTGCTGCTGTAGATGCCCACGGACCAGCGCTTGTAGTACGTCCCGATCAACGCTTCCGCGTCGTTGGGCGTGCCGAGCACGCGCCCCGTTTCGCCCTGGTTCGGGTTGGTGACGGTGAGCTGCTTTTCACACGCCCCGAGGCTGATCGCGGCCAGGAGGGCCGCGCCAGCGAGGATTTTACGTGTCATAAGAGTTCGCATGGTGGGAGTCGCTCCTAGAATCGCGTGGAGAGTGAGAACGAGAAGGAGCGGAGCGTCGGGAAGTTGAAGTTGTCGATCTGGTTGATGAAGGCCGAGCCGCCCGATCCGCCGGACTGGCCCGTTTCCGGGTCATAGCCAGTGTAGTTCGTGAACGTGACCAGGTTGCGGCCAACGACGCCGAACGTCCAGTCGCCTACGCCGCCGATGGAACCGAGCTTGTACGAGACGCTCATTTCGCGGAGCTTCACGTACGTCCCGTTCTCGACGTTGTAGTTGTTCGGGCCAAGCTGGTCATAGAACCCGCCAAGGCCTGCGCCTTCGGGGCTGCCAACGCGCCAGCCGTAGCCAACCGGCGTAGCGTTCTCAACCGTGCGCCCGGCCTGATCGAAATAGTCCGACTGGAAGTCGAACACACCCCAGCCCTCGCCGATGTTGTTGATCGAGTGGCCGAACGTGCCGTCCAGGAGGCCGTACACCGTCAGCTTCTTGTACGTCAGCGTCGAGTTGTAGCTCAGGCGGAAGGCGGGCAGCGTAGTCCCCAGAATGTGTTTGACGCCTACCGACTCGCCCTTTTCGCCCTTGAGCGGACGGTCTATGATCGGATGACCGAAGTAGATCGGCACGCCCCACGGCGACTGCGCCACGGACTGCTTGGACTGCCACAGGTTCCTCGTGATGCCGTCCTTCCAGCTGTTGCCCTCACCGGTCCAGACTACCCAGCCCTGACCGTTCACCTGGTACGCCTTGCCTTCGCCGCACTGCGACTGGAGCGAGGCGGCCATCTCGGCGCAGGTGTGGTAGAACTTGCGGCCCCAGAGGTTGGCATACCGGTTCCTCGGGATGTTGTCCTGCTTGGTGCGATCGGCGGAGATCAGGAAGATGCTTCCCGTTCCGCCGCCACCGGCGCTCGTGAAGTACTCGGGGATATCCAGTTGCGTGACGAACGTGGTCGTCCGGTCCCATGCAGCGCGCATGCTCCACTGCAGGTCGCGCCGCGTGATCAGCGGCAAGCTGGCGCTGACTTCGTACGTGTTGTTCTCCAGCGTGCCCGCGTTCCGCCACTGGTTCGAGAAGCCCAGCGACGCCGGCGTCGGAACGTTCAAGATCTGGTTCCGCGTCGTCGAGCGCGCGTTCGTCAGTTCCAGGCCGACTCGGTCAAACAGCGTCAGGTCGATGCCCGACTCGATTTCGGTCGTCGTTTCCGGCTTCAGCTTCGAGTTGCCGGCCTGGCCCAGCGAGCAACCCGACGCGCCGCACGAGTACGTCTCGTACTGCGCCGTGAAGCTCGGCGTGTTACCAGCCGTTCCCCGCGAGATGCGGAAACGCATGTCGGACACGTGCGGGATCTGGAAGAATGGCTCTTCCGAGATCCGCCACACGCCGGAGATCCGGCCGAATGGCGCCCACCGGTTGCCTGCACCGAAGAGCGAGCTGCCGTCGTAGCGGTACGTCCCGTCCACGATGTACTTGCCCCTGATGTCGAAGTTCGCGCCGCCGACGAGGCCCATGTTCAGGATCTTCGACGAGTTCGACGAAGTACTGAAGTTCGTTGTCGTGTTGCTGAGCGTGTACACGTCCTTCACGACAAACTTCTGACCGGAGCTGCCGTTATAGTTGCTTTGGTACTCGTCGTAGAGCCCCTTGATGTTGAACTTGCTCGCGATGTCCGACGTCAGCTGCTTGCGGACCGTCATACCCATGTTGCCGTTGAGCGCGTTGGAGTTCAGGTTGCTGATGCTCATGTTGCCGAAGTTCGTGCTTGACGAGTATGACGTCGTCTTGTAGCCCTTCACCGCGTAGCTCTGGTCGTCACGACGCCGGCTGTCATAACCCATCGAGGCGTCGAAGGTGACCCAGTCGGCCGGGAAGTAGTTCATCGTCAGGTTGGCCAGCAGGCGCTGCGAGTTACGCTCACCATTCCAGTTCTGCGGATTGTAGAGCGGCGCTGTCGTGCCGTTGCCCGAGCCACGAATGCCCGAACCTCCGCCACGGCTGATCGGCCGGCCCAGGGAGTCGATGGCCAGCGCGTTCGTACCCGCCGGGAAGCCGCGCATCAGGATGCCGAACGAGAAGCCGTTGATGTCCGTCGTTCCCTGATCGACGAGCGAGCTCACCGAAATCAGGAGGTCACTCCGGGCCTCGAAGTCGAGGTTCACGCGGCCGCGAATCTGCTGCTGGCCCCTGAGGTACTTGATCGCGCCTGGATCGTCCGTGTACCCGCCGCTCACGAAATAGCGCGTCGCGCCCGTCCGGCCCGTCGCGTCGAGCGACGTGATCTTCACCGGGTTCTGCTCCGACACCTGCGCCAGAGCGTGGTAGTACTGGTTCGGCCAGACATTCGACTGGAAGATGTTCTGCAGCTGGCCACTCGAGGCCGACGGGCCGTTCCACTCGAACGCCTGCACCCTGCGCGTCGTGTCAGCGTTCACGTTGTTGATGCGAAGAATCTCGCCCATGAAGTCCATCGTGCGCGAGCAGCCCGACACCGCGCCGGAGCCCTGCACGCAGAACCGCTTGTTCGTCTCGTCCAGCCCCATCATCATGTTCTGCGGAATCCCGTAGTCCACGCTGCCGAAGTCGGTCAGGCCCCACTCACTGCGCACGTTGAACCGCACGCCGTCCTGGGTGCCGCCGCGCTTCGTCTTGATGATCATCACGCCGTTCGCGGCCGTCGTCCCGTACAACGACGCGCCCGCGGCGCCCTTCACGACTTCAACCGACTCGATGTCGAGGCCGCCGATCTCATCAAGACTGCCGACGCGCATGATCACGCCGTCAACAATGATGAGAGGACTCTGGCTGCGGCCCGAGGCGTTGATCGACGAGGGGCCGCGCATCATGATCTCCGGCGCGGAGCCCGGCTTGCCGTTGGCCTGCGCGATGCGCATGCCCGGAACCTTGCCGGAGAGGGCCGCGAGCGGGTTCGGCGACGGCACCGGCACGTCTTCCGTCGTCAGACGGCCGACCAAAAACGGAACCTTCGACCGCTCGGTCCCTTCAATAGAACCCGTCACGACCACCTCGGAGAGGCGGTTGACGTCGGTCTCGAGCTCAAAGTTGTGCTCGAGATTACCAGCTGCCGGCGTGAACTCGAACACGTCCGCGCGATAACCGATAGCCCGTACGCGAAGGAACACGGGCGTCCCCTGCAGTCGCGCCGCCGGGATGTTCAGCGTGTACACGCCCTGCTGGTTGGTCTGCACGCCAATCGACATTGACGTGATGTAGACCGTCGCCGCTTCAATCCGCTGGCCGCCTTCACTAGCGACCGTGCCGGTAATCACCGCGCCTTGCGCACTTACAGCTGCCGGAACGGCGAGGAAGGCGATGATGGCGGTAAGCCATCGGGACAGACGTGAACGCTGTCGCATCGAGAATGCCTCTACTGATGGAGTGGGAGTACTGAATAGCACCGAAGGCTGGATGCATTCCGCGTTTCCAGCGGCATACGACACCTCGACTCATCCGTTCTGGCGCGGATGTGCCTCGGCATACACAATTACTCGTCATTCTCCCATGCGTGTGACACGTCGCATAGGGTAAACAGGCCTCGGTGCAGTGAACGGGCGTTCACGTGTGCATGAACGGCGAACGAACGGCTCAAGAAGCGTGACAAGCCAGATCCAGCGTGCTGCTATACTTGAGTGCACGCATGCGGAATTCACGAAATGTTGAGGTTTGCCTCGACGCGGAACCTGCACGATGAGGCCGGTTGTGCGCGTGCCGTATTCGCTGGCAGGGCATGCCGCCGCGTTCGTGTCGCGACTTGCCCCGGCCGGCGGCGGAAAGTTTCGCCGCGCGTTCGCAGCGCGCCACGGAACAATCGAACGCGTGTCGGCATGGGCGCGCGCAAAGCGCGATCTCGACCGCCCACTCATATGGATGCACGCCCCGTCGGTTGGCGAAGGTCTTATGGCGCGGCCGGTCATCGAGCTGCTCCGCAGCAGCCTCCCGAGCGCACAGTTCGCCTATACGTTCTTCTCGCCGAGCGCTGAAACGTTCGCGCGCTCGCTGCCGGTCGATGTCGCGGACTACCTCCCGTTCGACACTGCAACGGCAGCGCGGGCGATGCTCAACGCGCTCGCGCCATCGGCAATCGTGTTCAGCAAGCTCGACGTCTGGCCACTCCTGGTTGAGGAAGCGACCGCTCGCGGCGTGCCCGTCGGATTGACATCGGCAACGTTCAGCGAGTCATCGGGCCGCGGCTCTTGGCTCGCGCGACTCGTCCTCGCCGACGCGTACGCCGCGCTCAGCGCCATCGGCGCGGTACACGAAGCGGATGCCGAGAACCTCGTTGCGCTCGGTGCGCGGCCTGAGTGCGTCAGCATCACGGGTGACGTGCGCTATGACCAGGTCACGGCACAGGTCTCCGCCGGCCCGCGCGACCCGGCGTTGCTCGCACGACTCGGCACTGATCGGCCGACGCTCGTGGCCGGCTCGACGTGGTCGGCGGACGAAGCGGTGCTGCTCCCAGCTTGGCGCGACGTAGTCCGCCACATCCCCAGCGCCCGCCTCATTATTGCCGCGCACGAGCCGACGGCCGCGCACACAGCGCGCCTCCGCGCATGGGCGCGTGAGCGAGGACTCCCCGCCGCGTCGATTGGCGCCGCGGACGACGGAACGGGTCTGGTCGTGGTTGACCGCGTCGGCGTACTCGCCGACCTCTACGCGCTCGCCGACGTGGCTTTCGTGGGTGGCGGATTTCACGACAGGGGGCTTCACTCCGTGGTCGAACCGGCGGCGTTTGGGATACCGGTCCTGTTCGGCCCGCGGGGCGTCGCGAACCGCGACGCGGCCGCGCTCATCTCCGCCGGCGGCGGGTTTGCCGACGCCACTGCGCCGACGCTCGCGGACAGGATCGTGGGACTGCTCGCCAGCGACTTGGCGCGCAAACAGCCCGGCGCGTCCGCGCGACAAGTGATCACCGACGGGCTGGGGGCCGCAGAACGGTCAGCCGCGCTCGTAGAGCGACTGCTGCAGGCGTAGGTCGACAAACTTCGATTCGAGCACCGTCAATCAGCTATCCCTACGCTCTGGCGGCAATCACGGCTGACGCGGAGCGACCACAAAGTGGGCGCTGTTCCAAAGGGCGTGGCGGTTTGCACTACGGCCGAGGCCGAGCGCAACGAGGAGGGCGAGCGTCGCAACGAGGGCGCGGCGGACGGCAACCGACCGCCCACCCCTTTGGAGCGCGACCATCTCACTCAACGCGCCGGCCGCCAGCAGGAATCCTGCGCTCGGCAGAAATAGCGTGCGCTCGGCGAGCATGATCCCAGTGGGCACCAAGTTGCTCACCGGCAACAGCGCCACGGCGCACCACGCGATACCGAACGCCGCGACTGGCCGCTGGCGGCGGGCAAGCAATAATACGGCGAACGCGGCGGCGATCACGGCCACGCCTCCGAGTTCGGCTAGCCCAACTGAGGTCGGCAAGACGATCTCATTAGGTCCAAAGTCCGCCTGCAGGTGCTGCGGCCACACCAGCAGCCGAACCCACATCGGGACGACCTGGAGCATGGTGAAAGCGCGCTCTCCCAAACTCAACCCAACGAGCGCCTTGGCGGGTGCGGCGCCGACGAGCCCGCTGAGGACGGCGTGCCTGACGACGAGCGCGACAGCAGCCACTGCAGCCATGGCAACGTATCCCGGCCAGAGGGCGCGTGCGGGTCGGGATGTCCCTTTCGATCCGAACAGCGTCAACTCGGCAGCTACAAGCAGAGCTGGAAGGACGAACCCGTTCTCCTTGGTGAACACGGCGGCAGCGTACCACGCGGCCATAACCGCCCAGTCGACGGCGTGAAGGCCGCCGCCACGCCGCCGCTCGATGTACCGCGCCGCCACTAGGAGCGCCGAGAGTCCGACGATCAACTCGCCCTGGTTTACGCCAAGCGCCGCCGCCTCAACGTGTACCGGATGCACGGCGAACAGTAGTGCCACCGCGAACGCGACGTGGCGCGCGAGCAACATCGTGGCGAGTCGAAAGAAGGCGACAGCGGACGCTACGTAGAGCGCGTAGCTGACGAGCCTGAAGACCACCGGGTTACCTGCCCCCACCGCCCACTCCACGGCCAGCAGTAGGACCGCAAGCGGCCGATAGAGCTGCTCGATGAACGGCGGTGGCCAATACGGCTGTGACACGATTTCCACAGCGTTTGTGAGCGAATGGAGTCGAAGGTTCTCGACGATTAGCGGGACATCGTCATAGACGAAGTCGTTCAGGATTCCGGCGATGCACGCTGCCAGAGCCACGGCCGCGACCACAATCGCGTGGCGGGTGTGGTTCGTTTCGGTGAGCGATTCGCGTAGCTGCATCCGGAGTGACTTTAGCCGTTCACCACGCGGCAAACCAGACCGGCGCATCGCGACACAGCTGACGCGATTAGACGCATCCGTAAGAAAGGCTCGGTTTGGCTGCTATTCGGCGGGAGCACTGGTGCCGAGGCGGTCGCCGAGGCGGCACTGAGCCGTACGCTTTCGGAAGAATCCGAAACCCCATGGACGGCGGTGTCGCGCCCCGGTCATTGCGCCGTCAGGCCTTTGAGGCCTTCTCCGTGACGACCCGCACTTCGTCGTCGGCCACCTGCATGAAACCGCCTTCCACGCGGAAAGACTGACCGTCGGCAAGGCGAAGGGTGCCCGAACCGAGCACCGTGACCATGGCCGCGTGGCCGGTGAGAATGCCCACCTCGCCGTCGAACGCCGGTGCGACGACCGAGGCGGTTTCGCCCTCGAAAAGGACGGCCTCAGGAGAGATGACGCTGACCTTGAGCACTTACGCCATCTTCCTGGCGTTCTCGACCACTTCGTCGATACCGCCTGACATATAGAAGGCCTGTTCGGGCAGATGATCGAACTCGCCCTGTGCCAGGCGCTCGAACGACGAAATCGTCTCCTCGAGCTTCACGTACTTGCCGGGGATGCCGGTGAACTGCTCGGCAACGGCGAAGGGCTGCGACATGAACCGCTGAATCCGGCGTGCGCGACTCACGATCTTCTTGTCGTCCTCGGCAAGCTCGTCCATGCCGAGAATCGCGATGATGTCCTGGAGTTCCTTGTAGCGCTGCAGGATGCGCTGCACGCCCGTGGCCGCGTCGTAATGCCGCTGACCGACGTACTGCGGATCGAGAATTCGCGAGCTCGAGTCGAGTGGATCCACGGCCGGATAGATGCCGAGCTCGGTGATCTTGCGGCTGAGCACGACCGTCGCGTCGAGGTGGGCGAAGGCAGTGGCCGGCGCAGGATCGGTGAGATCGTCTGCGGGCACATAGATGGCCTGCACCGAGGTGATCGAACCGTCGCGCGTGGAAGTGATACGCTCCTGCAGGTCGCCCATTTCCGTGGCGAGCGTCGGCTGGTAACCCACGGCGCTCGGCATGCGGCCGAGCAGTGCGGAGACTTCCGAACCGGCCTGCGTAAAGCGAAAGATGTTGTCGATGAACACGAGCACGTCCGCGTTTTCCCTGTCGCGGAAGTACTCGGCAACGGTGAGGCCAGAAAGTCCAACGCGGAGTCGCGCGCCCGGTGGCTCGTTCATCTGGCCGTAGATGAGCGCCACCTTTTCGAGCACGCCCGATTCCTTCATTTCGAGGTACAGGTCGTTCCCTTCACGCGTGCGCTCGCCGACGCCGCAGAACACGGACTTGCCGCCGTGCCCCTTGGACACGTTGTTGATCAGCTCCATGATGACGACGGTTTTGCCGACTCCGGCGCCGCCGAACAGTCCGATCTTGCCGCCCTTCACGAACGGGGCGATGAGATCCACGACCTTGATGCCCGTCTCGAAGACTTCGGTCTTGGGCTCGAGGTTCACGAAATCGGGCCGCTTGCGATGAATCGGCCATCGCTCGGCCGTCGCAGGAATGGCGGGACCGTTGTCCACCGGCTCGCCTAGCACGTTCAGGATTCGGCCAAGCGCGGGAGCGCCGACCGGCACCGAGATCGCGGCACCCGTATCGAGCGCCTCCATTCCACGTACGACGCCGTCGCTGGTGCTCATGCAGACCGCGCGTACCTGGTTTCGGCCGATGTGCTGCTGCACCTCCGCCGTCACCTTGATCTCCTGCCCCGAGTCCGTCGTCGACTTGATGACGATGGCGTTGTAGATCTCGGGGAGATGATCGTTCTGGAACTCGATATCGAGCACGGGGCCGATAATCTGAACGATGCGCCCGACGTTGGTTGCAGTTGCGGTGGTCATAGGAGCGAGTTGACGGTAGACAGTTAACGGCTAACGGCTGACGGTCGTGATCAATCGAGTGCGGCTGCACCGCCGACGATCTCGGCGATTTCCTGCGTGATGTTGGCCTGCCGGGCACGGTTGTAGGTGCGGCGAAGGACGTTGAGCATTTCGCCGGCGTTGTCCGTGGCGTTCTTCATTGCTGTACGACGGGCCGCCTGCTCCGCTGCGACGGTTTCGACCAGGGCGCGATACACCGCGTTGCGGACGTAGGCCGGCAACAGCGCGGAGAGAATTTCCCCCGCCGACGGGAAGAGGAGATAGTCCTTGGTCGCTGCGCCGGCCGTTGGACGCGTGACGGGAAGCACGCGTGTGCTGGCCGGCGGTGACGAGAGGACAGACTTGAACTGCGACTGCACCACGTAGACGGCATCGAGCTCACCGGCGGCGAAGGCCGCCATGAGCGTATCAACGAGCGACGCGGCGTCATCAGCTGTCGGCTTGTCCGTGATGTCGGTTCGCTGCACTGCGAGATCCCGACCGACGTACTTGAAGTATCCGATCCCCTTCCGCCCGACGACGTGGAGCTGGACCTCCGCCCCGGCAGCTTCCAGCTGCGCGACCGTGGCGCGGGCTTCCTTGATCAGGTTGGAGTTGAACGCGCCGGCAAGCCCGCGGTTCGACGTGAGCAGCACGACAGCAGCGCGCTTGACGTCCGCCGGCTGGCGCAGGAGTGGGAAGTCGCTCGCCAGCTCCGGGCTGTAGAGGCTCGCGATGACGTCGGTGAGCGCGAGCGCGTACGGGCGAGCCGCGACGACGCGATCAACCGCGCGTTTCATCTTGGACGTCGCCACCATCTCCATCGTGCGCGTGATCTTGCGCGTGTTCTCGGTGGACTTGATGCGTCCGAGGAGCTCGCGGCCCTTAGCCATAAACTGCCACGACCACAGCTGGTTGACGGCTCACGGTTGACGGCTGACGGCTGACAGTGAACGACACGACTATTTCGCCGCCAGCTTCTTGTATGCGTCGATGCCGCGGCGCAGGTCGGCCTCGGTCTCCTTCGAGATCGCCTTTTCGCTGCGAATCTTGTCGCCCACCTGCGGGAAGCTGGTCTTCATGAACTCGTGGAAGCCCTTTTCCCAATCGCGCACCTTGCTGGTGCCGATATCGTCGATGAATCCGTTGGTCACGGCGAAAATGATCATCGCCTGCGACTCGAAGGCCATCGGCTCGTACTGGCCCTGCTTGAGAATTTCAACCGTTCGGGCGCCGCGCTCGAGCTGCTTCTTCGTGGCTGCGTCGAGATCGCTGGCAAAGGCGGAGAACGCTTCGAGTTCGCGATACTGCGCCAGATCGAGGCGGAGGCGGCCGGCGACACCCTTCATCGCCTTCGTCTGCGCGGCGCCACCAACACGACTCACCGATATTCCGACGTTTACCGCCGGTCGCACGCCCGAGTAGAAGAGATCGCTCTCGAGAAAGATCTGACCGTCGGTGATCGAAATGACGTTGGTCGGGATGTACGCCGACACGTCACCGGCCTGCGTTTCGATGATCGGTAGCGCAGTCATCGAACCGCCCGCCTTGAGGATCGTCTTGCCGTCCACCACAGACGGATCGTTGCTCAGCTTGGCTGCGCGCTCGAGGAGGCGTGAGTGGAGATAGAACACGTCGCCGGGGAACGCTTCGCGGCCCGGCGGACGACGCAGAACGAGCGAGAGCTGGCGGTACGCCGCAGCCTGCTTGGAAAGATCGTCGTACACCGCGAGCGTGGCTTTGCCTTCGTTGTACATGAAGTACTCGGCCATCGCCGCGCCGGAGTACGGCGCGATGTACTGCATTGGCGCCGGATCGGACGCGGTGGCAGCGACGACAATCGTGTACTCCATCGCGCCAGTCGCCTTGAGGCGCTCGACCACGCTGGCAACCGTCGACGCCTTCTGTCCGATGGCGACGTACACGCAGATGACGCCGGCGCCCTTTTGATTGATGATGGTATCGACGGCGATTGCCGTCTTTCCCGTGCCGCGATCGCCGATGATGAGCTCGCGCTGACCGCGGCCGATCGGGATCATCGAATCGATGGCCTTGATGCCGGTCTGCAGCGGCTCTTTCACCGGCGAGCGCACGATAATGCCGGGCGCCTCGCTCTCGACCTTGCGGGTGTGCTCGGTATTGATGGGTCCAACGCCGTCGATGGGGCGGCCGAGTGCGTCAACGACGCGGCCGATCATCTCCGGACCAACGGGAACCTCGAGCACACGTCCGGTGCGGCGTACTTCGTCGCCTTCCTTCAGCTGGAGGTAGTCGCCGAGTACAACCGAGCCGATGTTGTCTTCTTCAAGGTTGAGCGCGAGCGCCGTAATCTTTGCGCCGGTCTCCGAGCTCGTGACCTCGAGCATCTCGCCAGCCATGGCCTTCTGGAGGCCATAAATACGCGCGATACCGTCTTTCACTTCCAGGACGGAACCGACTTCCTCAACGTCGAGTGAATTCAGGTCGGCGGCTTCGATTTCTCGAAGGAGAATGTCCTTGATTTCACCGGGGCGGAGCGACGTCGATGTTGCCATGGAAGGTCGTATTCCTTAGTGGGGTCTGGCGACTGTCGGGCTGAGCTTGTGAAAAATATCACAAGCACATTCGTACGCAAGATCAAGAGTGACGCTTCGCGGGGAACACCGCCAGTACGAACGGCGGATTCGACACTCGGTTCGCGGAGCCTGCTCGCATTGTGGGTCGCATCAGCGGTTCACCGTGGTTCGCACCTGTGGTTCGCACCTGTGGTTCGCACCCGTGGTTCGCACCTGGTTCGCACCTGGTTCGCACCTGGTTCGCACCTGGTTCGCACCTGGTTCGCACCTGGTTCGTGTCACAGTCATAGTGGGCCGTGGCGCCGGTGTCTCGGCTCTAACGGGGAAGCGGATGAACGCGGAAGGCACGGATACTGCGGATACTGCAACTGCTTTTGATTGGGGGTGCGGGGGAATGATGACGGCGCGGGGTGGCGGGATCTGGATGTTTGGCGATGGCCCGCGAAGAGCTCATCGAACGCGAACTCACGCACTCAATCATCGGTGCGTTCTACGAGGTGTACAACACGCTCGGGTTCGGGTTTCTGGAGAGCATCTACTCGGCGGCGTTGGAGCGGGAACTGCGAGCACGGGGACACGTTGTCGCGCGCGAGTTCGCCATCCGGGTTGAGTACAAGGGCGAAGAGGTGGGCTTTCAGCGCGTGGACCTGATCGTCGGCGGCGCGGTGGTGTTTGAGGTCAAATCGACGCCCGTCCTCGCTCCGACAGCGCAGCGCCAGCTATTCAACTACCTGCGTGGGACGAGCCTCCGTGTTGGACTCCTCCTCCACTTCGGTCCGGAACCACGGTTCTACCGGCTGGTCTCGATGCGAAACAAAACGGATTCGCAGGATCCGGATCATCCGCGTTCATCCGATTCCCCGGTAGAGCCGAGACACTTGCGCCGCGGCTAACCGTGACCGCGTTGGGAACGGATGAATCGAGATCGCCGCGAATAGACCGCAAGCGCCGGATGAACTTGGCTGAACCGCGCTCGCCGCGAATAGACCGCAAGCGCCGGATGACTCGCGCCCGCGGGAGTGCGGCTAGCCCCTGCTCCGCCCTCGTCCCTGTTGGAACCGCTCGATGATGTCGCCCGTGCGGAGCCTTGCGAGTGAAGCGGACCGCGTGCCGCAGACGCGCTGCGCCGTGCTGGTAAGGTGCGACGCGGAAGCGTATTGCAACACGCGCGCTACGTCGGCCGAGTCGTATCCGGGGCTTTTTGCGAGTTCGGCAGCGGCAATAACCCGCACGAGGTCGATCACGCGCTTGAGGTTTGGCCCGCCGGAAGCGGAAAAGCTCCGGCTAAGGTGCTCACGCGTAACACCGAGCGCGTCTGCGAGGAGATCGGTGCGGACTGGCCGCCCACCGCGCCCCACGATCCAGCGCCATGCGTTTTGCTGAACGGGCGACACAAGACCCAGTGGTCCGTTCGCCGGGCCGAGTGTAGCCGCAAACCGGATGGTGAACGACGCCGGCACGACCAGTTCCCGGAGCGAACCGTCGTCGATCCCTTCGCTGAAGATGTCGGCGAAATCGAGCGCGGCGCACCTCGAGATCGTGGGCGCGTCACCGAGTCGAAGCGCCGAGATACCGAAGAAAGGCGTGCAGGGATACTCCCGGGCGCACGCCGCGGCGAGCCATGTGTCCTCTGTAGGCGCTGCCACGTCAACGACGACAATGTCGACGAGCATGCGACCCATCTGTCGGGTGACCTCGGCTGCCGAGCGACAGAAAATCAGCTGCCCGCGGCGGCGCGGGAAGGCGTGCTTCAGCAGATCGCGGGTTCGCTCGCGCGACGTGTAGACAGCAACCGTGGGCCCGCCCTCGGCGGTCATCAACCGTGTCGGCGCGCGCATCGCCGTGGCTCAGGACCCGGAGGTAGCGGTGGCTGCTGAGGACCCGGACGCCAGCGAAGACGCGCTTGGCGCGGCAGCGAACTCGGCAATGGGCACACGTGCTGCGGCGAGCACTCCGCGGGCGCTGTCATGCGTGAGCATGCGTTCGCCCTGGTCGAGCGTCACCCAGCGGCATGCGGTGATTCCTTCGCCGCGCTGCGGCTTGGTGCGCACGTCCGGCGTGGTGAGGGCAAAGAAGTGACACGTCTTGTGCACCTGTACGCCGCGACGCCGAAAGGTCCACTCGATCGTACTGATCGGCGCTACAACCTCAAGGTTGGCAAGTCCAGTCTCTTCGCGCACCTCGCGCACCGCAGCGTCTTCAGGCCTCTCATCGCGCTCGAGATGCCCCTTGGGAAAGCTCCAGTTCCGGTGCGCGTCCCGGATCAGCAGAACAAGCGCGCGATCTCCATCGCGTCGGAAAACGACTCCGCCAGCGGACGTTTCACGCCGCGCTCGTGCCGCGCGCGTCATAGCACACCGTCAACAGCCGACGGCGTCGCCTTCCCTTCGATGAACTGGCGAACTGCCGGGTCGGTCGTCTCGCGGATTTCATCAGGCGTCCCCACCTGACGGACCTTGCCCTCGTAGAGCATCGCGATCTTCGTCGCTACGGTCCACGCTGTCCGAAGGTCGTGCGTGATGACGATGCTTGTGACGCCGAGCTGCTTCTGCATTCGCATCATGAGCTCGTCGATCACAGCCGACGTCACCGGGTCGAGCCCCGTGGTCGGTTCATCGTACAGGAGATACTTGGGGTGCATGGCAATGGCTCGAGCGATACCCACTCGCTTTCGCATGCCACCAGAGAGATCGCTCGGCGCCAGGCCGGCCGCGTCGGGAAGGTCAACGAGTTCGAGCGCTTCGTGTACGCGGTCAAGAATCTCCGGTTCAGACAGGTTCCGTCGCTTGCGGAGCCCCATCGCGACATTGTCACCCACCGTCATGGAATCGAAGAGCGCTGCGAACTGGAAGACGTAGCCGATTTTCGATCGAAGTTCATACAGTTCGCTGCGCGATAGTGTCGGCACCTCGCGCCCGTCCACGAACACCGTGCCCTGGTCGGGTTCGAGCAGCCCGACAATGTGCTTGATCGCGACGCTTTTTCCGGACCCGGAATAGCCGAGGAGCACGGCGATGTCACCCTCGCGCACCTCAAGGGTGAATCCCGTGAGCACCTGCTTGGCCCCGAAGGCCTTGTGGATATTGTCGAGGAGGATCATAAGGAACCGACGTGCAATATAGGCCCGCGCCGATCGAGTGACCCGAGGTACCAACAAATGCGAGTGGACGGCTCACCGTGGACGGCAAACGGTTATCGGTTGTGCGAACCGACAGCCGTGAACCGTCCACCGTAAGCCGTCTACTCGTCGTTGTGGTCGTTGTGGTCGGTCAGGCCGCGAACGAGCCCAGAGCGCGCCCCACATCCCCCTCTCGGAGACGCTTGAGCGCCCGGTCGCGGAGCTGGCGAACCCGCTCACGGGTGACGCCCAGCATCGAACCGATTTCCTCTAGCGTGTGCTCCCGGCCCCCTTCGAGCCCGAAGTAGAGGCGGAGCACCTTTGCGTCGCGGGGCGGGAGCGTATTCAACGCCTGCTCGATCTCGTCGGTGAGAAAGCGGTTCATCGCCTCCTCCTCGGTGTCGGGCATTTCGTCCGCAACGAACCGCTCAATCAACGAGCGGTCTCCATCGGGATCCATCGGCGCGTCGAGGCGCACGTCGCCGGTATTGAGCGCCGCGAGCGACTGCACGACGTCCACTGAAAGGCCCGTGAGCTGGGCGAGTTCTTCCGGCGTCGGCTCGCGCCGCAGCTTCTGGCGGAGAATTTCCGACGCCTTGATGATGCGCGAGAGATCGGCCGTTCGGTTGAGCGGCACGCGCACGGTGCGGCCCTGCCGGGCGAGCGAAGACAGGATCGCCTGCCGAATCCACCATACGGCGTACGAAATGAACTTCACGCCCTGATCTGGATCGAATTTTCGCGCCGCCGTCAACAATCCGACGTTGCCCTCACCGATAAGGTCGATGAGCGGAAGGCCGCGATTCTGATACTTCTTGGCGACGGAGATCACGAAGCGCAGGTTGCGCTTCACGAGTTCCTGCAGTGCATCGGCATCGCCCGCGCGGATCTTGCGGGCGATGTCGATCTCCTCGTGCCCCTTGAGCAAGGGGTACGTGGAGACCTCGTAGAGGTACTGGTCGAGGATGTCGCGCTCGGGTTCGCTGGGCGCTATGCCAGTCGGTGCGGTGCGCCTACGGCGCTTGGTTTTGGGTTCGGTTGCTACAGACACTGGTGGATTTGATTTTCCTGTGGTGGCGGGCGGCGCCGCGCTGGTACGCGCAGCAGACGCCTTCGACGGCTTCGACTTTGTGGGCGCGACCGATTTGCCGCGCACCAGTTTCGGTTGTTTACCGACCTTCGCCGCAGGCTTCAGCTTGCCCGCAGCTTTTGACTTCGATGATGGCTTCAGCTTGCCAGTAACCTTTGACTTGTGTGCAGGCTTCGGCTTGCGAGTTGCCTTCGGCTTCGCCGCGGCCTTCGGCTTCGGCTTCGGCCTCGCCTTGTACTTCGATTTGGCGGGTTGCTTCTTCTTGGCAGGTTGTTTCTTCATCGGGGCGCCAGTCTCCGACGCTTCGAAAGTACCAACTTCATCGGACCGGCCCCTCCTGGGGTTTTCCGTCGCGAGTGAGCCGGGGGTGAAAACCGGACCATTCGCGCACGATTGCCTCGCTCCACACCCGGGGAGCAAAAGGAGTCAGAAAATAGCGCATTGGACAGCTTTTGCCAACACTCTTGGCTTGACCCTCTTACCACCCGCGAATAGCTTTTGTGATTCCTGATCAGCTGCCTTTTGCAATTAAATCGCGGCACGGAATCAGCGAGTGCCGGGCGGGGGGCGTAGCTCAGTTGGGAGAGCGCTTGAATGGCATTCAAGAGGTCAGCGGTTCGATCCCGCTCGCCTCCATCGCCGGTGTGGTCGTGCGGGAATAGCTCAGTTGGTAGAGCACAACCTTGCCAAGGTTGGGGTCGCGGGTTCGAGTCCCGTTTCCCGCTTCAGTGCTATAATCCGGGCGGTTAGCTCAGTTGGTTAGAGCGCCACGTTGACATCGTGGAGGTCACAAGTTCGAGTCTTGTACCGCCCATTTGGCGATTAGTGGGGTAGGAGAAGTTGCCCCGCGGCGCCATGCGGCCCGCAAGGGCGCGAGCGAGAGGTCCGAGAGTTTCCGCCGTAGGTCAGCCCCGTATTCTCTTTCTTGTTGAGGCCAGTCCCATGTTCCGCGCTAATCGTGTTCTTGCCCTGTCGGGCGCCCTTCTGGCCGGCTTCGCAGTTCCGGCCGGCGCCCAGGAAGCCGCAGCAGCTGCCGGCCCGACCTGCGACGTTCAGCAGATGGCACCGACGCCGCTGGCGAAGGCCGCCATCACGCGCAACAGAGTGGTCAGCGCCAAGACTCCGGCTGATGCCCTCAAAGACGTTCGTGACGGATTGAAGGAAGTGTTCAACAAGGGAACGGCAGAAAATCCGCTCGGCCGCGACTTCGTGGCTGCGCAGTTTCTGATTCTCGCGGTCGAATTCGGCGGCGAGACTTTGCTTAACGGTGACTTGAACTTTCCCGGCGACAAGAAGGCATCGATTGACTTGCTCGTCTCGGCCGACTCACTCCTCGACATCATCGAGGCGGCTAAGCCGGACTGCCTCGAAGAAACCACGCAGTGGCGCGAGTACAAGCCATACGCGAAGCGGATCGAGCTCGCCTACACGGCTCTCCAGGCGAACCAGCTCGATTCGGCGGAATACTCAGCCAACCGTGCGCTGATCATGTCCGACCGCGCACCGCAGGCCTACGACGTACTCTGGCGTATCGCGGCCGCGAAGGACGATGCTGCATCTCAGGTCAAGTACCTGCAGTTGACCGTCGACAAGCTGGCGGGCGACACGGCGACCACCAGAACGCGGGCCAACCTGATGTTCAATCTGGGCCGAGTGCAACAGGAAATGGCCGAGAAAGCTTCCGGCGCGGAGAAGGCGGCACTATACAAGGGTGCTGACAAGGCGTACGCCCAGGTGGTAATGGAGTATCCGGCGAGCCAGGAAGCGCCGTTCGCCGTCAACGGGATTTCTGTCGCGTGGGCGATGACGGAAGACAGCTCTTCCGCTGTCGCGCTGCTCGGATCGACAGAACCGATGCTCGACAAGTTCAGCGACATGGCGCTTGGTCAGCTTGGCTTCATCGCCATTCGGCTGAACAACACGCCCGCGGCTGCCCGCGTGTTCAAGGCGGCCTCCGAGGTCAATCCGTACTTTCGCGACTACTTGTACAACTACGCGGCGACGCTGTTCGACCTGAAACAGACGACCGAAATGCTTCCGGTCGTCGGTCGCCTGCTTGCGCTTGACCCGTCGAACCCGGACAACGTCCTGCTGTACGCGTATGCGTACAAAGGAATGGCCGACGGCGCGACCAACGAGGCGCTCAAGAAGGCGTACACGGATTCAGCGGTGGCGTACAGCACGAAGTCGGACGGCATGAAGACGAAGGTGACATTCACGGACTTCGACCGTGCGATAGCATCGACGACACTCTCGGGCGAGATCGAAAACCGTGGGAACGCAGCGCGAACGTTTACCGTGGAGTTCGAGTTCGTTGATCGCACCGGCGCAGTTATTGACACGCAGTCGGTTACGGTCGGGCCGGTGGAGGCGAACAGCATGGGGACCTTCAAGGTCGTCGCCGCCAAGGGCGGCGTTGCAGGCGTGAGGTACGCACCGATACCGTAGGCGATTTGAGAGCACCGGCCGTCGCCTGGCGCGACGCCGACATTCGCTGTCGCAGAACAATGCCCGCCTCGGGACGCCAAGTCGACGAGCAGTTGCCGTTGACCGGCCCCCGGGGCGTGTCTATTTTTCAAGGTTCGCTGAGAATGATTCCAACTTCCCGCGATGCGCCTGTAGCTCAATTGGATAGAGCATCTGACTACGGATCAGAAGGTTGGGGGTTCGAGTCCCTCCGGGCGCACTGTGCTACAAGATGGGAGATGGGAGATGGGAGGATCGGGGCGTAGCTTAGCCCGGTAGAGCGCCTGCTTCGGGAGCAGGAGGTCGCTGGTTCAAATCCAGTCGCCCCGACTGATGGAAGTGGTTGATTTTGATACTGTTATGAGAAGCGCCCTGCGGTTTTGCCGCCGGGCGCTTTTTCTTGTTGGGAGCCTATTGGTAGCCATTGGCGGAAGGTTGGCAGGCGCGAGCGCAGGGCTTTCCCGGCGCACCGCGCGCTTCCCGCTCGAAGGAACCGAGCTGGCGCGTGGGCGTGTTGTAGGCCAGCCCCCTCGGGAGTAGGTTCTTCTCATGTCGCTCCTCACGAACATCCTCGCGAAGCTCCGCGCCCACGAAGTCGAACTTCGCGAGCGCGGCGTTGTCCACGTCGCGGTGTTCGGCTCGGTCGTGCGTTCGGAGCAGCGAGCCGACAGCGATGTGGACCTGTTCGTCGACCTCACCCCCGGTGTGGCCGACGACTTCTTCGCGTACGCCGGAATAGCGGCTGACCTCGAACAGATCGTGGGGCAGGACGTCGACGTCGCCCGGCGAGACCGCCTCCGTCCTCATGTGCGTCCGAGCGCCGAGGCGCAGGCGGTGTATGCCTTCTGAGGTGCCGCGCGAACGGCTGCAGGACATCGTCACCAACATCGATCGGGTGCGCGCCCACCTGAAGGGCATGCAGCCCGACGCCGAGCTCGACGACAAAACGCGCGACGCGGTGGAACGGTGCCTCGAACGGATCAGCGAAGCCGCCAAGAAGCTCGGGCCGATAATCGAGGAGCGTCAGCCCCAGGTCTCGTGGCGGGGTATCCGCGGCTTGGGCAATGTGCTCCGCCACGAGTACGATGCGGTGGACGATTCGACGATCGCGAGAATCGTCGAGCAGGAACTCGGACCGCTGCGTCAGGCGTGCGTGAACGAGTTGGCGGCACGCGCGAACGACGAGGGCGCGGGCTGAGCACGTACAGCTGGGCGTTCAAGGCGCGATTCCGACGGAACGCGTTCGGATGGCGCGGATCGCGGCTCGCCGTCACGCGAGTTCGCGAGGCGGTCGGCGAGATCGCCAAGGTGGCGCGAAAGGACCCGGCACTTGCCGCCGAAGGCGCGGTCGTCTTTCTCGAACGTGTGTCGCCCGCGCTGGAGCAGGTCGACAGTTCGTCGGGCGCCATCGGCAGCGCGGTCTACCGCGCGATCGCCGCGCTCGTTCCGGTGATCGCCCAGGCGCCAGGTCACGGCCCGACGCGCGACGCGTGGCTTGAACGCCTTTGGGCCGCGCATATGGCGGACGAGATTCCCTACATCGAGTGCCTCGGGGACTACTGGGGGGACCTCTGCGCATCGCGCGAGGTCGCGTCGCGGTGGGCCGACCGCCTGATGGCCGACACGCGGCGGGCGCTCGCGCCCGAGCGCCCGGCCCGAGCGTTCTTCAAAGGAACGTCCGCCTGCCTGAGTACGCTTCTCGCCAGCCAGCGGTTCGACGAGTTGATGCAGCTTCTCGCTACCGAGACCTTCTGGCCCTACAAGCAATGGAGCGTGAAGGCGCTCCTGGCTCAGGGGAGAAAGGCGGAGGCTGTCCGGCAGGCCGAGGTGTGTCGCAGCCCGTGGACCAACGATCGGGCGGTGGACGCGATGTGCGAGGCGATACTCCTGTCGTCGGGGCTCGCCGAAGAAGCGTACCGGCGCTACGGCCTGCGGGCGCACACTGCGGGATCGTATGCCGCGACGTTCCGAGCTGTGACGAAGCAGTATCCGGACCGCGTCGCGCGCGAGGTGCTCGCCGACCTCGTCGGCACGACACCCGGCATCGAAGGCAAGTGGTTCGCCGCGGCGAAAGACGCCGGCTTCCTCGAGTATGCGATCGCGCTGGCCCGGCGCAGTCCAGTGGACCCGAAGACGCTCGCGCGTGCGGCGCGCGACTCTGCCGAAGCGGAACCGGAGTTCGCGCTTGAAGCGGGACTACTGGCCATTGACGGATTCGCGAATGGCCTCGGCTTCGAAGTCACCGGAGCGGACGTCGCGATGGCGCACTCCGGTGCGATGAAGGCCGGGACGAAGCTCGGGCAGTCGGCAGACGTCCGCCAACGTGTCGCGGAAGTGCTCCGAAAGGACGGTGTGGGCGCGGCCTTCGTTCGCCAAGTGCTCGGCGGGATTGTCGGGCTCGCGTAAGCGATTTTCGATGCAAACTGAAGAGGCTCGTACCAAGCGTCGGACCGGCAGTGATCACCCTCGCGATCTGACCTTATCCCACGCCCAGAGCGCGCGATCGACTGTTCTTAAGTCGAGGGCGTGTTTCGCGGCAATGTCCCTCACCCTGTTGCCGACTCGGCTGTAGAACGCCACATCCTCGAACGTCTTCGGCTCTTGCTCGCCAAGCGCCGCGAGGATTCGGACGTCGAGAATCGGATACCGGTCAGGGCGGAGCCAATGCAGCATCGCCGTCGCCGTGCGCAGAGCGACGCCGTTCAGGGAGACGAGGGCCCTGACGGCTGATCGGTCGTCCCCGGCAGCGATCGCCGTGGCCGTTGCAGCACGGATCTGCGATTCACTGTTCGACAGGTAGCGCTTGGTCGGCCGGACTGATTTCCAACGGCCAAGGCGAACGAACAATGGCTTGTCGAGATGGCCTCGGGTGCGCGCGGCGGGCAGCTCGCGTTCGAATGCCCGCTCCTCGGCAGCCTCGCCGGCGGTGATGAGCGTCCAGTAGAGAGCACCGAGCTCGATGATCTCCGCGCGGTTTTCGAAGGGGAAGCTCGTCGGTACGGCACGGCGAAGCGGATCGGTTCCCTTGGAGGCGCGAGCGTGCTGATGCGGATGCGGAAGCGGAGGGTCGGGCCGAACGAACGCGGCCGACCGGTCGTCTGGCGCGCGACCTGGAAGCCAACCGCCGGGATCTGCGATGCGAACCAGTTCCAGAGTGTCCCGACAGTCCAAGCGGAACTCAAGAACGGCATCTGGAGCGAGGCCAAGACCGAGAAACAGGTCCGAGCAGGTCGACGAGCCGTTCAGCGCATTGTTCAGCTTCGTGTGGAGGTACGCACGGCGGGTAGTGTCGTTCCGCATCGTTCCATTCCACTCGACCGCGTGCACGATCAGTCGGACCCTCACCTTCTCGCCGCGCGGTAGCTGAGCGCTGTCGTCGATGCTGAACGACAACTCCAAGCTGGGCTTCGGGCCGTTTGGATGGATGTCCTTCAGGATGCCTTGGATCATGTGGTCTCAGCGGAAGCGGGACGCCGCTCGGCGCACCTATGGGATCGGAAAGGCCTCGCCATCGCGCAGCCGCCGGCCATTAGGGAATCTGCCGAGGTGCGCGTCCCAATCGAAACTGTGGATCGGCACGAGGTGACGAGGCGCGATTCGGCGCGCGAACTTCTCAAGGTCACCGGTGGACGCGTGCCCGCTGGTGTGGATCTGGGAAAAGGTCGCCCCCGCGGCGTCGAAGAGGCGCCGGGTCTCTTGGTACTCGGCGGTCTGGAGGTATCCGGACCACTCGGTAGTGTCGCTGAGGTTGTTCGCTGGAACGAGCAGAGGCACAGCTGCGCACACCGCGGCTTCGCGGGGCAGACCGAACTCCATCAGCCGGGCCAACGTGCGGCCGACGGAGCGAAAGGCTCATTCGGTTAATTGGAAGTCTACAGGCGGAGGGCGTGCTTGTAACCCCCGTGGGGCACGGGTACCTTTCCCGTCCCGCTGCAAGCCAGGGCGGACCGCATCACGCCACACCACACCACACGTCAGACGTGTGCGCGCGAGTAGCTCAGCTGGATAGAGCGTCGGCCTCCGGAGCCGAAGGTCGTGGGTTCGAATCCCGCCTCGCGCATCGCGCTTCCCCTCCTTCGCTGCCGTCACGCGACACGGCCCGCCGTTTCCCCCGTCCCCGCTTCCTGCATCCCGCGCTCATTCGCGCGTGTCGTTGCGCGATGAGACCGCCTCCCAGATGGACATTTCAGAACTTCGGCACAAGCCGCTACCCGAACTGATCGCGATGGCCGAGGAGTTTCAACTCCCGGCCACCGCCAGTCACCGGCGTCAGGACCTCATCTACCACGTCGAGCGCGCCCTGCTCGAACAGGGAGCCGAACTCAGCGCCGAAGGGACGCTCGAGGTGGGTCGGGAAGGATTCGGATTCCTGCGAAGCCCAGACTACAGCTATCTGGCCGGGCCCGACGACGTGTACGTGTCGCAGACCCAGATTCGGCGATTCCAGCTGCGCACCGGCGATACGATCAGTGGAAAGGTTCGTCCGCCCAAGTCGTGGGAAAAATATCTGGCGCTTCTGCAGGTCGACTCGATCAACGGGCGCGACCCTCAGGCAACCAAGGCGCGACTTCAATTCGACAATCTGCTACCGAAGTATCCCGACCAGCGGCTTCGGCTCGAAACATCGTCAGGCGACCTCTCGATGCGTGTCGTAGACCTCATTGCACCGATAGGCAAGGGACAGCGTGGACTGATTGTCGCAGCACCGCGGGCTGGCAAGACGATTCTGCTGCACAAGATGGCGAACGCAATCGCCGAGAATCATCCCGAAGTCACGCTGATCGTCCTGCTGATTGACGAGCGACCCGAGGAAGTCACGGATTTCATTGCGTCAGTGCCGCAAGCCGAGGTCATCAGCTCAACGTTCGACGAGCCCGCCGCGCGCCACGTGCAGGTCGCCGACATGGTCATCGAGAAGGCCAAACGACTTGTCGAGGCCGGCCAGGACGTGGTCATCCTCCTCGATTCGATCACCCGGCTCGCGCGCGCGCACAACACCGTGACGCCGATGTCCGGGAAGATTCTTTCGGGCGGCGTGGACGCAAAGGCGATGGAAAAACCAAAGCGCTTCTTCGGGGCGGCGCGCCGGATTGAGAACGGTGGCTCGCTCACGATCGTCGCCACGGCGCTCGTAAGCACAGGGTCGCGCATGGACGAAGTCATTTTCGAAGAATTCAAGGGCACGGGCAATATGGAACTGGTGCTCGACCGCGACATCGCCAACCGGCGCATCTTTCCTGCAATCGACATGTTGAAGTCCGGCACACGTAAGGAGGAACTCCTGCTGAACGACGTCGAGAAGAATCGGGCCTTCCTGATTCGCCATTTCCTGGGCGATCAGGCGCCGGAAGACGCGATCGCGTTTCTCCTCAAGCGTATGGCGCGCACCAAGGACAACGAGGAGTTCTTTGCACGCATGGCGGAGGGTCAGTGACGGACGACCGACTCTGTCGCTGGATGGCGATCGACCTCGGCGACCGGCGCATCGGGCTCGCCATCTCGGACCCCACCGGCACGATTGCGTCGCCGGCGGGTCACGTGCTCCGCCGGATGGGCCACCGCGTGCCGTTGACGACGCTGCTGAACAAGGCGACCGAGCTTGAGGCATGCGGATTTGTCGTCGGCCTGCCGCTGGACGAACGCGGCGAGGAAGGTCCCCGGGCCGCTGAGGCCCGGCGGCTCGCCGAAGAGTTGCACAAACGCACCGGTCTCGAAGCACGTCTCGTGGACGAACGATTCACGACTACGGCGGCGATGCGCGCGGTGAAGGCGATGGGCGGCTCCGTTCGCGGTCGCAAAGGCGATCTCGATGCGGTGGCAGCCACGGTTTTGCTGCAGTTCGCCATGCAGAGCAACGTACGAGGCGCCTGACCGTGAAGCGTCGATGGCCGGCCCGGTTCGCAATGCTCGCCATTGTGGGTATCGTTGCGGGCGTCGCCGCGTTGATGGGTTGGTTCGTGGTCGGCCTTCCCGCCGGCCTCACCGGCGGTGGCGAGATTCGGATCTTCATCAGAAAGGGCGCTCCGTTTCGCGAAGCCGCTGACTCACTCGCCGCGCATGGCGTGATCTCGTCGCCGCGGATGTTGTCGATATACGCGCGTGCACGGGGCGCTGATCGGTCGCTTCGGTGGGGAACCTACATCCTCCGTCCCGCCATGGGGTGGGAGAGGGTCCTCGAGTCGCTCAATGCAGGACGCGGCGTCGTGCACACGATCACGATTCCCGAGGGATTGATGCTGTCGGAAATCGCGCAGGTGGTGGCCGAAGCGCTCGATATCACGCCCGAAAGCGTGCTGGATGCTGCGCGCGACACGGCCCTTTTGCGCCGGCTGAATATTCCGACGCCAACTCTGGAGGGATACCTCTTTCCAGATACGTACACGCTACCGGACGGCGCATCAGCGCGCGATGCAGTCCACCTGATGGTTCAACGGTTCGAGCAGCAGTGGAAACCGGCATGGGACTCCATTCTTCCCGGCCTCAAGCTGACCCGGCACGATATAGTCACGCTGGCGTCGATCATCGAACGCGAAGTGCGCATTGCCGAGGAGCGACCGGTGATCGCGGCCGTGTATATGAATCGCCTGCGAATTCGCATGCCGCTGCAGGCAGACCCCACAATCAACTACGCCCTGGGCCGTAGCCCTGGCCGAGTACTTCTCAAGGACCTGAAAGTCGACTCTCCGTACAACACATACCTTAATCCGGGGCTGCCGCCGGGACCGATCGGCTCACCCGGCGCAGCGAGTATCGCAGCGGCTCTCCAGCCAGCGAACGTGCCGTACCGGTTCTTCGTTGCCGCGCCCGACGGCCACCACGAGTTCCGCCGAACGTACGCCGAGCACCTGGCTGCAATCCGCATGGTGCGGAGCCCAGCGAACCCCGACTCCGCGGCGAAAGACAGCGCGGCGAAAGACAGCGCGGCGAAAGACAGCGCGGCGGCACGGCCGAGTACCAAGACGCCGTGACCGGCGCGCACGCTGTGGTATCCGCGCGCGGAGCGCGGCGCTGGGCCGACGGTCACGCATGGATATTTCGCTCCGACATCGCCGTGCCGCCCACCGCTGGTGCCGGCGCCGTCGCCGTCCGCGACCAGCGCGGGAAACCACTTGGCTTGGCGCTGTGGAGTCCGCAGTCGGAGATCTCGCTTCGATTGCTCGATCCCGATCCCGATGCCGTGATTGACGCGTCGTGGTGGAAGCGCCGCATTGCCGTGGCGCTCGCCAGGCGCGCCGGACTGGAACGCGACACCAACGCGTTCCGCCTCGTTCACGGTGAAGGTGATGGACTCCCGTCGCTGGTGGTGGACCGATACGATCGTTGGCTCGTCCTGCAGTTGCTATCGGCCGGCGTCGAAGCCTTTCGCGACGACATCGTGGAGGCACTCGACGCGCTGACAGAATGCGACGGGATCCTCGCGCGCAACGATGCGTCCGTACGCACGCGCGAAGGGTTGCCGCGCGTGGTGGAAGACATCAAGAACGTCGTGCCGGATGAAATCACGGTGATCGAGCACGGCGTCCGCTACCTCGCCGCGCCGCGCACAGGCCAGAAGACAGGCGCATTCCTTGACCAGCGCGAAAACAGGGTGCTCATCGGGGCGCACGCCACGGGCCGGTCGCTCGACCTGTTCAGCTACCACGGGTCGTTTGCGCTTCATCTGGCTCGCAACTCGACGTCGGTAACGGCTGTTGACAGTTCTGCGGCCGCTTTGACCCGCGGCCGGCAGAACGCGGCGCTCAACGGCGCGACCAACATCGATTTCACCGAAGCGGACGCGTTCGAGTTTCTTCGGGCCACCGAAAAGAACGCCGAATTCGACACGATAGTGGTTGATCCGCCTGCGTTCGCCAAAAACCGTGCTTCGATCGCGGGCGCCGTTCGTGGATACCGCGACCTGAACATGCATGCGATGCGACTGCTCGCGCCCGGTGGCCTTCTCTTCACCGCCAGCTGCAGCTATCACCTGTCGAAAGCTGCATTCCTCGATATGCTCCGGGATGCGGCCGCAGCGTCCGGACGACGGATGATTTTGCGCGAGATCACCGCACAACCGCTCGACCACCCGGAACTGCTGACGGTTCCCGAGACAGGCTACCTCAAGGGTGCGCTCCTCGAAGCAGTCGGTCCCGCCTAGAACGGCAGGTGCGGCAGGTGCGGCAGGTGCGGCGGCGGCCGGGATCTGCAGCTGACTTCTCTGGCACCGCGTGACCTTCAGGCGAGCTGCTCGCCCATCGGGACAGCACCAGTGGCGTCGCGCGGCCGTTGACCGACGGTGACGCGCCGGTACTTTTCGGGCAACCCCTACCGGAGACGTCGTTCGCCGACTCCCCGCATCGTATGAGCCCGCCCCGCCATCATCAGTCGCTCCGCCACGAGTACAACATGTACCTCGAGCGTGAAGTCGAGGCGTATAAAGAATCGGTGTCGCGAACGCAGTTGCTCAGCATTGCCGAGTCGGCCTATTCCGCGCTCGAGGGAGAACTGCAACTCGGAATGCGCGACGTGCTGCTGGCGGCGGAAGTGGACCGCTTCATCGCGCGGCGCCTGAAGATTCCGGCGTTCGTCACCTGGCGCCGGCGGCGCATGCGCAACGCGACCGAACCGAAGCGCCCGGAGTACTGGGGACTTCGGTCCGACTCGCCGCTCGCACACGCGATTGGTCCCGCATCGCTGCGCGCGCCGGTCGTCGTGTCCGGGGCGCGCATCCAGGGATCTGCGCTCTACCTCGCCGCGAACGGCTGCGACGTGAAGGCGATCGAACCCGAGGCCGACGTCGTCGAACGCGTCCTCTCCGCCGCGAGCGAAGCGGGACTGCGCGGCCGCATCACCGGCCTCACGACGGATCTCCGAGACTGGAGCCCCGACGGACCTGTCTCGGCGGTAATCTGCACGCCGGCGGCGTTTTCGGATCTCAGTGCGCATGAACGCCAGCGCGTCATCAACGTGCTGCAGAGCGCAACGGCCGACGGCGGCGTCCACCTCGTTGAAACGATTGTTGCGGGGCAAGTTGCGCTGACCGAGGATGAACTCCGAGCTCACTATCAGGGCTGGCAGGTGAGTATGGTTCCTGAGCCTGGTGCAGCGGGCACTTTTGTGGCGCGAAAGGGCGTGATGTAGCGCTTCGACACACGTTGAACACTTTGAGTGTGTCATACCCCAACGACCCGCCCCCCCAGGCGGGTCGTCGCGTTTCCAAGCAGTTATCAGATCGTCACTTACGCAAAGGCGGCGGATGGCACTCTACCTGCACTTCTATGGAATACTTACAAGTGGCCACTACCATTAGAAACAAGCGGTTCGGAGGCAGGATGGGTCAGCACGCGAGCAGTCAAAAGAACGGGAAGTCCGAAGCGGCTCAGGCCGAACCGATCGGAATCGTGATTTCGAGCGGCAAGCTGCCGGTCGAGGCGCCGATGTTTGCGGCGTACGTCTGGGGACCGGTTCCCGGGGGCGATATCGCCGAGGATTGCGTCGCGGTCGCGTAGCTTCGCCGAATAGGCCGTTGCGGCGCGCCGCGAGCGGCGCTCAATACAATATGAAAGGCAGAAGGGGCACCGGCGGTATGCCGGTGCCCCTTCTGATTACTAAGAAGACTACTTCTTCTTCTTGGCCTTCGCCTTCTTCTTGGCCTTTTTCTTGGCAGCCATTTTACTGCTCCTTAGAAAGGAGTGGTTTGCCCTGGCGATCCCCCGGTGGATCGCTGGGTTCGGTTCCGCGTTTCCGCGGCGCCGCTTGGACGGCTCCAGAATCGGAGCGCGTATAAATCAATTTTTGGCGCTTCAGTTTTCTTTCGCAAACAACAAACCAGCAAACATTCACGACAACTTCGCGCGCGTCCCTTGACTACAGAATTGTGTGTGAATCGAAATCGCGCAAGTACCTCAGTCACTTCACGTTGAACTATCGACGATCATCCGGACGCCCGCGTTACGCGGTTCGGCGGCAAATTTGCAAACGCACGGCGACGCGCGCAGCGCAGATTTCACTGCCAATCACTCGTGCGCGCGACGTCAGCGATGCAGATTGTCTGTCATGGATCTCGGACTAAAAGGAAGGAACGCGCTCGTATGCGGCGCGTCGAGCGGACTCGGACTTGCGATCGCTCGCGAGCTCGCGCGGGAAGGCGCGAGCGTTGCGCTGGTCGCGCGACGCGAATCCGAACTGACCGCACAATGTCGGCAGATCGTCGATGAATTCGGAAGTCGCGCGCTTCCGGTGCCGGCCGATCTCACGCAACCCGACGCCGCCAGCCGAGTCGCGGCCGCCGTCACCGACGCGTTCGGATCGGTGGATATCTGTGTCGCCAATGCCGGCGGGCCGCCGTCGACCATGTTCGATTCGACGACCGACGAGCAATACCAGCAGGCGCTGACGCTCAATCTGCTCGCGTCGGTGCGCCTCGCTCACGCGGTGGTTCCGGCGATGCGTGCGCGAAAGTGGGGACGGATGATTTTTCTCACGTCGATGGCCGCGAAACAGCCGGTTCTGGGATTGATCCTGTCGAACACGGCCCGTGCCGGTCTCCTCGGTTTTGCAAAGACGCTCGCGTCGGAGGTCGCGCGTGACGGCGTCCTCGTCAATACCGTGCTGCCGGGCCACTTCGACACCGCGCGCGCTACGCAGCTCGCCGAGATGCGGGCGCAACGGGAATCCCGGCCGATTGACGAGATCCTTGCCCTGCGCAGCGCAAATATTCCACTCGGCCGCGCTGGTGATCCCCGCGAAATGGCAGCCGTCGTCGCGTTCCTGGCGTCCGACCGTGCGAGTTTCGTCACCGGCACGGCAATCCAGGTGGACGGCGGGCAAATCGGGACGATCTTTTAGACAAAGAGCGAGGAGTACGGCGCGTTGCCTGTGGTTCCGGCTTGCGCACGATGTCGCCCCTAAGGCTCGACACGATCACCACAAGTTCGTTGCGCTCGCGACCGCCGACCTTGAACGAGGCAATCGCCTCGTAGCCGCCAAGGGCGCGTTCAGCGTCGCATTGCGCGGCGACGACGGCTACAATCGGACTTTCTGTTTTGCGCTCCGGATGCGACGTTTCAATGTCCGCGCGGAACGAAGGTCCGCGTACTGCCCCCGCACGGCAACACTCGCAACGAGCGACCCTTGAAAGCGCTGGTCAAGACTTCCGCCGGACCCGGTTTCACGCTGCAGGACGTCCCAGTCCCCGTGATCCGGGACGATGAGGTGCTCATCCGCGTGCACCGCGCCGGAGTGTGCGGCACAGACGTCCACATCCATGAGTGGGACGCGTGGGCAGCGGGCCGCTGCCGGCCGCCGTTCACCGTTGGGCACGAGTTCGCTGGCGAGGTGTCACAAGTGGGTAGCCTCGTTGCCGACGTCTCAGTGGGCGACCGCGTGACGGCGGAGGGGCACATCGTCTGTGGCCGCTGCCACCTCTGCCGCACCGGCAACTCTCACATATGCCCAAACACGAAAATCATCGGAGTTGATCGCGACGGCTGCTTCGCCGAATACATCGCGATGCCGGCCACGAACGTCTGGCACCTCGACGACGACATTTCGTTTGAAGTGGGCGGCATTCACGATCCTATGGGAAACGCGTTCCACACGGCCCTGCACGGCACCAGTATTCCCGGCGCGACCGTGTTGATCACGGGCTGCGGACCGATTGGGATATTCGCAGTGGGCATCTGCCGCGCCGCCGGAGCGTCACGCATCATCGCCAGCGACGTGAATCCGCGGCGCCTTGAGCTTGCAAAGACGATGGGCGCGCACGACGCCGTGCGCCCGACGGAGGTCGAGTCAGCCGTTCGGGCTGCCACTGAAGGGCTTGGTGTCGACGTCGTGCTCGAGATGAGCGGAATTCCGGCAGCGGTACACCAGGCCTTCGCGCTTGTCCGGTCGGGAGGGCGCGTGCAGTTGCTGGGGATCCCTGCGAAGTCGATGGATATCGAACTCGCGACCGAAATCATCTTCAAGGGGATTACCGTCTACGGCGTCGTCGGCCGCCGGATGTACGACACGTGGATCCAGATGACTCAGTTCTTGAGGAGCGGACAATTCGATCCCAGGCCGGTTATCACTCACCGGCTCCCGCTCGAGAAGCACGCGGAGGCAATCGCGGCGATCAAGTCGGGGGAGGCAGGGAAAGTGGTATTCGAAATTGGTTGACGACAACTGCGAGTGGACAGCTCACAGTTGACGGCAGACGGTAACGGTTTAACAGCAACAGCAACAGCAACAGCAACAGCAACAGCAACGGCAACGGCAACGACAAACCATGGCTCTGAACCCGAACTTCCGCGCGGACCTCGATGGGCAGATCGCCCAGCTGAAAGCGGACCGCGTCTACAAGACGTTGAATCACCTCGAGTCGCCGCAGGCCGCACGGGTAACTATGGAAGGCCGGGGCGAGGTGTTGATTCTCTCCTCAAACAACTACCTCGGCCTGTGCAACGAGCCGGCGGTCGTGCAAGCCGGAATCGACGCACTCGGGACGTTCGGCGCGGGCACGGGGAGCGTCCGCTTCATCTGCGGCACTTTCACGATCCACCGCGAACTTGAACAAGCGCTGGCTCGGTTTGTGGGCACGGATGCAGCGATGTCGTTCGTGTCGGCGTGGAACGCGAACGAAGGACTTACCGCGTCCATCGTCGAAGAAGGAGACTTCGTCGCGAGCGACGCGCTGAATCATGCCTCGATCATCGATTCGATGCGGCTGGCGAAGGCCATTACCAAGTGCACGACTGCCGTCTACAAGCACGGCGACATGGACGATCTCGTCGAGAAACTCCGGTCAGCCAAATCGGCGCGCCGCCGCCTTGTCTGGACCGACGGCATCTTTTCCATGGAAGGCGCGATCGCGAAACTCCCGCAGTTGCTCCAGATCGCCCGCGACCACGATGCGGTCCTGGTCGTCGACGATTCTCACGCCACGGGTGTGCTGGGCGCGACGGGCCGCGGAACACCGGAGCACTTCGGCGTCGTGGGCGAAGTTGACATCATCACGTCGACCCTCGGAAAGGCGCTCGGCGGCGCGGCCGGAGGGTTCGTTGCCGGACCGGAGCCGCTCTGCGATATGCTGACTCAGCGATCGCGGCCACAGCTGTTTTCCAATGCACTCCCTCCGACCGTCGCGGCCAGCGCCCTGGCTGCCGTGCAATTCATCGAATCACACCCGGACCGCGTCCGTTCGCTGCACGAGAATGCGGCCTGGTTTCGCGCGGCGCTCAAGGAAGCCGGCCTGCACCCGCTGGATGGCGAGACGCCAATCGTGCCGATCATTGTCGGCAAAACGGCCGATGCCATTCGGATGAGCGGCATGCTCCTCGACCGGGGCATCTTCGTCACCGGATTCGGCTTCCCCGTGGTCCCCCATGGCACCGCCAGGCTGCGCTGCCAGGTATCGGCGGCCCATAGCCGAGCCGATCTCGAATTCGCTGTACGTTCCATCAGCGAGGTCGCGGCGGCCGTCGGTTTGCCTTCATAGGACCGGTCCCGTACCCGTTGCGCCCCGTTCGGGACGTGACGACCTTGCTGATTCCGTCGTCCGGTTGGTGAGAAGCCGGGTGGCCACAGGCCTACCCGGTGGCGTTGTCTATCTGTTGCCAGACCGTTGGTTACCCTCGTAGCGCTGAGGTGCTACACATGCGATCGTCCACAATCTCCCGGGCCGTTCTGGCCGCGTTCTCCGTAGCTGCGCTTGGAGCGGCGCCGTTGGCCGCACAGGGCTCGGCCGACTGGGACGTGCGGCCGGACTAGTGGTACTGGGGCGTCTACGGCGGCCAGACGTCGTTCCCGACAACGATCGCCCGGACGACGGCTCCGATGGTCGGCCTCGAATGGACGATAACACGCACCAGGTTCGCGCTGAACGTCTTCGCCGAACAATCGTACTTCAATGCGGTCAGCACGATCCCGGATTCGCCGTCGAGTGCTCCCCGGCGCGTGGACATGCAGGATCTTCGCCGCGTTGGTGCCTCGGGAATGATGTTCCTTCCGCAGTACAAGTATTTCCATCCGTGGTTTGGCGCCGGGTACGCATTCAACTTCGTCCGTGTGGCGACGCCGCAGGGCACGTCCTACGCGAGTCCGGGTGATCGCGATATCGTGTTGCAGCGCGTGGATGAAGCGCGCACGCAGGGTAAGGCGTTCGGCGAATTCGGCATGATGTTCTCCTACAAGGTGTGGGCACCGTTCGTGCAGTACACGGTCATGCCGACCAAAGGCTCGTCCAGTTGGCTCGTGAATGGCGAAGGGTTCACGAACATCTGGAAGCTCGGCTGGAGATACAGCTTTGGATCATCGATCGACAACCGGTTCTAGCTGAGTCGATATGACAGGGTGATGCGGGGCG
>JAQBYI010000032.1 GCA_027622655.1 Gemmatimonadota bacterium | reverse complement strand
GAAGGTTGCTGCGTGACCGTTGACCCCCGAGTCATCACCTGACTTTCAACTAGAAACGGGACATACCCTCGCGTCGTTCAGTCCAGCGTTAGTCCAGCGATAGTCCAGCGTTAGTCCAGCGTTGTGCGCCCGGGCCCCCCGCCGGCCGGCCGTTGGTTGACTGGGCGTGAGTGTCGTCTGACCTTAGGGCAGGCATCTCCCCCACTCGCACGGCTTTGCAACACAGAGACGAAATCTTTCAGTGGCGCCGCACCGTCTGCACGAGCGCATGCGCGTTCGCGGCGATGCTCGCGCTCGCTCCATCGACCGTGCGGGCCCAAGCGCCGGCGCAGGCACCAGCGCAGGCACCAGCGCAGGCACCAGCGCAGGCACCAGCGCAGGCACCCGCCGACACACTCCGCGCGTCCATCATCTACACGGGCCGGAGCCTCGGCGCGCTCGGCGTACGCCGCGCGCAGGCCGAACATGAGCTGCTCACCGAGCAGGCCAACGCTGAGGGCGCGCCGTTCAAGCTCGTGAGCCATATGGCGTGGCGTGCGCCCGGCATCGTGATCCTTTTTCCGGGCCAGGAACCGGAAGGTACGGAGCTGCCGTTCGTTCTTGCTGAGCATGCGAACGCTGAGCGGCTCGACGGCGTGCGCGCGCTGGTTTCGGCCGACGTGATGCTCGTGCAGGATCCGTGGCGCCCCGAGCCAGACCTTGTTGCGATGTTGGAGCGCAATCCGCGGCGGACGCTCGACTTTCCCGACCTCGTCGAAGCCCGCGTTACGGTGTCGCGGCTCCGCACGCCCGCCGAACAGCGCGTGGTGATCGTGGAACAGCCGGGTGCCGTGTGGCCGGCGGATCCGGCAGCATGGACGGTGGGTGAGATGAACCGCGTGGACGTGCTCGACTCCCGGCTCTTCGAACTTCCGCTGAACCTCGGCCAGATGGGTCCGCGCGCCACGATCGTGCGGCGCATCCGCGCCGAGGCGCAGGCTGCCGGGGCGATTGCGATCACGGTGGACCTCGGCCACCAGCAGGGCGACCTCGACCTCCTGCCGGCTGACCGCGCGCACCTCGACTTCACCGCTCTGCAACGGCTCGGCTACACAGCCGTCGTCCCATTCGAGTTCGAGCTTGCGCTGGGCGCCGCAGCGCTCGATTCGCTGCGCCGTGCGTTTCCCGACCTGACGCTGCTCGCCGCGAACGTCACGGCGAAGGACTCGTCGCTGTTCACGCCGAGCCGGATGGTGTACGCCGGTCGGTTGCGGGTGGGACTCGTGGGACTCGTGAACGCCCGGGCTCGCGAACGGCTGCCGCGCGCAGCCGCGCGCGACTTCACCTTCGAGGCGCCTCAGGCGGCGGCTCGCCGCGAGGTGGACCGGCTTCGCGCCGCCGGCGCGACCTCGATCGTGGTGCTCTCGAACCTCGATGCGGCCGACAACGCCGTGATCGCGCAGGAGGTGATGGGCGTCGACGCGATCGTGGCAGACATGCCCGTGCGGTGGGCGCCGGAGCGCACGCTCACGCGCGTGTACTTGCCCGAGCGCCCGTTTGCGCGACCCGGCGCCCCAGCGCTCGTGGCGCGAAGCGCCGCGAATGGCGTGGTCGTGGGTCGTCTCGACCTCAGTTTCGCCACGCGGCCGGAGATGCCCAGACCGTATCTGGTGGCGTTGGCCAACCAGGTGGAGCCGGTGACGGACCGCACACCGCTCGATTCGGCGATGGTGCGCGAGATCAACGCGATGGCCACACTGGCGCGTCAGCCGCGTGGTGAACTGATGGTCCCGGCTTTCGTGGATATTGCCGACCAGTATCCCGAGTTGCGCGAGTTCGACGACGTAACGCGACAGGGCCGGATGTCGCAGGCGATGTGGGAGGCGTTCATGGCGCGGCTGCTGCGTCTCCGCGCCAGCGCTGAAGTGGCAGTGATCCGCCGGCTCGATCAGTTTCCGCCGCTCATTGGGAAGTTGCACGAGAACGAAATCGGAGCGTGGCTCTGGACCGAGGATCAGGTGGTGGTGCTCGACGTGCTCGGCTCAGACCTGCGCGCGATGCTGAGCGCCGATACGCGCGGTGAGCTGGCGACGAGCGGCATCGACATGGCGAACGGCCTCGTCCTTGGTCACCGGCTCGATAACCAGACGTACTACCGCGTGGCGACGAGCGATGTGCTCTACGAGGGCGCGCGCGCGCGGACGTTCTCACGTGGGCGGCGGGTCCGGCGGCTCTTCACGATCGGCGCGGACGGCGATCTCGTGCCGTCGAACGACGGTGCAGCGCTCGCACTCAAGGACTTCGTGTTCGAAGAACTGCGACTGATTCGCCGGGAGAGCAGGGGTCGCGAGCAGATCGACCGGATTGCCGCGCTCGTCGCGCCCGGCCAACCGCACATCAACCTGCTGAGCTTCACCTTCGTGAGGCCCACGCTCTGGGTGTCGCTGAACGAGATCTCGAAGTCATCGGGCTACAGCAGCGTACCCGAGAGCCGGGTGAACACGCGGAACAGCTGGGTCGTGGGCACGAGCGGCCGTTTCATCGCGACTCACGAGCGCCGCGCCACGGCCACGGACGTGGGCCTCAGCATTGCCTACGCACGGCAGGGTGTGCCCGGTCCCGATAGTCCGCCGGCCACGGAGACCGCCGACGATCTCAAACTCGACGTCACCTTTCGCCCGTCGGCATTTCCCAACTCGCGTGTCCAGTGGCGGCCATTCGTGCGCGGGCTATTCGACACGGAGTTCACTCCTACCGAGGACGCCGCCACTCACGTCAGGAATCCGAGGCAGATGGCCGTGCGTGCGACGGCGGGATACCTGCGGGTTGGCAGCGACGTGTGGCGGCGCCTGGAGCTTGGGGCGGCCATTGAGAACGACCTCGGCCAACCGAACCTGCAGTACGGCGCCCAGGCGATTGCCGACCTGGAGCGACGCTTCGGCGGAGCGACGCGCGCGGGTTCGGCCGGCGACCTGACCTACCGAATGCACAACGACTTCACCTACTTCCTGCCTTCGCCCGGCGACACTCCGCGCCACCTCGCGCTGCGATACAACATGGTGCACGAGCTCTCGGTGCCGCTGGTGGACGAGCTTTCACTCTCGATCGCGGCCGATTTTTTCTTCTTCCAAGGCAAGGTGAGCACCAACCGGACACCCGGGGCGAGCATGCTGCTTCGCGTGGGGCTCACGTACGATCGGCTGTGGAAGCCGCGGTACCAGCCGTTCTTCTGACCCCGCCGCTTACGTACCCGAGCAGAGCGGCGGTCGCGTGACTACGCCCGACGCCGGCGCGGCCCTGACTTCCATGTATTGCACCGTCGGTGTTGCGGTCGGTGCAAGCGTTATGGACAGAAGCAGATTGCCACGTTCGCACGGCACGATCCATTGTCCACGCAGCGCGTTCTCCACGTAGGCGAATCCGCTGCCGGCTGAACATGCTCCGACGCGCGCACGCTGCGCAGCAAACTCGGCGCTGCGACGGTCAATGGACCGGTCGAGAAAGAGATTGTCCGCCGCGATGGACTTCGCGAGCTGGTCGTCCCAGTTCAGCACGAGCCGTGTGACTTGCGCGCGCGCCTCGACGAGCGCGGCCGATGGCTCAGGCATCCGCGGCTGAAGCGCACCGGTGGCAGCGAGCGCGGCGAACGCCGCATCAATCGGCGCACCCCATCCCGTGTACGTGCGATTACCGAACGTGATGATGCCTACTCCGTACTCGGGGAGCCAGCGCATCTGCGATCCGAATCCCGGAAGCCCGCCGCTGTGCGCAACGACGTGTTCGAACAGACAGTTGGTGGAAATGCGGAGTCCGTAACCGTAGCCGCCACTGATGAGCGCGAGCATGCCGTTCGCGGTGCGTCGCGCGGACGATGCTCCGGGGCGGGATACCTGTTGCATTTCACGCAACGATGAGCGCTTCACAGGTCCGGTCTCTGTTCCGTCGCGTGGTGGCCACGCGGCCAGGAATGTCGAGACGTACGTGCCGAGGTCGCTGAGCGACGTGAGCATGCCGCCCATTGAACCGAAAGCGCCGTCGGGAAGTTGTTCTTCTTCCTTCCACTGTTCGTCTTCCCAGCGGTAGCCGTGCGCGAGTTGGTTCGCGGGCACGGCGCCGGGCGAGAGCGTTGTGGAACGCATGCCGAGCGGACGGAAAATATTGGCCGCCACGTAGTCCTTGTATGGCATGCCGGAAGCGCGCGTGACGATGCGGCCGAGTATTGCGAAACCGTAGTTGGAGTATTCGTACGCGACGCCGGGCGGGTTCGAGAACGGAATGCCGTCCGTGATCATCTTTGAGAGTTCGGCGTCGCTTCGCGCGAGCTGCTGATCGCCCCACGGATTGTCTTCCGGAAATCCGGTCGAGTGCGACATGAGATGGCGAATCGTGAGCCGCGGCGAGTCGCTCGTCGGATACTCGAGACCGGCGAGCTCTGGTACGTAGCGCTCCGCCGGGTCATCGAGTGAGAGCTTGCCGTCGTCTCGCAACTTGAGAATCGCCATCGCCGTGAAGCTCTTGGTCATGGACGCGATGCGGAACACCGTGTTGGAATCGACTGGCGACCTGGCCGCGATGTCGCGCAGGCCCGTGACGCCGATGTGAGCGAGTTTTCCGTCGACAATGATTCCCCACGCGGCGCCCGGAATGTGCTGGCTCGTGGCGAAGTCGCGCATGATGCGGTCGATGGCGGGCGCGGCGGCCTGGAGTTTTGCGGCGCGGGCAGGGTCGGCGAAGCCGGACCGGACTTGCTGCGCAGAAAGCGATGCGACTGAGAGCGTGGCGCCGGCGAGGGCGGTGCACAATGAATGGACGATTGAGAGTTGCATAGTTGCGTCGCGTTTTCGGTTTGGGTCTGCGATCAGAAGTCTAAGATTGCACTGCGCCGCCGAGCCTGTCGATCAACGCGATGGTGGCTGCGCGCGCTTCGAGTGCGTGTACTGGGAGCACCAGCAGGTCGCCGGCCCGTGACCAGTCAATGAGCGCGCGCACACCAGCGACCTCGTCCGGAACTATTTCCAGCGTGTCAGCGGGCGCGCCGGCGATGAGCAGTTCATTGCGAAGAAGTGCGGGAACTTCACCAGGGGCGCGGCCGCGGGAGTAGCCGTCGAGGTCTTTGAGCACAATCCGCTCCGGCCGCGCGTCCCACGCAGTGCGGGCCAGCGCGCGAATTGCGTCATCATCGCGGTCGCCGGCCTGGCCGAGCAGCAATCCCATGCGGGCTGCACCCTTTTCGGCGCGTGCGGCCGTGAGCAGCGCGGCTAGTCCGTGTGGGTTGTGCGCGTAGTCGATCCACACCTGAACGCCTTTCACGTCGAATCGTTCGAGACGGCCGGGATTATCGGCGTTGTCTGTGCCGAACTCTCGCAGCGTCATCTCGATTGCCGTGGAGGCGACTCCAAGCGCGCGGGCCACGTGCGCTGCGCCGATGGCGTTCGCCACGTTGTACGCCGCGGCCCCGCCGCGGGTGATGGGCATCTCGCTCACAAGCGGCATCCAGTCCGGGAGCTTGCCGGCGCTGAACCACTCGATGTTGTTCACGTGACCGGCGTGATCGCGGACTGTGCGCGCTTCGCGCCGCGAGGTCGCGCTGTCGATAACACCGCCACCCGCTTCATCGTCGTTCCGGGCCACCATCCGCAGCGTTTCGTCGTCGCTGTTCAGGACGAGTGTGCCGCTGCTCGCGAGCGCGTTCGCAGCGCAGAGTTTCACCGCTGCCAGATCGGCGAGCGATCGAATGCCGTACCCGCCGAAGTGATCTTCGGCGATGTTCGTGACAATCGCCGCGCTGGCGTACGGCACGGCGAGTCCACGACGCAGCAGGCCGCCGCGTGCGGTCTCGAGCACGGCGGCGGTCACGCGAGTGTTGCGCAGCACGAGACGCGCTCCGCCGGGGCCGCTCCAGTCGCCGCTTTCGATCTGCTCGCCGGCGACGAACACTCCATCGCTGCAGCAGAAGCCCACGGTGTGACCGGCCTTCGCCAGCATCGCAGCCACAAGCCGCGTGGTCGTCGTCTTGCCGTTCGATCCGGTGACCAACGCCACAGGTATGGTTTCGCGTGCTTTCCACTCTACGGCGTCCGGAGAGGGCACTGCGCGTGCCGGCCACGTCTCGCTTCGCGCACCGTAACCGACTGTGACGAGTTCGTCGTCGGAGAGAAACGGCACGTTCTCGCGCGCCGCGCGCTCCGCCATCGCAACGAGCGCGGGATTCGCTTCGGCGGCGAGCAGCAGATGCAGGCGCTCGAGTGCCTGCGGCAACTCCACGGGCAGCGGCTCGTCATCGGGCGGTGGCATCGCCGCCGCTCGCGCTATTCCATCAGTCGCGGCTAGTGTCCAGGCCCACTCATTGATGAGTGTCGCGGTGTAGAGCGCATCGAGTGGCGCGGTGAAGGCGAGCACCGCGCGCGATCCGTCGCGACGCACGGCGATCTCAGTGCGCCAGCCGAACGGGCCAGTGAGTTCAGCGACGCGATCACGCCACGCCGCGATCTCCGCGGTGGCGCGTTCGCTATGCAGCGCCGCATCGAGAATCACGCCGCGTTCGCCGAGCCAGAAGTTCGGTCCGGTGAGGCGCCGCGAATCCTCGAAGAGCAGAGCCGTTACGTCGTGGGGCACAAAACCCGTCAGTCTTCGCTCTCGCGGGCGAGGCGCACGCCGCGGTCGTCGCGCACGAGGGCGCCGAGTTTCGGAGAACGGGGCACGCGCGCCGCAGTGGGCGGCTTCGCGGTCGTGCGGGCAGCTCCGTTTGGAATCGCGTGCTCCGCCGTTACCGTACGCGCCATTCCGTCCGGGTGGAACGTTGTGATCTGCTCCCAGCAGCGCGTGATCGCGTCGCCAAAGACCAGCACGAGGTCACCAGCGGCGGCCATGTGCAACGCGGCGTCGACCGCGGCTTCCTCGCTCGGAATGATCGAGATACTCGAGTCAGGCACGCCGCACGCCCGCAACGCCGCCGACATGATCGCGGGGACTTCGTCGCCGTCGCGGCCGCGCAGTCCGTCGTCGCGCCGGCAGATGTAATGGTCGAATCGCCCCGCAGTCGCGTGTGCAATCTCGCGCAGATCCTCGTCGCGGCGATCGCCCGGCCCGGCAAGCACCACGATCCTCCGTCCGGCGACGTCGAGCCGCGAGCAGAGTTCGGTCATCATCTCCACGGCGTGCGCGTTGTGTCCGTAGTCGAGGATGACCTTGAATGGCAGTTTGGTGTACACGTTCATCCTCCCCGGCGCCTGGAAGAACGTCGTGTCGAACGTGCTCAATCCCTGCCGGATGACCTCGAGCTTGAGCCCCATCGAGAAACCCATCGCCGCGGCGAACATCGCGTTCACCACGTTGTGCTGTGCACGTCCTTCAATCGTCGCGGGAATCAGGTGCGTCCAGAGGAGCGGAATGTGCGCTCCCTTGTCGTAGATGGTGATCATCTCACCGTTGACGCCGCTCTCGAGCGAGACGGCGCGGCCGCCGGCGCGGATGTGCTCGCGCACGAGCGCGTGCTCCGGATCAGTGGTCACGTAGCAGAGATGCTTCGCCTCCGTGTACGACGCCATCTTGAGGCAGAGCGGATCGTCGGCGTTGAGCACGGCTGTGTCGCGCGCCACCTCGACAACCACGCGCTTCACCTCGGCCAGTGCTTCGAGTGTGTCAACGCCGCGCATGCCAAGGTGGTCCGAGCGCACGTTGAGCACCGCGCCGACGTCCACATAGCGCGTGCCCATTCCGGCGCGCAGCAGTCCGCCGCGCGCGATCTCGAGGACCGCCACGTCGATGGCGGGGTCGCTGAGCACGGTGCGCGTGGCGACGGGACCGGTCATGTCGCCTTCAACCGTGCTCTGCCCATCTATGTAAACACCGTCGGTCGTGGTGAGGCCCGGCGTCATGCCACCCATCTTGCAGATGTGGGCGAGCATACGCGCGGTGGTCGTTTTGCCGTTCGTGCCGGTCACCGCCGCGATCGGGACGACAGTTGGCTGGCCGGGCGGAAACAGCATGTCAATCACGGGAGTCGCGACGTCGCGCGCCTTTCCTTCGCTCGGTGCGCTGTGCATCCGGAAGCCGGGCGCGGCGTTCACTTCGCAGATCGCGCCGCCGTGCTTCTTGTACGACTGGGTGATGTCGGTCGTGAGAAAATCCACGCCTCCGACGTCGAGCCCAACCGCCTCGATCGCGCGCACCGCCATATCGACGTTGTCGGGATGGATGATGTCCGTGACGTCGGTGGCCGTACCGCCGGTCGAAAGATTGGCGGTCGAGCGCAGGTAGACGATCTCGCCGGCCGGGGGAACGGTTTCCTCCGTGTACCCGTGCTTGTCGAGCAGCCGCTTGGCCTGCGCGTCGAGTTGGAGGCGCGTAAGCACCTTCTCGTGGCCGATGCCGCGACGCGGGTCGCTGTTCACGATCGCGATCAACTCGGCGACGGTGTGTTTTCCATCGCCCACGACGTGGCCCGGCGTGCGCCGCGTGGCGGCGACGAGCGTACCGTTCACCACGAGGAGACGATGGTCATCGCCCGTGACGAAGCTTTCCACCAGCACCGAGCGCGAGACTTCCTGCGCTGCCGCAAACGCCGTGCGCACCGCTTCGTCCGAGGAGAGGTGAATCGCCACAGCGCGACCGTGATTGCCGTTGTACGGCTTCACTACCACGGGATAACCGATCTTCTTTGCTGCGCGCGAGGCGTCAGTTGCGTTCTGAACGAGCGCCTGCTTCGGCACCGGAAGCCCGAGCGTCGAGAGGAGATGGTTCGTCTCCTCCTTGTCGCTGGCGAGTTCAACGGCGATGTGCGACGTGCGACTCGTGACCGTTGCCTGGATGCGCTGCTGGTACTTGCCGTACCCGAGCTGCACGAGCGAATGGCTGTTCAGTCGCAGCCACGGGATTCCCCGCGCCTCGGCGGCGTGAATGATTGACGCGGTACTCGGCCCGAGCGCCCTGCGCTGCGCGAACCGAATGAACGCATCGCGTTCGGTGTCGAAGTCGAACGGCTCAGCGGCGTCAACCGCAGGGCGGGGGGAGCGGAGCGCGGCGGGGAGGAGCGAATCGAGCAGGTCGAGCGCGAGTGTGCCCGCCGCGAGTCCTTCGTCGCGCTGCTCGTACTCGTAGACGACGTGGTAGTGGCCCGGCGTTCCGGTGCCGCGTGTCTTGCCGAACGTCACCTTGATGCCCGCGACGTTCTGCAACTCGATCGCGATGTGCTCGAGCACATGACCGAGCCACGTGCCTTCGTCTTCCTTGAGCCGGCGAACGAATCCGCCCGGTTCGCCGAACGAGCAACCATGCTCAGCGAGTCCGGGGAGCGTCGTCAGCAGCGCATCAATGAACGGGGCGCCGAGTCGCGCTGTTGGCCACGCCTCGAGTTCGCCCAGGTCCACTTCGAGCCGGATGACCGGGAAGTGGGCGTAGAGCGAAGGTCCGACGTAGACCGAGCGATCGACAATGCGCATTCGCTAAGCTGCACCCCCGGCGCGGTCAGCCGCGAGTATGCCGGCCGACGCGTGGCGCGTATGCAGGTTGAACGTCGCGCCGCGAATCAGTACGTGCATCTTGAGCCCGAGCACCGATACGGGGTCGTTTGGCCCCGCCTGCGCCATGGACGAAAATTTGAGGTGCTCGGCGTCCACCACCGTGAGCGTGCCGCTTCCTTCCACCTCGACAGTCTGGTCGGGGCCGATGAAGGCCGCGGTATCCTCGTCGAGCCCGAGGCCGATCAGGAAGGGGTTGAACGCGAGCGCCGTGATGAGGCGGCCGAGCCGATTGCGCTGCGTGAAGTGCTGGTCGATGACGACGCGGTTTGTGAGGCCGAGCCCCGGCGCGAGCGTGACCGAGCCTGCGTGCGTGGTGGCGTTGTCGGAGCCGAACGCGATCATGTGTTCGGAGAGGAAGCTCGCGCCCGCGCTGGTGCCGCAAACGTGCACGCCGCGCGCGTTCATTTCGCGAAGCGTACGCGCCACGTCCGTCCCGCCGATCGTGGTCGAGAGGCGGAGCTGATTGCCGCCGGTGAGAAAGACGCCATCACAATCGGTGAGTTCGGAAAGGCGTCCCTTCTCGTACGCGTCACGCCGCGTGTCGAAATCAAGAACGACCGCTTCGCCGGCGCCGATCTCGCGGAAGAGCTTTTCGTAGCGGTCGCCCGTGTCTTCGAGCTTCGACGCGGTGGGGATGATCGCGATCTTCGAGTCGCGTCCGCCGCATAGCTGGACGAATCGTTCCAGGATTACCGGTTCTTGATCCTTGGGTTCGCCGCCGCCGATCGGAATGATCCAGCCGCGCTCCCCGCCGTCGGGCACTTGAGCCGGGCTCAAACGGTACTCGAGTGCATCGTCTCGAACGAGCCGGCCACCGTCACGTTGCCGTTCATTGCGTGCCACACTCCATTGGCCATCACGTCCCGGATTCCTCCATCGTTGTCGAGTACCACGAGGTCGGCGTCATTGCCGGCGGCGATGCTCCCCTTTCGTGGGAGGCGCAGCAGCCACGCGACGTTTGAGGTGAATGCTGGAAGCACGCGTTCGAGCGGCTGGCCCGCGCTGAGCAGCGCCCTGAGTGTTCGCGCGAGTGCGCCCGGATCGCCGACGTCCATGCTGGCCACGCGTCCGTCGTCGTCGAACACCGGGAGACAACCGCCGCCGTCTGAGCTGATCGTGACGCGTTCTGGCGGAGCGCCGGACTCGAGGTAGCGCACGAGTGCCGTCTCAGCGGGCCACGCGTCTTCGCCGTCGGCGACCGGGAACGCGGTGATGTCGACGTTGCAGCCGAGCTTGGCCAGCGCGATTGCTTCGTCGAAGAGCGCCTTGCGGCGATTGACGTGCGTGGGATTGAACACGCTCGCGGGGAGCTCGGCGTGTTCGAGTGCCTCTCTAATGAGTGCGAGCCCACGTGCTCCGTCGCCGACGTGCAGGTGAAGTACGCCTGCCTTTCCCGTCATCACGCCGCCCACGTGCGCTTCGCTCGCGATTCGCAGCAACTCGTCGAGCGTCGGCTGGCTCGATCGGTGGTCGCTGATCGCGGACTTCACGCCGATGATGCATTCGATAGCGGCGATATCGCCGCGTACAGATCCTGTGATGGTGACGGGTGGCACGTGGTAGCCTGCCGTGTAGCACCAGGCGGAGAGTCCTTCGTTTCGAAGCGCATGCACGGCGGCGACGAGTTCGCGCGGGTGGCGCGTCGCGTCGTCGGTGCCGAGGAGCGCGACTACGCTGGTGACGCCGCCGCGCGTGAATCGCGAAAGCGCGAGCGGCGGGACCTTGGTGTGCGCGCCCGCTTCGCCGCCGCCGCCGGTGAGGTGCACGTGCGCGTCAATGAGTCCGGGAATCAGCCGCCGGCCTTCGATGTCGCGGGTGCGGGCGCCGAGTGATGCGGGAAGGTCGGGAATCTCTTCGCCGATCCAGGCGATCCGGCCGCCGGCAATGAGCAGGTGCCGGACGCCAAGTGGCTCCGGGGCATGGACCTGCGCGTTGGTGAGCAGCTCGAGCATCAGGGGAAGCTAGCTACCGCCCGCTACGCTCGCGGTTGGCGCACCCGGATTGCCCGGCGCGCAGGCGAACGTTTACTGACGTCCCGTCATTCGGGCGCGGAGTTCGGGCAGCCAGTCGTAGATGACCGTGAGTTTCGCCGCGTCAGTGTTCTTGACCACGAGGAAGTGGGTGCCGTCGCGCGAGACGTCGTAGTTGGCGTGAGGTGACAGGGCGAAGACGTACTCATCGGCGAAGAGCAGCGTGCGCCCGGTGACTGTGAACGACGGCGAGGTGGTGATCGTCGCCGCGATGAACCGCCGGCCATCGCGGTAGAAGATCTTCCGCCCGTCGCGTGACCAGACCGGCTCAGATCCACCGGAGGCCGACACCTGCACGCGTGGCCCTGGACCGGGGAACGGCTGCACGACCACCTGCCCGATGCCCGATGCGTCAGTCACGAACGCCACCCACTTGCCGTCGGGCGAAACCCGCGGCTGTCCCTCAACGAAGTTGCTTGCGGCGATCGGCTTGGACGTTGTGTCGCCCTCCAGCGCGCGGTACATGACGTCGGCCTGATTTGTTCCCGCGTTGTCCAATTGATACACGATCGACTTTCCGTCCGGCGTGAGCACGCCCTCGAAGAAGTCGTCGCTTAGGCTCGCCAACAGCGGAGCGGCCGGAGTGCTGAGATCGGCGGGCTGCCACCAGAATGCCGATCGCGCGCCGCGATCGGTTCGGTAGAGCACGCGCGTGCCGTCGGGGTGCCACTCGATGCGTTCGTTCGTCGTTCCTTCCGTCGTGAGTCGCGTGCTCGTGCCAGCCGCGATGTCGTACACCCAGGCGTCGCTGCGCGAGCCGGCGCCAATCGAGATCGCGATGCGCATACCGTCGGGTGAATACCTCGGATACCCGTATGGCTTTGCGTCCGCGAGCAGTGGCTTGAATGCGCCCGACATGTCGACCGTTCCGACCTGCCCGGTGACCGACCCCGACTGCAATACCATCGTACCGCTCGGTGAGAGCGCCGCCTCGGCAATAACCCCCGAGCGCATCACGACATTCACTCCGAGCGCGACCGGTTCGCCGGTGGTCCGCTGTTTCGCTACGTCGAACGGCACGGCGAACAACGCGCCGGTGAGGGTCGCGTAGATGAGATAACCGCCGGCAATCCCGAGCGGAGCAACCCCGAGAACGTCCAACCGGGTGATCTTTCCGGTCTTGAGCGAGAGGACAGCGAGTCGCGTGCGGGGAACGCCACCGGTGGGCTGGGCGGCGAATACCACGGTCTCGCCGTCAGGTAGCGCTATCGGCGACTGGAAATACTGATCGCCCTCGGCCGAATCCGGCATCGCCAATACCCGTACCGGCCCACCGTTGTCAGGCACCGCGATCAGGTTGTTGGCGACGGACGTAACGATGACACCGGTGGCGCTCCAGCTGACACCGACCGGGAATGAGCCGACTTCGGCAACCGGGATGGGGGTTCCGCCTCCAATCGGAATCTTCGAGAGTGAACCACCCACGAAGAACCCGATCCACTGGCCATCATAGGAGAAGAACGGTTCCTGTGCACCATCGGTTCCCGCAAGCGGGCGTGATTCGGCGTCGGCCAGCGTGCGGATGAACACGCTGGAGGAACCGGCGCCATCGGGTGCGACGAACGCTATCGTGTTGCCGTCCGGCGATACCGCTATGTTCGTGCCCGCGGCCAACACCCCGCCGGTGACCATCGACGTGGCGAGCGGGACGTAGAATCGGACCGATGTTCGCTCCGGCGCGCCGTACGCGATCGACCATTGATACGCGGCAACCCCTGTCGCGATTACCGCAATGGCGGCGAGCCCGATCACGAGCGGATGCCGCGCGACGGAACCTGCCGCTGCTGGCCCGGCGTGCGCGGCAGTCGTGTGCGCCGCGAGCGTGAAACCTTTTCCTTCAAGCGCGTCGGCAAACTCGCGTGCCGACGAGTACCGATCGGCCGGGAGTTTGGCGAGCGCCTTCTGCACCGCGATCTCGACGTGCACGGGCGAACTGCTGCGCAATGTCGAGAGCGGCAACGGCTCGGCGGTCATCAGCTTGGCAATGATTGCCTGCGCCGTGGTGCCCGAGTGCGGCGCCTCGCCTGCAATCATTTCATAGGTCCAGCGAATAGATGTCGCTGCGTGCATCGATCGCGCGGTCGCCGGCAGCCTGTTCGGGGCTCATGTACTGCGGCGTGCCGAGCGAGAGGCCTGTCTGAGTCACACGTGCGCCACCCGCGTTTGATACGGCGAGTGCGATGCCGAAGTCCGCGATCACCGGCTGGCCGTCGTGCAGAAGAATGTTCTCTGGCTTCAGGTCGCGGTGGATCACGCCTTGGCGATGGGCGTAGTCGAGTGCACTCGCGATGGCGAGCGCGAGCCGCACGGCTTCATCGATCGGGAGTTGCTTCTCGCGGTCGAGTTTGGCGCGGAGCGACTCGCCCTCGACGAACGGCATCACATAGAAGAGGAGTCCGCCCGCTTCACCGGAATCGAACAGCGGCAGCAGGTTGGGGTGCTGCAGGTTCGCCGTAACTTTGATCTCTGCGAGGAACCGTTCGACGCCGAGCACCGCGCCGAGTTCCGGCTTCAGGACTTTGAGCGCTACCTGGCGGTCGTGCTTGATGTCGCGCGCGAGGTAGACGGTCGCCATGCCGCCTTCGCCCACAAGGCGATCAATGACGTACCGGCCCGCGAGGGCGGTGTTGAGTTGTTCGGTTGTGTGCACGATTTCGGGTGGGGGCTCGGACAAAGTTGGCTCCGAGGGCGGGGGTGTGTCCAGCTTGGCGGTGGCCGCGGAGGATCGAAGTGCAGAATCCGAAATGCAACAGGTTCACATTCGCGCTGTTCGGCGGCCTCGTGGTAGGCGCGCTCGCCGTGGCACCCGCGCCGCTGGCAGCTCAGAGCAGCGAGATCAAAGTTTGCGTGAAGAACAAGGCGGGAGAGCTTCGGCTCGCCGGGGACGACGGCTGCGACAAGAAGAATGAAACTCTTCTCGTTTGGAACATCGCAGGTCCGCCTGGCGCACCGGGACTGCCGGGCGAACAGGGACCGCCGGGCGCAGCGGGACCAGCCGGCCCGACGGGCGGCGGCGGGGGCGGCACGACAGGTACGGGGCTGGAGACGGTCAGCAACCTCCTTCCCGCTTCTGTCGGCCCACTTAGCACCGCCGAAGTCCCGCTCGTCTGCGGCGAGGGCAAGCTGGGCGTCGCAGCCGGTGCATTCGTCCCCTTTATCATCCCCGGGGCTCTGGATGATCTGACAGTGATCGCCGGTCCAACCCCAGACTTTCCTAGCCCAGATTTGTCGATGTGGAAGATACGTGTCGGCAATCCAAATCTGATCAACGTGCCTTTCGTCGCCTGGATGATTTGCGTGGCTCCGTAACGAACCAGTACGGCAGCAACTCAGTGCACACGCACTTACGCTTGCCGGGCAGTGACACGGCAATACGAACGGGGCGCATGCGAGAGTGATCGCATGCGCCCCGTTTGCACTGACCAGGTCGTCGGCAGATTCATCACCGAGCCGGCGCGCGCGGACCGTTACGCTATCGAGCGCGAAATCGGCGTCGAAGCAGAACCTCACATGGTCAGATCGCTTCGGTAATGCTCGCGAAGTTGAAGTCTGTGACGCGCATCGGGGGCGCCGAGTTGCCCGCGTCACCCGCATCGGGCTTTCCGATTTCCTCGATGCTGTTGAGCATCTGCATCACGCTCTGGTTGAACCGGAAGTTCTTCACCGGCCGCACGATTCGCCCGTTCTCGATCAGGAACGTGCCGTCGCGCGTGAGTCCCGTGAGGAGCATGCTCTTCGGGTCGAGCACGTTGGTGTAAAAGAAGTGCGTGCAGAGCACGCCGCGTCGGCAGCCGGCAATGAGTTCGTCGAGCGTCTTGGTGCCGTGCGCCATCCGCACCGCGCCGCCGCCGCCAAAGCCGCCACCACCGCCTCCGCCACCACCGCCCCCGGTCGTCGGGCGAACGTTCTTGCGTTGCGCCCAATACCGATCGTACTGCAACTGCTTCAGTACACCATTTTCGATCCACACGTTTCGCGCTGCGGGAAATCCGGAGCTGTCGAACGGATCGGCGAGCACGTTCGGATCGGCCGGGTCTGAATAGAACGATACGCGATCGTCGAAAATCTTCTGCCCGAGTCGGGTGGCACCGTTCGGAAGTGAAAAGGCATTTCGCCCTTCTTCGGCGCTGCGAGCGTTCAACGCGCCTGCCACCTGACCGACGAGTTGCGAGGCGGCCGCCGGCTCGAGCACAACCGTGTAGAAGCCGGGCTCCAACCCCAAAGGCGCGCGCGACTGCACTGCCTTCTGCGCCGCGCGACGACCGAGAACGCCCGGATCGATCTTACGCCAGTCGCGTGAGTTCGCGCTCGCCCAACCCGAGCCGGTTCCCTCCGGTGTGCGCGCCGTGTTGCTGAGCGACGCGTTCGACGACGGCTGATACGCAAAGAGTCCGCGACTCGTGGCCACCACGTTCGCCGAGGCATTGATATTGAGAAATCCCGCGGTGAAGAGCGAGCCAACCGCGTTCGCACCCTTCCACGTGTCCTCGCCCGCCGCGATCACCGCATTGGCAGCTGTGACGCGTTGTTCGGCCGTGAGGCCGGCGGTGCTCTCGAACCGGTTCTGAATCGTGAGGTACTGCTGTGGCCCGAGCTCAGGCATCAGCTCCGGATCGTCAGGCGAAAGCCGGGCCAGACGTTCGGCGAGATCAACCGTGCGCCGCAGGCTTTCGTCGTCGAGCACGTTGGTCGTCGCCGACGCGCGCTTCCGCCCGATCGTGCTGACCACGGTGACCGTCGTATTCGAGACGCTCCCTGACGTGGTTACCTGGCCGCCTGCGAAACGCGTGTTGCCGGCCGTTCCGCTATTCACATTGACGCGAGTCTCGTCGGCCTTGGCAAACGAGAGAATCCGGTCGGTGAGTTTCTTGGCATCGTCGCGCGAAAGCGAGGGAGCCGCGTCCTGCTGCTGAAAGAGCGATTTCGGCGCGGGCATCAGACGTTCCTCGCGGTGTTGATGATGTCCACTTTCTGGAATCGTGCCGGTGGACAGCCGTGACTGACGGAGTTGGACTGTGACGGTTCACCTTTGCCGTCCGAGAACGTGCCGCCCACCCAGTACGACGACTTGCCGCCGATCATGTCCATCGAGTTCCAGAACACCGGAGTAGACGCCTGGTACGCCACGTCCTTGAGCATTCCGGTGATCTTGCCGCCCTTGATGTCGTAAAACACTTGGCCGGAAAACGAGAAGTTGTAGCGCTGGTGATCGATGGACCACGAGCCTGCGTTGCGAATCATGATGCCGCGATCCGTCGACGAGACGATGTCGTCGAGCGTGACATCGGCGGCGGCGGGATTGAGCGAGATGTTGGGCATCCGCTGGAACTGCACCGAGCTCCATGAGTCAGCGTACGAGCAGCCGTGCGACCGCTTCACGCCCGTGAGCGGTTCAACCCACGCTGCCTGTTCGCGCGTCGTCTGGTACTCCTTGAAGATCCCCTTCTCGACGATAAGCCAGTCGTCCGCCGGCACGCCTTCGTCGTCCCACGCGCAGAGTCCCACCGAGTGTTCCTGCACGCGGTCGCCGCGCACGTTCATGAACTCGGGGCCGTACTTGAGCTTGCCGATCATCTCTTCCGGCGGATTGATGAAGCTCGTGCCCGCGAAGTTGGCCTCGTAGCCGAGTGCCCGGTCGAGTTCTGTCGGATGTCCGATCGACTCGTGAATGGTGAGCCAGAGATTGTTGGGCTGGAGGATGAGATTGTACGCGCCGGCGTCCACGCTCTTCGCCGTCAGCTTCTCCACCGCCAGTTGTGCCCACTCGGCGGCGTGCCCGGGGAGGTCGAGTTCTTCGATGTACTCCCATCCCTGCGAGCGCGGTGGGAGTTCCTCGGAGAAGCTTTCGGTGATTCCGTCGCCCGCGGCCGTGGCGCTGAACGACGCCTCTGACCGAATGAACGTCTGCGTGATGAGCGTCCCTTCGGTGGAGGCGAACGTTTTCACTTCGCGCAGGAGCTGCAGCCCCGACGTGCAGAATCGAATCTTCGGCACCTTGAGCGCTGCTTCGTTGGTGGCGAAGAGCAGAGCCACCTTTTCCTCGATCGGCACGTCGATCGGATCGCGCACGAACGGCGTGATCCAGGTGCCCGTCACCGGCGCGACCGGCGCGAGTTCGACCGGCTTGCGCAGTGAGCGCTTGGCGGCGCGCGAGAGCCGCACGGCTTCGCGCGCGCATCGGGCGACGCCTTCCTTGGTGACGATCGCCGTGGCGGCGAAGCCCCACGCGCCGTCCACCAGCGTTCGCACGCCCACGCCGTAAGTCTCAGCGTCGGAGACGCCGGTGATCTGTCGCTCGCGGGTGCTGAGTCGCTGGCGGCGGTAGCGGCCGACGCGCGCGTCGGCGTACTGCGCGCCCGCGTCCCGCGCGGCATTGATTGCCTCGAGCGCGAGTTCCTCGGAGTAGGGCTCACCCGGCGCGGCGTGTGCGCTCGTGATGATCCGCGGTGGCGCGGCGGTAAGGATTCGCGGGCCGGCAATCGTTGCGGCGGTGGCAATCGCGCCAGCCTTAACGAAGTCGCGTCGGTTCGGTGACATCGGCATTCCCTGCGTCTTGGGAGGAGAGAACGTGTCCGGATAAAGTACGCACCAACGCTTCGGTCTGATGGCTGTGCGCCGACATCGGCGAATCCGGGTCGTCCTCCCGCGGCCAGTCCGGGATCGGCCGGACAGGCGATAGATTTCCCGATCCAATGACTGAGCCAACGCTTCCCGGTCCCACCACGACCGTCACCGCGACGTGGCAAGCAGATCAGCGTTTCGAAGTTCGCGGCACCACTGGCGCGCCGATCATCATTGACGCAGACAAGAAGGCCGGCACAGGACCGGTCGATACACTGCTCGGCGCGCTTGCTGCCTGTTCAGCCGTTGACGTTCTCGAGTATCTGGAAAAGCGCCGTACGCCGGCCGAGCAGTTCGAAATCGTCGTCACGGCGGAACGGCGGGCCAAGACGGCCCGTCGCGTGGTGAGCGCACAACTCGAGTACCGCATCAACGGCGCCGGTATCGAGGCACCACACGCCGAACGGGCGATCGAACTCGCGATCGAGAAGTACTGCTCTGTTGGATCATCGCTCGCGTCCGATATCGCGCTCACTTCGATGCTCGTGCTGAATGGCCAGGCGCACGCGCCCACCGTTCGTCACATAGAGGACGCTCTGTTGTAGTGTCGCGCTCGCGCTCTGTTAGAGGCGCTCTTCGACGCGATCCCGCAGTGGCACGGGGACGGGCTCAGCCGCGCCGGCACCGCGGATCTCGCCGCGCTGCGTAAGCGCCTGCGTGACGAATCTCTGTCCTTCGCCGATACGCTCCACTTCCAGCGCGACCGCTTCCACACCGCGTTCAAGTGACTCCATGCGCTCGCCCATTTCGGCCGGCATTCGTACTTCGACGCGCGCCGACCTTCGCCAGATGCGACGCGCGAACGCAAGGCTCATCGGAAGAATCACAATGAACATGAATAGCGCGCTGAGCACGAAGACTTCTTCGGGCGGCCCGTCGCGCGGCGGGCTTGGCGGGCGGACGGTCGCTCCGGGAACCGCTGCCGCCTGAGCCACATTCGCATCGGTTTGCGCGATCTGTTGGTCGAGGTCGGCGATGCGGGCGTCGGCGTTGGCGATTCGGGCTTCGACGGACGCCCTGCCGGCCGGACTCAGGTTGCTGCTGTTGAGATCGTCCACGAGATTCGATCGCAGCCGCGTTACGTCTCGGAGCTGGTTGTCGAGAATATCGCGCTGTGAGACGAGCGCGCGATAAATGGACCCCGGCGTCGCGCCGTCCAGTACGATGGGCGCCGTGGGAAGCGTTGGGGCGATCGGAGCGGTCGTGCCTTGCGTCAATACCGGCATATGAACCCTTCGAACACAGATGGGGGCGGATCGGTGCATTCCCTACGGGCACACATTGCCGTGGGATTCGGATCCGCAGGCTGAACCTCCAATCTACGGATGCGGGCTGCTGGCAGCGCGGGGAGCGTTACTTGGCTGGATGCGAACCAGTTGCCACGGTTGATACTATATAGATGTGGGCGCCCGGACGTCGGACGCCCGCCAGTCTCTCAGCAGCGAACAGCAGGAGCCCCAATGTCCATCCGCCCCGTCACGAAAGTCGTCGAAGCCGTTCCCACCATGGAGGGCGCTGGCGTGCGTCTCCGGCGTGCGTTCGGTTTCGGCGAAAAGAACGAATACGATCCCTTCCTTCTCTTCGACGATTTTCGCGGCGACCAGCCGAGTGATTACCTTGCGGGCTTTCCGTGGCATCCGCATCGCGGAATCGAGACGATCACCTACGTCCTGACAGGCGACGTCTCGCATGCCGATTCGCTTGGCAACGAAGGCAGGCTCGGCGCCGGCGACGTGCAATGGATGACCGCCGGAAGCGGCATCATGCATCAGGAAATGCCGCACGGCGATGCGCAGGGCCGCATGCACGGGTTTCAGCTTTGGGCAAATCTTCCGTCGTCGCAGAAGATGACCGACCCGCGCTACCAGGACGTGAAGTCGAAGGACATCGCCGAGGTGATTGACGACGACGGCACCAAAGTGCGCGTTATCATCGGCGAGTTCTGGGGGAAGAAAGGACCGGTGGACGGCATTGCCGCCGATCCGCGCTACCTCGACGTCTTCGTTCCACCCGGCAAGAAGAAGCACCTCAAAGTCGACACGCGCGCCAACGCATTCGCGTACGTGTTCGAGGGTGAAGGTTCGTTCCGCGATGCGTCGGAGCCGACCGGCGTGCTCACGGAGCGGCATGTCGAGGACGACAACCCCGTGCGATCGATGACCGGCAACCGTTCGCTCGTGATGTTCGGTAGCGGCGACGAGGTCGTGGTGCAAGCGGGCGAACAGGGGATTCGTTTTCTGCTCGTTTCCGGCCGCCCGATTGAAGAACCCGTCGCGTGGTACGGTCCGATCGTGATGAATACGAAGGAGGGGCTTGCCGTCGCCTTGAGCGATCTCCGCGGCGGGACCTTCATCAAGAACGGGAAGTAACCCACGCGGGCTGGTGGGGCTGTTCTGCTCACGCTGGAGCACGTAAGCTTCAGGCGTCGCCGGTTCCGTGAAATGCACGGCGGATATGGCGCTTTTCCAGCTGTCGGACCCCCTCCAATCCCGAGGTATCCTCGATGTAGAACTCTTGTTGGCGCGCGTTGCGGCTCTCGATTGCCGTGCTGTTCACGATCGGATTGTTCTCTTCGAACGCGAACGCGCAGGCCCAGGCCACAACCGGCATCATCCGCGGCACAGTGACCACCGCCAACGGTGCGCCGGTCGACGGCGCGATAGTGACGATGCGCAATCAGGCCACCAACTTCGTTCGCAGCGTCGTGACATCGGACCGCGGAATTTTCGTCGGCACGCTGCTTCCGCTCGGCACTTACGACGTGAACGTTCGGGCCATCGGGTACGCGCCGCTCGGACGACGCGACGTCTCGGTGCGCCTGGGTCAGGTGGCCGACGAGTCGTTCTCACTCGCCAGTCAGGCGGTGGAAATCGCGCCGGTAGTCATTGGCGCCACTGCCACGGCGGTTGACGTCGAGAAAACGGAATCCGCGTCGCGGCTGAGCGAGACCATTGTCGCCGGCCTGCCGAACAACGGCCGCAACTTCCTGGCGCTCACGCTCCTCACGCCGGGCGTAGCGATCGCGCAGGGCCCCGATGGCGACGTGCTGTCCGTGGCGGGTCAGAAGGGAATCTCGAACAACGTTTCGGTTGACGGCGCCGATTACAACAATCCTTTCTTCGGCGAGCAGCGTGGTGGCCAGCGTCCCGCGTTCACGTTCAACCTCGACGCCGTGCAGGAAATGGTGGTGACGAGTCAGGGCGCAAACGCCGAGTTCGGACGATCGGCGGGTGGGTTCGTCAACGTGATCACCAAGAGCGGCACGAACACGTTCGGCGGAACCGCTCACTACTTCGGCAAGAGCTCGGCGCTCTCCGGGCAGCTCAAGGGCAACGGCGTCACGCTCGACCCCGACTTTGGTCAGCATCAGTTCGGCTTCACGTACGGCGGTCCGCTCATCAGGGACAAGCTCTTCTTCTTTACAGCGTACGACCAGCAGAGCTTCAGCGACACCAAGCAGAAGAGCCGCCCTGCCAGCGCCGAGTTCACCAAGCTGACCAACTTCCTCGGAACGCAGTGGGGCGGCGCGCTCAAGAATGATTTCGCCGCGATCGACCGAACGAATGACGCGCAGGTGTTCCTTGCCAAGGTGGACTGGCTCGTCAATCCGAACAACGTCTTCTTGGCGAAATACAACTTCACCAACTCGAAGCAGGTGAACGGCACGTTCGACGTGGATACGTGGGGCGCCAGCGCCAATGCAATCGAAAAGGCGTACTCCAACGCACTGAGCGGGCAGCTCTCCACGCAGTTCTCGAACAACGTTTCGAACGAGTTCAGGTTCCAGGTGGCACGCGAAGACCGGCCGCGCGACTACGATGCGCCGACGCTCCCGGGCGGACGTGACTTTCCTGACATCGCGATGGACTTCGGTAATGCGTTCCGCATCGGCCGGCCGTTCTTCATTCCGGTCGAGTACTACGACACGCGCGTTCAGCTCCTGAACAACATCACATGGGCGCGCGGCGACCACCTGTTCAAGGTCGGCGCCGAGATCAACCGCGTCAGCTCGAACCAGACCTTCATCGGGTTCGCCAACGGCCGCTACATCTTCAGCAGCGTTGACGGCTTCATCAACTACGCCACGCAGGGCAACGGGTATGTCGAGTGCTCGAACGGCTCGACCTCCAACTCGGGTGCATGCCCGGGGGGCGCGAACATCACCGGCCCGGTGCTGCTCTATCTGCAGCAGGCCGGTGTTGGTGGCCGTTCGGTGGAAGAGTCGGGTACACAGGACATTCCGCAGACGGACATGTCGGTCTTCATCCAGGACTCGTGGAAGCCGACGGACCGCCTGACCGTGAATTACGGTCTGCGTTGGGAAGGCGAAAAGCAGCCGGACGTGCTGACCGATCCGTCGAGCGTCTTCTTTGCGCCGTTCATCGGCAAGACGGTGACGAACTCAACAGGGACGTACACGTTCCCCTCCAACGGCGAGATTCCGTCGGACTACAAGATGTTCCAGCCACGGCTCGGCTTGGCGTGGGATCGCCAGGGCAACGGAACTGAGGTGGTCCGCGCGTCGGCCGGCGTGTACCACGCGCGCGTTGCGGCACTGAACTTTGCGTCGGTGCGCAACAACAACGGGTCGATCGGCCAGACGATGTTCCGCAACTCGGCACTCACCGGCATTCTGGGCGCTCCGCCGTCACTCGAAAACCTGCTCGCCGCACCTGGCGCAGGCGCTGTTCCGTTCCAGCCCGGCATCTTCGTTGTCGACAAGGACTTCAGGAACCCGCGCACGATCAGCACGTCGCTGGCGTACGAGCGCACGCTCGGGACGAGCGGGCTCACGGGATCGGCCAGCTACACGTATGCGCAGTCCGACCGCCTGACGCGCTTCGTCAATCGCAACGATGCGGCGTTCGGCAGGCCGTGGTCGTCCGGGCTCGCCGGTGGCAACGGAATCGGCGACCTGACCACGGTCGAGAGCACCGCCGAGAGCAAGTACAACGGTATCACGCTCGGCCTTGCCCGCCGCCAGGCTGAGAACTGGGTGTTCGACGCCAACTACACGTTGTCGTGGGACAAGTCGAACGACGACAACGAACGCGATCCGTTCACGTTCCGCTATGCTCGCGCCGACCGCCTCGATGACGAATGGGGCTACAGCGACCGCGACCAGCGGCACCGCTTCAACGCCTTCGTGCTGACCAAGGTTGGACAGGGAATCACGATGAACAACCGCTTCACCTACACGTCGGCATCGCCGGCGTCGGCGAAGTGCGGTGCGGGTAATGTGGCGACGACTGAACGTGCCGGCAGCGCGGCAGACCGCATCTGCGCGAACGGCGTCACGATAGAGCGCAACACGCTCCGTCGGCAGAACGAGTATGCCAGCTGGGACCTGCGTTTCGCGCGCGTGTTCAAGGTCGGCTCGGGCAACTCCGTAGAGGCGATGTTCGAAGTCTTCAACGTGCTCGGCCGCAACAACTTCAAGGACCCGGCGTTCGGGTCGCTGCTGTTCAACTTTGACGGCACGGTCCGCAGTGGTTTGGGCGATCCGCGCCAGATGCAGCTTGGAATGCGGTACACGTTCTAGACGACCGCTGCAGCAGGTTGGGGGCCCAGGGGACGACACTGTCCTCTGGGCCCCTTCGCTCGGCGTTGACACAGGGCATTAAAAACGGCAAGCTAATCCCCATGCAACACTCCCCCATCGTCGCCGCCTTTGCCGGATCCGTGGCATTGGCGGCCGTGCTTTTGGCCGGTCCCGCTGACGCACAATCCGTTCCGCTCGCCCCCATTCGCGACCGGGGCCAGAATGTGACCCCGGCCTACGAAGGCTGGTACATGAATGCGGACGGCTCGATCTCGCTCTCGTTCGGCTACTTCAACCGTAACGAGTCCGAGGTCATCGAAGTTCCCGTCGGGCCGAACAATTTCTTCTCACCGGGCCCGGCCGATCGTGGCCAGCCTGCAGTGTTCTATCCACGCCGCCACTGGGGCGTCTTCGCGGTGAAGGTACCCGCCGACTTTCCGGAGGCACAGAAAGTGACGTGGACGCTGGTCGTGCGAGGCGACACGCTGCGCATTCCCGGGCATGTGCGCTCCAGCTGGCAGATTGACGCACTCGAGGGCGAGGCCGGGAGCAACAATACGCCGCCAGTGCTCAGGTTCGTCGCTGATGGACCGAGCGGAGCCGGGCCGGCTGGAATCAAGTATGGCCCGATTATGGCGAAGGTCGGAGCACCGGTGGAGTTGAGACTCTGGGCCACTGACGACGGGAACGAACGCACGAGCGTTACCGGTCGCGGACGCGGGAATACGACGGTTTCGCTGCGCTGGTTCAAGCACTCAGGGCCCGGCGAAGTCACGTTTGCAAACGCCGTACCGCGCGCCGCAGCGGAAACCGGCCTCGCAACAACCGCGGCAACATTCAGCGCTCCGGGCGAATACGTCGTTCGCGTTCGCGCGAACGATGCGTCGGGAGTAGCCGGCGCGGGGCACTCGCAGTGCTGCTGGTCGAACGGCTTCGCGAAAGTCACCGTCACGCCGTAACAGATGCCACAAGACAGAAGGCAGAACGCACCCAACCGGAGTGCTCCAATGATTCGACGCACCGCTCTCGCGCTTGCCATCGCCGCGCTTTCCCTCGGCGCGCAGGGCACGCAGCCTGCCGCAACTCTCGCCGCCAACGTCGCCAACACGCACGCCGGCGATCCTCCGACGTGGTCCAAGGAGGTCGCGCCCATCATGCAGGCCAAGTGCCAGGTGTGCCATCAGCCTGACGCGATCGCACCGATGTCGCTGCTGACGTACGCCGATGCAAAAAAGGCCGCCACCAGAATCAAGTCGCGCGTCGCCACGCGGCGGATGCCGCCATGGCACCTCGACAAGACTGTCGGCATCCAGGACTACAAGAACGACCGCTCGCTCAGCGATGAGGAGATCAACACGATCGTGGCGTGGGTAGAGGCCGGCGCGCCGGAAGGCGATCCGAAGCTGGCGCCGCCGCCGGTGAAGTGGCCCGACCCATCAGTGTGGCAGTTCGAAGAGCGATTCGGGGCGCCCGACCTTGTGGTGAAGTCGGCGCCGTTCACGCGCACCGCAAAGGGCGAGGACAAGTGGTTCCGGCCGATGACGGAAACCGGACTGACCGAGGAGCGATGGGTCAAGGCGATTGAGATCAAGCCGTCGTTGCCGGACGGACGCCGAGTAGTTCACCACGTGCTCACGATGCTCGCACAGGAAGAACACGGTGTGACCGGGCTCGCGAGCTCGGCGACCGAGATGGGCCCCATGTCGGCCGGTCTCTTCATGGAGTGGGCGCTCGGCAAGTCAGGCGAAATCTTCAATGAGGACGCCGGCAAGCTCATGCTCCCCGGCGCCAAGATCGGCTGGGAACTGCACTACTACGCGATTGGCCGCGAAGTGAAGGATGATCAGGTCGAGCTTGGAGTCTGGTTCTACCCCAAGGGTTACAAGCCAAAGAATCGCACCATCCTCACGATGTACAACGCCGCCGCGGGGTCGCAGCTCGACATTCCGCCGGGCGAGAAGACGGTCACGCAGAACTTCTACGCACTACGGGCACCGGCGCGCATCGAGAATTTCCAGCCGCACATGCACATGCGCGGTCAGGCCATGATGATGGAAGCCGTCTATCCGAACGGCAGGCGCGAAGTGCTGAGCAATGTGGACAACTTTCAGTGGAAGTGGCACAACAACTACATCTTTGCCGATGACGCGGCGCCGCTGCTCCCGAAGGGAACGACGCTCGTGTTCACCGCGTGGCACGACAATACGAAGGAGAACACGAACAACCCGGACCCGGAGCAGTGGGTGGGGTGGGGCGATCGGACCGTTGACGAGATGGCGCACGCGTGGGTGGACGTGACGTATCTCGAGCAGGAAGACTTCGACAAGCTCGTTGCGGCGAGAGCCGCGAAAAAGAAGCCTGTTCCGTAAGGTTCGGGACTTGATGGGGGCCGCAGAACACGCAGAGCACACAGAAACAGCAACAGAAACTGCAACTACGACTACATGAGAACGGCTTCTTTGATGGTTGCCTTCGCGATCACGATTGCGGGCACCGCGCACGCACAGCCCATCGACCTGAGTCGCTACATCATGGTCGATCTCACGCACGAACTTGGTGTGAGCACGCTGGCGTGGCCCGGTTCGACAACGCGGTTCCGGCTCGATACCGTTCGGGCGACGGCGACGGGCGCGATGTTCAACCTGTTCACGCCGGAGCACTTCGGTACACACCTCGACGCGCCGCGGCACGCAGCAGGCGCCGGCTGGACAAACGAAGCAATTCCGCTCGTGCGGCTCATCGCCCCGGCCGTTGTCATCGACGTGGTGGCGAAAGCGGCGGCGAATCGCGACTACGCGCTCACCGTAGCTGACATCGAGGCGCACGAGACGCGGCACGGCCGGATACCCGCCGGCGCGATCGTTCTGCTCCGCACGGGATGGGCGCGGTATTGGACTGACTCGACGCGCTACTTCGGACGCGACGCCGATGGGACCCTCCATTTTCCGAGCTACGGACTCGAGGCGGCACGCGTTCTCGTCGAACAGCGCCGAGTGGTCGCGATGGGCGTGGATTCGCCCTCCACCGACATCGGCGCCGCGAGGGGCTTCCCGGTGCACGCCCTGCTCGGACCGGCACAGGTTTCGGGGCTCGAGAACCTCGCAGACCTCTCCGCCCTCCCACCAACCGGCGCTACCGTTTTCGCGCTTCCGATCAAGACGGTCGGGGGGTCGGGCGGCCCGGTAAGGGTCGTCGCAATCGTTCCCAAACGGTAGGCAAAATCTCCGCGGCCCCGCAGTGATTCCCCGCGGCCACGCAGTAGATGCATCCAAGGCACCGGCGCCGTAGTTTTGCACGATGTTCTCCCTGACCCTGCAGGACTACGAAACCGTCCGCGCGCGCATCGCGCCGCACATCCACTGGACGCCGCTGCTCTCCTCTCAACAGTTGAGCGAGCGCACCGGCTACGAAGTACGGCTCAAGGCCGAGTGTTTCCAGAAGGTTGGGAGCTACAAGATCCGCGGACCGCTGAACAAGTTCGCGCAGATGAGCGAGGCCGATAAGGCGAAGGGCGTTGTCTGCTCGTCGGCCGGGAATCACGCGCAGGGCGTCGCGCTCGCGGCGCGTATTCACGGCATTCGCGCCGTGGTTTGCATGGCCACCAACGCCACTCCGGCCAAGATTGCGGCAACCAGGGCGTACGGCGCCGAGGTCGTGCTGCACGGGACCATCTGGGACGAGGCGAACGAGAAGGCGAAAGAACTCGTTGCGAAGGAAGGACTCACCTACGTCCACCCGTTCGACGACGAGCAGCTCATCGCAGGGCAGGGCACGCTCGGTCTCGAAGTGATCAAGGACTGGCCCAAACTCGACGCGATCGTTGTACCGATTGGCGGCGGCGGGCTCATTGCCGGCGTCTCGATGGCGGTGAAGAGTCACAACCCCAAGTGCAAAGTGATTGGCGTTGAGTCGAGCGACGGTCCGGCGATGCAGGCGAGCGTGAAGGCTGGCGCGCTGCAGACCATCGAGTGCAACACGATTATTGATGGCCTGCGCGTCCGCACCTGCGGCAAGATCAACTTCTCCGTTGTGCAGCGGTACGTGGACGACATCGTCACGCTGCCGGACAAGGAGATCTTCGAGGCGATGTTCTGGACGATGGAGCGTTGCAAGCTCGTGCTCGAAGGCGCGGCGGCGGCGCCGGTCGGCGCGCTGCTGGGCGGACTGATCAAGCTGCCGAAAGGATCGAAAGTCGCCGCGGTGATGAGCGGCGGGAACATCAATCTCGACCAGCTGCGCGGACTGAAATGGAATTGAGGCGCTACCGCTTGAGCGCGCGCCCTGCCGTTTCGCCAGTGTACACGCCGTTGTCGATCGCTACCACGCCGTTCACCACCACGAACTTCACGCCTTCCGCGAGCAGCGTCGGCTCGGGGTAGGTCGCGCGGTCTTTCATTGTGGAGACGTCAAAGACCACGACGTCGGCGAACTTCCCCACCGCCAGCGTTCCGCGATCCTTGATGCGCAGCATCTCAGCCGTTCGCGCGCTGCTCCGGCGCACCGCCTGCGACAGCGTCAGGGCGTGCTCTTTCTGCACGTACTCGCTGATCAGCTTCGGAAAGGTGCCGAACTTGCGCGGGTGGCCGCCGCTGCCGTCAGAACCGGTCACGACCCAGTCCTGCACCATGAAGTTCCGGATGTCATCGTCGTTCATGTTGAATGATGCCACTGACGACCCGCCGGCGAGAATGATATCAATCGCGGCCTCGACCGATGGCTTGCCCCGCTCGCGGGCGATCTCTTCGAGGTTTTTGCCGAGGATTCCTGGCACGCGCGTGGACGTCATCAGGAGCGACGCAGCTCCACCACGCCTACGCATGTTGTCGGTCATCTCGGTCACGATGCGCGCACGAGTTTCAGGATTCGCAAATCGAGCGCGAAGTGAATCGTTCCCGCCTTCCTCAGCCCAGCGTGGGAGCAATGCCGCACCAACACCCGTGCCCGACGCGGTGTACGGATACTGATCCGCCGTCACCTCCAGTCCGCTCGCGCGTGCTGCCACGATGAGCGAAATGACGGAGTCGGACTGGCCCCAGACGTCCACGCCAAGCGCTTTGATATGCGCGATGTGGACGGGAATGCTGGCTTCGCGGGCAATGCGAATGGTCTCGTTGATCGAGCCAACAAGGCCGATGGTGTACGAACTCTCGTCGCGCATGTGCGAGTCGTAGATGCCGCCCTTCTGTGCGGCGACCTTCGCGAGTTCGATCACTTCTTCGGTCGGCGCAAAGCTTCCAGGGGCGTAGTAGAGCCCGGTGGACATTCCGATCGCGCCCTCGTCCATCGCCTTCGCCACGACCGCACGCATTTGCGCGAGCTGAGCTGGCGTCGCCGCTCCGCCGGTCATTCCCATCACGCTGCCGCGAACCGATCCCTGTCCGACGTAGAGCGCGGCGTTCGTGCCAATTCCCTGACGTGTCCACGTGTCGAGCGTGCGCCCAATCTCAATCGTGCCGCCGCCGTCGTTGTTCGTCACGACAGTCGTGACGCCCTGCATCAGGTAAGCGAGGTTGGAGTTTCGCGTCGTGTCGGAGAGATCGCCCGCGGTGTGCGTGTGTGGATCGATGAATCCGGGGGCAACAATGCGTCCTCGCGCGTCTACAACTTTGGTGGCGATGATCGTCGTGTCCGACAAATCGCCGATCGCGACGATGCGGTCGCCGCGAATCCCGACGTCGGCGGTTTGCGCCGGCGTGCCCGTTCCGTCAATGACGCTGCCGCCGCGAATCAGGACGTCGAAGCGTGCTTGTGCCTCAGCCGTGGGGGCAGCAACTGACAAAGCGGCGCACAGACCGGCAACGAAAACGATGATTCGCATAGTGGGGCCTCTGACGAGGGCGGAAATTGCGACCGGCGCGCACCCTTTCGGTTGCGCGCCGGCCTTGTCCTGCTGCTACCGCGGCCAACCAGCCGTCGGAAGCTTCGGCGTCATCTTCATCGCGTTCTGGTAGTACACTTTTTTCAGCACGTCGTCGGGGAGACCGATGCCGTACATCTTCCAGAACGCGTGGTAGTTGCGATAGTAGTCGAAGTAGTCATCGTTCGTCTCGAACACGCGCCAGTAGTACGGATACTCCTCGGGCTGGAATGAATCCTTGCCGAAGAGAATACGGTCCTGGTACTTCACGAAAAAATCATGCGCGGCGCGAGGCTGGCGGCCAATATCGTAGAGCACCGCGCCGAGTTCCGCGTACAGGTTCGGCATCTCGTCGAACATCTTGCCGAGCCGGCCGAGGTCCTGCGCGTGCCATCCCATGTGCGCCGCAACGAAGGTCGTCTTCGGATGCTTTCTGAAGAGGTTGTCGCGCTGCGCCATGAGATCAACGAAACTCGGTCGCCCGCTTTCCGGACCGTTGCGCCGGTCGCCGAAGAGCGCGAGTTCGAGCCATCGCTCGTTGTTGAAATCGATCGGTGCAAAGAACTCTTCCGGTTCGGCGGTGTGGATGAACACCGGTAGGCCGAGTCGCCCGGCCGCCTCAAACACGGGATCGAGTTCGGGGTCATCTATCCGGAGCAACGTGCCGTCCGCCTTGCGAGTGCTGAGGCCGAAGCCTTTGCCGACCTCGCCGATGCCGACGGCGCCCGCGGCGACGTCATCTTCAAGCTGCTTCACCGTAGCGGCGGCCCAACCCGGTTCACCGACACCCCGGAAACTGACACCGGTGAAGATGCGCACCTTGTCCTTCATTGTCGGCGAGGCGTTGACGACCGCCATCGAGTTCTTGAGCCGGTCGCCGGTCATGTTGTCAGTGACGACCATCATGCCGAGGTTGAGCGAGTCCATGTGTGCGCTCAGTTCGGCAAGGCGCTCCGCCGAGCTGAGGAACGACCCGACGTGGGCGTGATAGTCGATGGCCGGGAACTTCGCCTTCGGCACCATATGCTCGTCCACTTTGAGCGTCGAGCGCGGGCGATAGTCCACGATGCTCGGCGGGTCGAACTCGGGCGCCATGCAACTGCGCGGCCGAATCTCGGTCATTCCGGCGGGGCATTGCTCGCCGGCCTGAATGGGCGTTCCCCGACCGCCTCGTCCGCCGCCACGACCCTGGGCCGAGACCGAACTGGCAACAAGGACTATCGCTCCTGCAACAGCAATAATTGACACGCGACGCATCGAATCTCCTCTGGGACAGGTCTTGAATCTGCCACTTGGCAGGCCGGGGCGAAACCGGCGGGCCTCGATCAATCAGACCCGCCGGGCGCCAACTGGTGCCGTGGTGGCGGCTTGGTCGGTAGCTAGCTGTGTCTCGACTACTGCCTCGGCGGCGGCTCGCCACCACGGCCGCGCCGTGACGCGGGTGACTGTGCGCTTCCTTCCCAATCCGGGTCGGCGCCGCCGATCCACGTCTTCGTGGCCGCGTCGAACTGAACCGCGTGCACGCGGCTGAACGAGCCCGCGCGCGGCGTCTCGGTCACCTTGATTCCGAGCGCCTTGATCTGCTCCACATCGGCCGGCGTCCACCCGATTCCCGGTGTAGTCTCGAGATCGAGCGTTCCGTTCGTGTTCATATGAACGCGGGGCGCGGCGAGTGCGTCCGAGAGAGACATCCCGCCGTCGATCATTCTCGAGATCACCTCGAGCACACCCGACACGATGCGTGCGCCACCTGCCGCGCCAAGTGCGAGCACGGGGACGCCATCCTTCAGCACCATCATCGGCGAGATGAACGACCGCGCTCGCTCGCCGGGCTCCATCTTGCCGAGGTAGCCGCCAAGCGTGGCGGCGTAGAGGAAGCCGAGGCCCGGCGTCACGACCGAAGATCCCATGTTGGGGCCGAGTGTCTGCGTGAGCGCGACGAACATTCCGCTCGTGTCGGCGGCCGTGAGGTGCGTGGTGTGGCCTTCGTGGTCGAAGACGGGATCGAGCGCCGGAAGCGAGGGCCCGCCCTCCTTCGGAATTTGCGTCGGCGTGCGAATTTTCGGGGCGATCTGGCCAGCCCACTCCTTCGACGTGGCGCGCGCGGCCGCTGTGTCGGAGCCAAGAACGCGCATTTCACGGCTGGCGATTCCGAGCGCCTGTCCTTCAACGGCCGCCCACTGTGCCGCCGACATGGACTTCGGGTCGAATCGTTCCATCACGTTCAGCGCCTGAATGACGACGCTCCCAGCCGTCGGGACGTCCATACCTACGATTTCGTAGCCGCGATACGTACTGCGCACAATACGTGCGTCAACTGCCTTGTAGTTCTCGATCGCCGCCATGTCCACAGCGGTCTTGTTCGCTGTGAGATCTGCGGCCATCGCCTTCGCGATCGTGCCGTGGTAGAACTCATCGGCGCCGCCCTTTGCGATGGCGCGAAGCGTATTCGCGTAATCCTTCTGGATGAGCATTTCGCCCGCGCGTCGCGGCGTGCCATCCGCGTTCAGGTAGATCGCGGCGGTGGCGGGGAACTCTGCGCTCTGCCGCGCGTTGGCTGCTTGTCGCCCGGCCTCGCCGGGGAGGAGGCGATATCCGTTCTCGGCGTAGTCGATGGCCGGCGCCATCACTGTGGCGAGCGGCAGCGATCCGTGTTCGTTGTGCAGCCGGAGCAGGCCGGCCACGACACCCGGCACGGCGATGACGGGATATCCGTACGACGCCTGAGGAGCGGTTTCGGGATTGTAGGTCGCCGGGGCCTGAGTCGTTCCGTCGATGCCGCGAACCATGCCGTTCGGAAGCCGGATGAGGATCTGGTTTCGGCCGCCGATGCTGTTCATCGTCGGCTCGACGACGGCTATCGCGAAGCCCGTGGCCACAGCGGCATCGGCCGCGTTTCCGCCGAGTTCGAGCATTCGAACGCCGGCTTCGGTGGCGAGCGGATGAGCCGAGGCCACGGCTCCACTCTGTGAACGCGTGGTCTGGAGCGCACTCTGGGCGGTCGCTTTTTGCGACGCGACAAGCGCTAGTGCGGTGATCGTGAGGGCAACAGCGCGCGTCGCGCGAGAGGTCGAAATACGCATGTGGGGGACTCGGCGTAAATGTTCAAAGACGGCAGCAACCATTCTGGCCGCCCAGGTAACTTACAGTACGCAGCAAGCCCACCCGTTCGCTGCTCTTACTCGACCCTTATTCGGACCAAATGATGCCAACCCTTCGCCTCTTCTGCGTGTTCTGTGTGATCTGCGGCCTGCTTCAAGTCCCGACCTCTGCCGCCGCACAGGGCATGGACCATGCCAAGATGATGGCCGCCGAGCAGGCCGCTGCGACGCCTCCGAGCCAGGCCGCCTTCGCGACGATCTCCGAGATCGTCAAGAAGCTCAAGGCCGACCCGTCTACCGATTGGTCGAAGGTCAACATCGAGGCGCTGCGCCAGCACCTGATCGACATGGACGACGTGGTGATGCGCTCGAGCGTGAAGCAGTCGAACGTCGCCGGCGGTGTGCAGCTCGACATCACGGGAACCGGCAAGGTCGCAGACGCGATCAAGCGGATGGAAGCCATGCACGCGATGGCGCTGACCGAGGACGGCGCCTGGAACGCGAAGTCATCCGAGATCGCGAACGGCGTGCGGCTCGTTGTCACGGCCAAGGACGCGAACGACGCCAAGGCTGTGGCGATGCTGCGCGGGCTCGGCTTCGCGGGCATCCTGACCGAAGGCGACCACCATGCGATGCATCACATGGAGCTGGCGCGCGGCGGTGGGATGATGCACGCGCACAAGCCGTAGTTCTTTTCGCGAGCCTCGCTCGCCGCTCTGAAAGGACTAGGGCCGACCCACCCGGATCGTCGTCCCGTCCTTCTTAGTGATGTACACCTCGGGCGGGGGCGGTGGGTGGCGCGCCGCAGCCGACCATGACGGCGCCGGCGATGATCGTGGACACGACTGACTTCTTCATGCGGGTGACCTCAGCGAAGGTGGTGCTTGGCTCACTGTCTCTCCAAACCATGGCGTTCCCGGTGCCTGGCGACCGTGACTCGGCGCACATTGAGCCGATCTTGCTGTAGCCGCTGCCGGATGGACTGGCTTTGTTCCACGAGCGACTCCCCGCGCGTCAACCAAACTCACGGCAGTTTCGGAGCCACCCGTTTCTTAGTCGCCTGCTCGAACGCGTACGCCAGTTCGATCAGCCGCGGCTCGCTGCATTCGCCGCCGGTAAAGCTTACGCCGAACGGTGTGGGCTTCGCATCGAACCCGCTTGGGAAGCCGGGCGTAGGCGCGTTCGGAACCATGCCGAACGGAACGATCGCCGTCGGGTAGCCGGGCTTGGCCGCAATTCCAGCGCCGCCGGCGCCCGGGAAGAGCAGGGCGTCGAGTCGCTCTGACTTCATTACGGCATCGATGCCGCTTGGGCCACCGAGTTCGATGTCCTTGGCGCGATCTGCATCGTAGCGTGCCTTGTCGGCAACGAGGTCGATCTCGTCGGAGATGTCGAGTCGCGACTGGCCGTACTTCATCGCGCCCTTGTCGGCGTTGGTGATGTTGAACCAGCGCAGGTCAGTGAGCGTCTGGAACGGCGCCGCCGAGCCCAGGGACGTGAGCCACGCGTTGAAGTCGCGCTTCATTCCGTAGGCGAAGTCGATCGAACAATTCGCATTCTGGCCCTTCCGATTATCGCTCCCAGCGCAGACGCCCCAATAGAGAAAGTTCTTCAACGTGTCGGGCGTGACGACGCTCGGAATGTTCGCCGGGTCGACGATCACCGCACCCGCGGCCTTGAGCGCGGCGATCGCTTCGTTCATCACCGCGGTCTGTGCGGCGTTCAGGCCACCACGACGCTGCGTGGTTCCCGGAACGGTGAACGATTCGAAGTAGTTCGCGCGTGGAATACCGATGCGCGCGCCTTTCAGCCCATCGAGCTTGAGAAACGCGCGATAGTCGTTGTTGGCCGGCGGCGTGCACTTCCGCGTGTCGGGATCATTCGGATCGGGTGCGCGGCCTTCGAGCGCGCCGAGCATGATCGCGGCGTCTTCGACCGTGCGGGCCATCGGGCCCGGCGTGTCCTGGTCGGCCGTGATCGGGATGACTCCCCATCGGCTGACGCGCCCGACGGTGGGCTTGATTCCCGCGAGCATGTTTGCATTCGACGGGCTCAGAATGGAGCCCGACGTTTCCGTGCCGACGTTGGCGGCCCAGAAGCTCGCGGCCGTTCCGATTCCCGAACTCGAACCGCCCGTTCCCATCACCGCGCGGCCGTCGTTGGATCCCGGGCGCGGGTCAGTCCGCGGATCGTACGGGTTCAGCCCCTGGCCGCCGACGGCGCTGTAGTTGCCCGGCATCGGGTCGGGCGCGCCGGCCACCCAGTTCGCGAGCTCGGTCATCACAGTCTTCGCGATGATGATCGCGCCGGCGTCCTTCAGGTTCTTTGTGAGCGTTGCCTCGTACGGCGGAACCAGATCCTTGAACGCGAGCGCGCCACCGGTGGTGGGCATGTTCGTCGTGTGGACGTTGTCTTTGAGCGCGACGGGAATGCCATGCAGCGGTCCGCGAACCCGTCCGGCCGCGCGTTCGGCGTCGAGCGCGTCGGCTTCGGCGAGAGCGGTCTTGCTCACGGTAATCACCGCGTTGATCTGCTCTTCGTACTGCGCGATGCGCGCCATGTGAAGCAGCACGAGTTCGCGCGACGTCACGCGGCCTTCAGTGAGCGCCGCCTGCATCTGCGGGATCGTCGCTTCGACGACGTCGAAGATCGGGCGCTGGGCTGCAGTCGCGGCCGGGCGACCTTGTTGAGCCGGTCGTTGCTGTGCGGGGAGGGCGGCGCCGACGAACAAGAACAGTGCGAAGACCGAACGGTTCATATGAAAGGCACCGATTTGGGGAGTCTGGCCAAACGAAACGGAGTACCATCTTCGGGCCGGGCTGGCCTACTCGCCCCCGATCCGCTCGATCCATTCTACGGCATCGAAGCCGGCATCGAAACTCAGGATGCGGTCGATCTCGTGGCGTTGCATGATCGCGGCATGCACCGCATCGCGCGCTGAGAGGGCCGAAAGCCCAAACAGCAACGTTTTCGCGCGCTCGACGTCGGCCTGTTCAATCGGATACACGTGGTCCACAACGCCGAGCAGCGCGTCGAACGCCGGCTGGATGGCGTCGCGTCGGTTGATGGCGACGTAGCGATGGAGAATTTCCTGCAGCACTTCGGTGTCGGCGACGAGCCGCTCGCCAGCGTTGATGCATTTCTCGAGG
>JAQBYI010000031.1 GCA_027622655.1 Gemmatimonadota bacterium | reverse complement strand
CCCGGTCATGAAGAGCACAGGCACCGCAGGCGAGCGCGCCTGCAGGCGCTTTGCCAACAGCAAGCCCGAGCCACCCGGCATCTGGACGTCCGTCAGCACAAGGTCGAACCGCCAATGGTGCTGTTCGATCTGTGCGACGGCCTGAGCGGCATCGGCCGCTTCGACGACCCTGTACCCAAGCCTCGAAAAGTAGCGCGACAGCACTTTCCGGATGGAGAGTTCGTCGTCGACGATGAGGATCGTGCCGCGTTCCGCCGCAGGACCGGCCGGCGCCGCCTCCGTGATCGGCTGCTCGGCTGCGGGCGGGAGAAACACGGTCATGGTCGTGCCGGCGCCGGGCACGCTGTCGACAAGAATGTGGCCGCCGGCCGCTCGCACAATCCCGGCGACGGTGGTGAGGCCGAGTCCCGTGCCGCCGCTAACAGTCTTCGTGGTGTAGAATGGCTCGAAGATGCGACTGACCGTGGCCGCGTCCATTCCCTCGCCGTTATCGCGCACTTCGACGATGGCCCACGCACCGGGCTCGATGCCCCGAGTGCGCAGGCGGTCGCTGGTGCTCACTGTCAACTGTCGCGTGCTGACGGTTATCGCTCCGCCGGCTCCCGTTGCGTCGCGCGCGTTGACGACGAGATTCAAGAGCACCTGCTCCAGCTGGCCGTCCGCGAGCGTGACGATGGAATTTGCGTCGGCGATCTCAAATGTGAGAGTGACGTCCGGGTCCGTCAGGCGCCGGAGCATCTTCTTCATGGATATGGCGACATCGCCGAGCACCACCGGATGGCTGTCCACTGAGTCTGAGTGGCTGAACGAGAGTAAACGGCGGACGAGCGTGGCCGCGCGTGCCGCAGCGAATTCGATTTCGCCGGCTTGGCTGGCAACTTCGGGTCCATGCCCGGAGCTGAGCAATTGTGCGTGCGAAGAAATAGCGGTGAGCACATTGTTGAAGTCATGGGCGACGCCTGCTGCGAGACGCCCAATCGCATCGAGTTTCTGAGCCTGCCACAGTTGGTGCTCGAGCTGGAGATGCGTCGTAACGAGCAGTCCTATTTCCTGCCGCGCGATCCGCTGTCGCCAGAGCATCAGGACCATGAGCGCCACTACCCCGACGGCGGACGCGGCGAACGCCGGAGAAACGGTATCGCTTGTCGAAAGTTCGACGACGAGAGGAAGGATGGAGGCCGCGATGGCCCCAAAGACGATGGCGTCGGCCCGGTTGAGCGGCCTCAGATCGACTGGCGGGGGTGTCCCGGGCCGGAATCGGCATTGTGCATCGACGCCAAGCGCGAACAGGACGACCGCCGCCGCGTACCACACATCGATCGGCGATCCGGTCTGGTACGTCCCGCGCAACAGCATTGCCTCGAATAAGAGGTCGGCGGCTGCAACCATGAACAGCGCAATCGCGATTCGTGGCATAGCGCCGGGCGAAAGTCCGTGCGGTGCACGCAGCCATGCGGTGGTAGCGAACAAGAGAGTCGCAGCGTTCGACGCGCTGTCGATGAAGAAGAGAAGCACGACGGCCGGGTCGTCATATTCGGTCGTGAGGACGCGTGCGGCGATGAAGTACCACGCAATGGTCGCGCAGGCAACGACAAGGACGGCGGCATCGAGCCAATCGCCGGCCCGCACCGCGCGCCCTTCGCGCGGGCTGATCATCCGTGCAAACCCGATGACCGTGAGCACGCTCATTGGTATCGACCACGCCAAATACGTGAGGTTCGTCGTCTGCTCGCCGGTGAGATCCGAGAACACCGACGTCGAGTTGCCCGCTACGGCGAACAGTTGGCCAACCGCCAGAAGAAGCCAGCTGCGGGCGACATATGGGTCTGGGGACGCCTTTGCGGCCCGCCAGAGCATGTACGCCAGCGTCATCCGAAACGGCATATACGCCAAATCGGCAACGAGCGGGGATGAGTTGGCGCCCGTCTGGAAGGCGACAATACCAGCGTACACGGCCAGCCAGAGAGCCAACATTGCGACTGGTCTGGACGGCCGTTCAACGCTGATCAGTCGTGACGCGCTCATGGTATGGTGCAAAGGACTCCGTCCAGCAGCTTGGCACAAGTGTACCCGGGGGCGCTTGGACCGCTCGCTCCGCACGGCACGTCCATTCCGTTGACAGGCCGTAAGTGCTTGCGTAGCTTGTATGTCTGTCCAAAAACGCCTGAAGGGGCGGCCGAGACCTGGGTTGCAACCTGCACCAGTGAGGCGCTGTACCTACCGCGGGCTTTCGCTCGCATTGGTTCGAGCAGGTTTGTTCACGATGTCTACGTACACGGCACGACCCGCCGACGTCGAACACAAGTGGTTCGTCGTTGACGCGGAAGGGATGGTGCTAGGCCGCCTCGCCACTGAGGTCGCACGCATTCTCCGGGGCAAGCACAAGCCCGTCTTTACCCCACATATCGACACTGGCGACAACGTCATAATCATCAACGCGGCGAAAGTGCGCGTGACGGGGCGCAAGGCCGAGCAGAAGACCTATTTCTCGCACTCGGGTTTCATGGGGCACGACAAACTGACGCCGTTCGCAACACTGATGGAACGGTACCCGGAGCGCGTCGTGGAGAAGGCCGTCTTCGGGATGTTGCCGAAGAATGCACTCGCCCGGCAGAGCATTCGGCTCAAGCTGCGTGTGTATCCCGGAGCCGAGCATCCCCACAAAGCGCAGCAGCCCACGCCGCTGGCGTTCCCGAAGCGCGAGGTCAAATAGATGAGCGACGTCATTCATACCATCGGACGCCGCAAGGAAGCGGTTTGCCGCGTGTTCATTCGTCCCGGATCCGGAAAGTGGGACGTCAACGGGCGTACACTGGGCGACTACTTTCCGCGCCCGGCCCTCGTGACGGCGATTCAGCAGCCGTTCACGGCAACTGATACGCTCGGACGGTTCGATGTGCGGGCCAATCTCGCCGGCGGCGGATCGACCGGTCAGGCCGGTGCGCTGCGACTCGCTGTTGCTCGCGCCTTGGTCAAGATGGACGAGGCCCACCGGCGCAAGTTGCGGGATCTCGGCCTGCTGACTCGCGATGCACGCGCAGTCGAGCGCAAGAAGCCGGGCCGTCCAAAGGCACGCAAGCGGTTCCAGTTCAGCAAGCGCTAGGCGATACCTCAGCAGTTTCAGTCAGAGTTCAAGTCGCTGTTGCAGCAGCAGTTGCAGCAGCAGTTGCAGCAGCAGTTGCAGCAGCAGTTGCAGCAGCAGTTGCAGTTCATCTCTCAGGTGCGATGAGTTCAGGTCGGGTGCCGTCCCAGGAATATTCCCGGGACGGTCGGCTTGGACGATGATTCGCGCCGACGTCAACAACCAAAACCGCAGGGACACATGTCAGAGACAACGATCGACGATCTCCTGAAGGCCGGTGTGCATTTCGGCCATCAGACCCGCCGTTGGAACCCGAAGATGCGCCGTTTCATCTTCGCCGAGCGCAACGGCATCCACATCATTGACCTGCAGAAGACGCTGCGTCAGCTCGAACTGGCGCGGAAGCTCGCGCGCGAGGTCGTAGTACGCGGCGAGAACGTCCTGTTCGTCTGCACCAAGCGGCAGATCTCGCAGATCGTTCTCGCCGAGGCCGAGCGTTGCGGTGCGATGTTCGTGACCGAGCGGTGGCTCGGTGGATTACTGACGAACTTCTCGACCATCAAGAAGCAGATCAAGCGCCTGAAGGAGCTCGAAGCCGGTACAGAAACCGGCGGTGAGTTCGAGAACTACACCAAGAAAGAGCAACTGATGCTGATGCGTCAGCGCGACAAGCTCCTGAAGAACCTGTCCGGCATCAAAAGTATGGGTCGCATTCCCGGACTCATGTTCGTCGTTGATGCGAAAAAGGAACGCATCGCTGTTGACGAGGCCAATAAGCTCGGGATTCCGATCGTCGCGATCTGCGACACGAACTCCGATCCGGATCTGATCACGGTGCCGGTCGCCGGCAACGACGATGCGATCCGTTCGGTCGAACTGATCACGCACGCGTTCGCCGAAGCGGTTATCGAGGCCCGTCGCGAAGCACCGGTCCGCGATGAGGCGGAAGACGGCGAGAGCTACACGTACTCGTCCGACCGTGGCGCAGAGCCGGAAGGTGATCGCGACGGCCGAAGTGGTGGCGGTGGTGGTGGTGGCGGAGCTGGCGCCAAAAAGCGTCCGCGTCGCCGTCGTGCCAAGCCCGAGGCCATTGCCGCGCGGCTCAAGGGGTCGGACGCGCCTGAAGGTGGGGAGGCAGCGCCGGCTTCGACAGAGGCTGCGGCTGCCGATACGGGCATTGCTGAGCGTGCGGCGCCCGCTGCCGAGTAGTACCCGCGACACGAGGGCTGTGAAAGTTGTGAAATTCGCCGCCCTCGGCCGTCGCAGTTGTGAGGTTCGCCGGGCCATGGCGCCGATCGTCAAAGGCGTTCGAGCGTGGCCCGCACGCCATTCGCATTCAGCTACCAATACAATCCGATGACACCGATTACTGCCAAAGATGTTGCCGCCCTTCGTGCCCGAACCGGCGCGGGGATCGGTGACTGCAAGAAGGCCCTGGAAGAGACCGGGGGAAACCTGGAGCAGGCAATTGACCATCTCCGGACGAAGGGAATTGCCAAGGCCGAGAAGCGCGCTGACCGTGCCGCCGCTGAAGGTCAGATCATCACTTGGCTGTCGGATGACGCCACCATTGGGGCGATGATCGAGCTCAATTCCGAAACGGATTTCGTCTCACGTAACGACGAGTTCGTGGCGCTGGCCACGCTCGTCGCGAGGCACGTCGCCGAAGACACGTCGCTCGACGGCAGCGCGGACATTGCCGCGGACCACGCCCTGCTTGCCCGGCACTGGCACCACGACAAGGCACTCACCCTCGGTGAGGTTGTAAAGGCAGGCGCGGCAAAGACCGGCGAAAACGTGACGTTGCGCCGGGTTTCCCGATACACGTCGGATGGCGCGTTGGGGTTCTACCGCCACTTCAACGGGAAGATTGCTGTGCTCGTTGAAATCGCCGGAGCGTCAGGTGATGCCGCCCGTGCGATTGCAAACAGCGTGGGCGAACATATCGCTGCTGGCGTCCCCGTTGTGCCAGTCGCCGTCCGCAAAGAGGATGTGCCGGCCGACGCCGTCGCGCGTGAACGCGCAATTTTCGTTGAGCAGGCCAAAGAAAGCGGGAAGCCCGACGCGATCGTCGAAAAGATGGTGGCGGGGCGTCTTGAAAAGTATTACAAGGAAGTAACGCTTCTCGAGCAACCATGGGTTCGCGATCCGGAAAAGACGATCGGTCAGATCGTGGCCGGAGTTCCGGGCGCGACCGTCCGCCGTTTCGTTCGGTACCAGATGGGCGAAGCCTGAGGTCACTGTCAATGCCGCGCACTCCGAAGCTCAAGTACCGCCGCATCCTGTTGAAACTGTCCGGCGAGGCGCTCGCCGGAAGCGGCGGTCACGGCTTCGATTTTCACACGATCACGGACTATGCCCGCGCTCTGAAGGAAGTGCTGAGTACAGGCGTCGAAGTCGGCCTGGTGATCGGCGGCGGCAACATGGTTCGTGGGTCACAGTTGTCGCGAATGGGCATGGATCGCGTAAGCGCCGACTACATGGGCATGCTCGGCACGGTGATCAATGCGCTCGCGTTTCAGGACATTCTGGAACGCGAGGGCGTGGACACGCGCGTCATGACGGCCATTCGTATGGAAGAGCTTGCCGAGCCGTATATCAGGCGACGCGCGATGCGTCACCTCGAGAAAGGTCGGGTGGTGATTTTCGCCGCCGGAACAGGCAATCCGTATTTCAGCACGGACACGGCCGCTGTGCTGCGCGGTATTCAGATGAAGGCCGATGTGATTATCAAGGCGACGAGCGTGGATGGCGTGTATTCGGCCGACCCGAAGACGACACCCAACGCGCGCCGGTATACGAGTATCAGTTATCGTGACGTAATGAAGAAGGAACTCGGCGTGATGGATCAGACAGCGATCACGCTCTGTAAGGAAAACAAGCTTCCGCTGATCGTTCTCGACATCAACGCGCCGCGGGTGGTGCTCAAGGCTGTTCGCGGCGACAAGGTGGGGACTCTCGTTTCATGAGCACAATTTCAAACATGCTGAAGGACTGCCGCGTCGGAATGGACAAGAGTGTCGAGGCGGCAAAGCACCAGTTCAACTCGCTACGTTCTGGCAAGGCATCGGCGAGCATGCTCGACTCGGTCAGAGTCGAGATGTATGGCGCTGAAATGGCGTTGAATCAGTGTGCGACGGTAGCGGCGCCAGAGGCGCGGCTGCTGGTGGTGACGCCATTTGACAAGACGCAAGCCAAGGCGATCGAGAAGGCCATTCGTGACGCTAACCTTGGCCTCGATCCGGCGCATCAGGGAGGTGTGATTCGCGTGCCGCTCCCGTCAATGAATGAGGAGCGCCGAAAGGACCTCGCAAAGGTGCTGCACAGATACTGCGAAGATGGGCACATCGCGATTCGACATCACCGGACGAACACACGCGAAGCGCTCAAAAAACTTGATGGCGTCTCCGAAGACGACGTGAAACACGCAGAGAAGGACCTCCAGAAGCTGCACGACGAGTTTATCGCCACGGTGGATGAGGCGATGAAGGCGAAAGAGCGCGAAATCATGGAGGTGTAAGGGAGCACGCTATGGCCGACGCCGCCGAGCTCCTCGCGCAGATTCGCATCCACGGGACCATCCCGCGGCACGTCGCTATCATCATGGACGGAAACGGCCGGTGGGCGCGCGAACGGATGCTGCCGCGCCCCGTCGGCCATCGCAACGGGATGAAGTCGGTGCGCGCGGTGGTCGAGGCAGCAATCGAGGCGGGAGTCGACGTACTCTCGCTCTTTGCATTCTCGGCTGAGAACTGGCAGCGTCCAGCCGTTGAAGTATCCGCCTTGATGTCCTTGCTCGAGGAGTACATTCAGCGCGAGGCGGATGAACTCGAGCGGCAGGGCGTACAGGTTCGATTTCTGGGTGAACTCCTACTGCTGGCGCCGGCGGCGCATGCCGCGGTGGAGCGGGTGGTGCGGCAGACGGCGCATTGCACAAAGCTCCGGCTGAACCTTTTCGTTTCCTACGGGTCGCGAGCGGAAATTCTGAACGCCGTGCGTCAGATAGCGCGGGACGCGGCGGCCGGGAAGCTCGATCCCGAACAAATCAGCGACGCCACAGTCAGCGAGCGGCTACTGACGGCGGGCTGCCCTGATCCGGACCTCTTGATTCGCACGTCCGGTGAGCAACGCATTTCGAACTTTCTGCTCTGGCAGATCGCATATACGGAACTCTTCATTTCGCCCGTGCTGTGGCCGGACTTCGGTCGCTCCGAACTCTTCGAGGCGATTCTCGATTTTCAGAAGCGCGACCGACGGTTCGGCCGCGTGGACGCATGATTCACCGCGCGGCCTCAGCGCCGGCGCGCGCCAATGACTGAGCTGAGCAAGCGCATCGCGTTTGCGGTCGTTGCGATCCCTGTGGTTGCGGGAGTCGTATGGGCCGGTGGTGTGCCGCTGGCCGTGCTGCTCGCGTTGGTGTCTGCGCTTGCCGCTCGCGAGTTCTATCGCCTCGCAACAGCCGGCGGGATTGAGCCCCTCCTGATTCACGGCCTCGTGTTGAGCGCTCTGATTCCGATCGGAGTGCACTCCCGATACGCTGGCTCCTGGGTTCCGTCAATCAGCGTGGTGATGCTGGTTGTGCTTGAGTTACTGGCCGCCGCACTGCTGCTGCGCGGCGCAACGCGAAAACCACTCGAAGCCGTGGGCATCACCATCCTTGGCGTTCTCTACTCAGGTGGAATGCTGGGGTTTGCAGTCGCGCTGCGGTATCATCGGTTTGCGCTCGACGCGACCTCTGGGGCCTTGTTGGTGGCGTTCCCGCTTGCGCTGACCTGGGGCACAGACACCGGTGCGATGCTATTGGGCCGGGCCTGGGGTAAGACCAAGTTGATGCCCAGTATCAGTCCAGGGAAAACGCTCGTGGGCGCATGGGGCGGAGCGGCTGTGGCGGTGCTGATCTCCGTGCTGTACGTGCGATTTGGTTTGGCGCCGTATGCCCACCTTACCATGTCGGTGGCCTCCGCCGCTGCGTTCGGTCTTATCGTGAGCGCCGCCGGTCAGGTCGGTGACCTCGTGGAATCCATGCTCAAGCGCCAAGCGGGCGTGAAGGACAGCTCGGCGCTCATCCCGGGCCACGGCGGAGCGCTCGACCGAGTGGATTCGCTCCTCTTCACGCTGCCTGTTTCGTTCGTGTTGCTTGGGCTTCTACTTGCACCGACTCCGTGACGCAGGGGATCGCGATTCTGGGGTCGACCGGATCGATCGGCCGAACAGCCCTACGGGTGCTTGACCGCCAGCGCAACCGGTTTCACGTTGCCGCGCTGACCGCGCACTCGAACGCCGACTTGCTTCGTGAACAAGTCAACGAGTGGCGTCCGCGTTTCGCCGGGCTTGTGGAGTCGGCCGGAGTTGATCGCAGCGATTGGCACACCGGCCCGTCTGCGCTGATCGATGCTGTGGTGTCACCAGATGTGAGTATCGTGCTCAATGCCGTGGTCGGAGTCGCGGGAATGGATGCGACGCTAGCCGCGCTCCACGCCGGGAAGCGCGTGGCTTTGGCGAACAAGGAGACGCTGGTCGTTGCCGGAGCGCTCGCTATGGCTGCGTGCGAAGCCGGCGGCGGTGAGATAGTACCGGTGGATAGCGAACATTCGGCAATCCTGCAGTGCCTTGGCGCGCGCGGTGCGGCCGACGTGCACAAGCTGATCATCACGGCGTCGGGCGGGCCGTTCCGCGAGTGGACGCGCGATCGCATGGCCGCAGCAACGCGCGATCAGGCATTGCGCCATCCGACATGGAGCATGGGAAACAAGATCACCGTCGACAGCGCGACGTTGGCCAACAAGGCACTTGAGGTGATCGAGGCGCACTATTTGTTCGGAATTCCGTACGACCGAATCGAAGTCGTTGTGCATCCACAAAGCATTGTGCACTCAATGGTCGAGTTCGTCGACGGGAGCGTCATCGCCCAGATAGGCGTTCCGTCCATGGAGCTGCCCATTCTGTACGCGCTCACGCATCCCGAACGTGTATCGGACGCGGGGATCCCCAGGTTTGATCCGCTTGTGGCGCCACCGCTGACATTCGAGGCGGTCCGGATGGACGCGTTCCCGGCGCTCAGGCTTGGTATTGAGGCCGGCAAGTCCGGAGGCATGGCACCGGCGGTTTTCAACGCCGCCAATGAGGCCGCTGTGGCGCTCTTTCTCGACGGAGATATTCCGTTCGGTGGAATCGCGACGGCGATAGAACGTGCGCTCACAACAGTTCCCGTTACAGGGAAAATCGATCTCGATACGCTTATGGACGCGGACCGGCAGGCCCGGGCCGTTGTCGGGGGGATGTGCTGATGCTTGCTTGGCTCGCTCCACTGCTCGTGCTCGGGCTCGTCGTGTTTGTGCACGAGCTCGGACATTTTCTGGCCGCAAAAATGGTCGGCGTGTACGCGCCGCGATTCTCGCTTGGCTGGGGCAGCCCGCTTTGGCGCTGGCGCCCGAAGGGCTCTGAAACCGAGTACGTGATTTCGTGGCTCCCGATCGGTGGTTATGTGCGGATGGCGTCGCGCGATGACGAAACGATGGCGAAGATCGAGGGTGGCGCGGAGACGGACGCGACCGCCACCGCAGTGCATGACAAGCACTGGGACCCCGAGGCGATGATGCCGCACGGACCGAAGCCGATCCCGGAGGGACGCTGGTTCGAGTCGAAGCCGGCTTATCAGCGCGTCTTCATCCTCTTGGCCGGCGTGACGATGAACGCGATTCTCACTATCGTCGTGGCTACGGGCATCTATGCCGGCTACGGTAGGCAGACGATTCCGGCGGTCGTCGATACGGTCGTTGCTGGGCGTCCCGCGGAGCGAGCAGGGTTCCAGCCGGGTGACTCGGTCATTTCCGTCAATGGCGTGGTGATTCGACACTGGGGTGATTTCCTCCAGGAAGTGACCACCAAGCCCGCGCAGACCCTGTCGATCGGGGTCGTTCGTGGTGGAGCGGGGGTCACGTTGTCCGTGCTCACGGAGGCGGTCCAGGAAGCTGATCCCGTGACCGGCGCCCCGATTGAGGTTGGCCGAATCGGAATGGGCGCCGTCAACCGTACGATTCGAGAGGACATAGGGCTCGGGGAGTCGGCAATCCTCGGGTGGCGCACGACTTGGAACATGGCCGGGGCAGTTACGGGCGTATTGGGGGGGCTGTTCCGCGGCACGGTCAGCGTTCAGACACTGGGGGGGCCCATCGCGATTGCCAGGACGTCGGTCGCGGCAGCCAAGACGGGCTTTGAGCCGTTATTGACCTTGATCGCCTTCCTGAGCATCAATCTGGCGGTTCTCAACCTTCTTCCAGTGCCGATTCTCGATGGTGGGCAGATTATTGTCACCATCGCTGAGGGAGCCCGGGGACGCCCCTTTACGCTGCGGACGCGCGAAAACCTGATGAAGGCCGGGGTCGCCTTCATCCTCGTCCTCTTCTCGGTCGTGATGTTCAACGACCTCAAGTCGTTGGTTACGAGCTGGTTGACCTAGGTCGGGGCCCGGCCTAGCCCCTTGAAGGGTCTGCACGGGGGAGTTATGTTCTTATGCTACAACAAAATCGACGCTTAAAGCGCGGGTAAAGGGACAATGGTTTTTACGAAGACCGCCGCAATCACGAGAAATCGGCGGCACGAAACGGATACGGGGTCGCCCGAAGTTCAGGTCTCCGTGCTCACGGAACGGATCAATTATTTGACCGGTCACTTCCGTCAGCATGCGAAGGACCATCATAGCCGGCGTGGCCTCCTCAAGATGGTTGGCAAACGCCGCCGTCTTCTGGACTATCTCAAGCGCACCAATCTTGACGCCTATCGCAAGCTCATTGATGAGCTTGGGCTGCGTTACTAGCTGACCGAACGACGGAAGCGCGCGGACACGGGGAATACCCTGTGACCCGCGCGCTTTCGCATTGGTCGGCCTGTGATAGGTGCGGAGGCCATGCAGCGGAGCCGTTCGGCTCCGGTTGTGTGATGTCATCCGCGCACCGCTCATCGCCAGCCAAGTATTGACTCGCATTTCTCCTATTTCTTTCTGAGCTACCCAATGCAACGTATTGAAAAGACATTCGCCGGCCGCCAGATGATCATTGAGACCGGGCGAATGGCAAAACAGGCCGCCGGCTCGTGCGTCGTTCGCTACGGCGATACGATGGTCATTGCTGCCGTGACCGTGAGTGACAAGCAGAGTTCCCTCCCGTTCTTCCCGCTGACGGTGGAGTACAAGGAAAAGACCTACGCAGCGGGCAAGATTCCCGGCGGCTTCATCAAGCGTGAGGGGCGGCCGCGCGATGAGGAGATCCTCTCCTGTCGCATCATTGACCGATCCATCCGCCCGCTATTCCCAGAGGGCTTCCAGAACGAAGTTCAGGTGTTCCTGTACGTGGTGAGCGCCGATCAGGAGAACGACGCCGATGTGCTCGGCCTCGTGGCCGCGAGCTACGCTCTGAACGCCTCGAGGATTCCGTTCGCCAGCCTGATCGCTGGTGTCCGCGTCGGGCGGGTGCAGGGCAAGTGGGTACTTAATCCCACGTTCCAGCAGCTCGAGTTTTCGGATATGGACCTGGTGATTGCCGGTTCGAACGACTCGATCATGATGGTCGAAGGTGGCGCACTCGAGATTTCGGAAGACGACGTCGTCGAAGCGCTCGGCATTGGCCAGCGTGGCATTCGTGAACTCATCGAGATGCAGAGCGAGTTGCTCGCGAATAACGCGCAGCCCAAGATGAAATGGAGCGCGAAGGCGACGCCGGAAGCGGTCGCGGTTCGCGTCCGCGCCGAAGCAGAGAAGCGCATTCAGGTCGCGATCAATCAGGCCGACAAGCAGACGCGGGTTCAGGCCGTGGAGGCCATCAAGGCCGACGTGAAGGAAAAGCTGGTCACAGAGTTGCCCGAGGATCAGCGCGGGTTCATAGGCGCCGCGCTCGGCGACCTCGAGTACGTCGCGTTGCGTTCGCAGGTGCTCGACACAGGTCTACGCGTTGACGGTCGGAAGCCGACGGAAGTTCGCCCGATCTCCATCGACACGGGACTTCTGCCGCGCGCACACGGCTCGGCGTTGTTCACGCGCGGACAGACGCAGGCGCTGGTCGCGACCACCCTCGGAACGGTGAAGGACGCCCAGCGGCTCGACTCGATTGACGAAGCCAAGGAACAGACCAAGAGTTTCATGCTCCACTACAACTTCCCGCCGTTCTCGACCGGTGAAGTGCGCCCAATGCGGGGCACCAGCCGTCGCGAGATTGGACACGGCAACCTCGCCGAGCGCGCCGTCCAGGCTGTGCTGCCGCCGTTCGAGGAGTTCCCGTACACGCTTCGCATCGTGTCGGAAGTTCTGGAGTCGAACGGTTCGAGTTCGATGGCCAGTGTATGCGGCGCGTCACTCGCGCTGTACGATGCCGGCGTGCCGATTCAGGCCGCTGTTGCCGGCGTGGCGATGGGACTCATCAAGGAAGGCGGCAAGTACGCGATCCTGACGGACATTCTGGGTACCGAAGACCACCTCGGTGACATGGACTTCAAGGTTGCCGGAACGAGCGAAGGGATCACGTCCATCCAAATGGACATCAAGATTCAGGGACTCGATCTGAAGCTGATGGCCGAGGCGCTGACGCAGGCGAAGGCAGGCCGGCTCCATATTCTCGGCGAGATGGACAAGGCCCTCGCGGAACCGCGCGCTGAACTCTCCCAGTGGGCGCCGCGAATCGTTACGGTGCAGATCAGCTCCGAAAAGATCGGCGACCTGATCGGACCGAAGGGCAAGACCATACGCGGTATTCAGGACGAGACCGGCGCCGAACTGACCGTGGACGATTCCGGTCTCGTGACGATCTCCGCCGTGGGCGGCGAAGCCATGCAGCGCGCCAAGCAGATGGTGCAGGCTATCACGGCCGAGCCGGTGGTCGGCGAGATCTACGAAGGCCCGGTGAAGAGCACGACTGCGTTCGGCGCATTCGTGGAGATCATGCCGGGTACGGAAGGACTCGTGCACATCTCCGAGCTCCGTCACGGTCGCACGGAAAAGACCGAGGACGTGGTCAAGAAGGGCGAGCGTGTGCGAGTGAAGCTGATCGAGCGCGACGAGCGTGGGCGGCTGCGGCTGTCAATGAAGGCGCTGCTCCCCAAGCCGGGGACCGATTCTGCTCCCGCTGCCGAAGCCACGTACGCAGACGCCGAAGGGGCGGCCCCGGCAGCCCCGGCGGCCCCGGCAGCCCCGGTGGCGCCGGCGGAAGCCGCTAGTTCGGCTGCAGATTCCGGTGCGGAATCCGACGGCTCGGGTGACGATAGCAAGCGTGGCGCTGCGCGTGGTGCGCGTGGTGGGCGTGGTGGGCGTGGTGGGCGTGGTGGGCGTGGAGGCTCGCGCCGCGCGTGAGTGGCGCCCCCGGGGCGGCCAGCGGGTTCCGCTCCGAACACGACGCCGGAGTTGAGCGTACGGTCCTGCCGAACGGCTTGACGGTCGTTTCAGCGCAGGTGCCGGGCGTTCGATCGGTTGCGTTGGGCGCGTGGGTTCGGACGGCGTCTATCCACGAGACCCCGGAGCAAATGGGTGTCTCGCACATGCTCGAGCACCTCTGTTTCAAGGGGAGCGCGCGCAGGTCAGCGCGCGAAATCGCGGCGTCGCTCGAGTCGCTTGGCGGCGCACTTGACGCCTACACGGCGCGCGAGCACACCGCGTTTCAGGCGCGCGTTCTTGATGAGCACCTCCCGCAGGCGGCGGACGTGCTCGTGGACGTGATGTTTCGGCCGCGATTGCGTGAAGAAGACCTGGTGCTCGAGCGAAAGGTTGTCCTCGAGGAGATCTCGATGGTCGAGGATACTCCCGACGACATCGTGTTCGAGCTGCACAACGCCGCCATGTGGGGCGACCATCCGTACGGCTACTCCATTCTCGGAACCCGGGAATCGGTGACGTCGTTGGGAGTGGATGCCGTGCGTGCGCTGCACGCTCGGGCGTTCGTGCCGCGGAATGTTGTCGTCGCGGCCGCCGGGAATGTGACTCATGATCGGCTCATCGCGGCGCTGGCAACCGCCGGTTGGGCTGACCTTCCGGCGTCGCCACCGGCGGGATCGGCTGCCCCGGCCGCAGCTGCGCATGTTCCGGGATTTTCGCGGGTGGCGCGCGAATCCGCGCAGGCTCACTTGGTGTTCGGGTCGGCAACGGTCCCGCACAGTGATCCCCGGCGGCACGCGTTGGTACTCGTCGATATGCTGCTTGGCGGTGGGATGAGTTCGCGGCTCTTTCAGCGAATTCGAGAGGAACTCGCGCTGGCATACTCGGTGTATTCGTTCCAGCAGTTCAGTCGCGACGTCGGCGTGCACGGGATTTACGCGGGCACGGCGCCAGAATCGGCCGAGCAAACGCTGGACGCCGTTCGCAGCGAGTTGGCGCAACTCAGTACTTCGGGGATCACGGCCGACGAGTTGGCCTTGGCGAAACAGCAACTGAAGGGCCAGATCACGCTCTCCATGGAAAGCGTCAGCAGCCGAATGTACCGGGCAGCGGGCGTCGAACTGTTCGGCGAACCGTGGTTGCCGCTAGATGACCTGCTTGCCCGCGTTGATTCGGTGACGCTCGATGCAACCCGGGACGTGTGCACTGAGTTCTTCGCTCCTGACCGGCAAACGGTCGTGCATCTGGGTCCGCAGTAGTCGACCGCTGAACGGTTACCCGGCACGCCGGGTGCCCCACGCTCGTAACTTTGTCCTGATCGGTTCTCACCTCTCACGCTCCGGCAAATGCGCATCGGAATCCCAAAAGAAATCAAGACGAACGAAAATCGAATTTCCCTCGTGCCCGCAGGCGCGGAGTCGCTCGTCGCCGCCGGCCACCACGTCATGATCGAGAAGGATGGTGGCGTCGGGAGCGGGTTCAGCGACGAACAGTACACGTCCGTCGGCGCGACGATTGGCGCTACTGCCGCAGAGGTCTGGGCCGGCGCCGATATGATCATCAAGGTCAAGGAGCCAATCGCCCGCGAGTGGAAGCACATGAAGAAGGGGCAGACGATCTTCACGTACTTTCATTTCGCGGCGGACGAGGAACTCACCAAAGCACATATGGAGTCCGGTGCGACGTGCATCGCCTATGAGACGGTCGAAATCCCGTCTGGCGACCTGCCACTGCTGATTCCGATGTCGGAGGTCGCGGGCCGCATGGCCGTGCAGGAAGGCGCCAAGTATCTGGAGAAGTTGTACGGCGGCTATGGCGTCCTGCTGGGCGGTGTCCCCGGGGTACCAGCGGCCAAGGTAGTGGTGCTCGGTGGCGGCATCGTGGGCATCAACGCCGCCAAGATGGCCGCCGGGATGGGTGCGAAGGTCACGATCCTCGACCTGTCGCTGCCGCGGCTTCGCTATCTGAGCGACGTGATGCCGGCCAACGTCTCGTGCATCTACAGCAACAGGCACAACATCCTGGAGCAAATCTCCACGGCCGACCTCGTCATCGGCGGTGTGCTGATTCCCGGAGCCAAGGCGCCGAAACTGATTCGTCGCGAAGACTTGAAGCTCATGAAGAACGGCTCGGTGATCGTCGACGTAGCGATCGATCAGGGCGGTTGCGTCGAGACCATCAAGGCGACGACGCACGAAGATCCCGTCTACACGGTAGATGGAGTCATTCACTACGGCGTGGCCAATATGCCCGGTGGCGTTCCCCGTACGTCAACCCTCGCCCTCACCAACGCAACGTTGCCTTACGCGATGACGCTGGCCAACAAGGGATGGAAGGCTGCGCTGGCCGCAGACGATGGTTTTCTTAAGGGCCTGAACGTGGTTGAAGGGAAGGTGACCTACGCAGGAGTCGCCGAAGCCTTCGGGTTTGAGTTCCACGACCCCAAGAAGTTCCTTTGACCGTTGGCGCCCTTACGGCGCGTTTGTTTTCGGGCGAAAGTGGACGGCGGGCGAAAGCCCGGCGTCCGCTTTTCTCTGTATATGGGCCGTGTCGGCCGGGACCGGCAGAAGTCCCGTAGGTCCTGAAATAGCAATAGCTTGCTCCACTTCGGGCCGGTGCATAGGTTTGAGTCATCCCCGTGCCGTCCCATGCCCGAATTCCGTCGCCGGTGGCCCCAGGCGCTGCCACACGAGTCGCCAGCTGATGCGTTGGCCTTCTTTTAAGTCCGGTTCGCTTTTTCCCGCCAGCGCGATCGCCGTTGATCTGGGAACGGCAAACACGCTCATCTACGTCAAGGGCGAGGGCATCGTTCTCAACGAGCCGTCGGTCGTTGCGCTCGATAGAGAGACCAAAAAGATCAAGGGCGTTGGCCTGGAGGCGAAGCGCATGCTCGGCCGCACACCCGAGGGGATCATTGCGGTGCGTCCGATGAAGGATGGCGTGATCGCCGACTTCGACGTGACGGAGAAAATGCTGAGGCATTTTCTGACGCTCATCATCGGGAACCACGTATTCAAGGTGAAGCCACGCGTGATCGTATGCGTGCCGTCGGGAATCACGGAGGTCGAACGGCGTGCCGTGCGCGATTCCGCGCTGGGCGCCGGGGCGAAGGAAGTGTTCATGGTCGCCGAGCCGATGGCAGCAGCGATCGGCGTTGGGCTGCCGGTGGAAACGCCAACGGGGAACATGGTCATCGACATTGGCGGTGGAACGACGGAGATCGCCGTTATTGCGCTCTCCGGTATCGTCAGCGATACGTCGATTCGCGTTGGCGGCGACGAAGTCGATACGGCCATCGTGCAGTTCATGCGCAAGAGCTACAACCTGCTGATCGGTGAGCCAACGGCCGAGTTGATCAAAATCCAGGTTGGCTCGGCCACTCCGATGGGCGACGAGAAGGAAATGGAAGTGAAGGGACGCGATCTCGTTTCGGGAATCCCGAAGACTGTCCGCATACACTCGGCCGAAATCCGCGAAGCGATTCAGGAGCCGGTTCAGCAGATTGTGGACGCGGTGCGTCGTGCGCTCGAGATTACGCCCCCTGAACTGGCGAGTGATATCGTCGATCGTGGCATCGTGATGACCGGAGGAGGTGCGCTTATTCGCGGCCTCGATATTCTCCTGACGCAGGAGACCGGACTCCCGATCCACGTGGATGAGGATCCGCTGACGTGCGTGGTACGCGGCACGGGGCGAATCCTCGACGACGAGGAGAAGTACTGGTCGGTTCTCACGACTTGAGCGCGGGCGACGCATGTCCCGGCCAACCCGGATAGACGCGAGAGTAGACGTGGCGGCGGGCGCCGCGTGCGTCGTCGCGGCACTGGTATGCCTCGCGCTGCCGACCGCAACGCGTGACGGCTTTAGCGGCGCACTTCGCGCAACGTTCATGGCTCCGCTCGTCAACTTGCAGAAGAGCGCCGAGTTGAGCCGACGCACGTTTTCGGGGCATGATGCGGCCGTTGTCGTTGCTGATTCGGTGGCCCTTCGTTCGCTCCGCCTTACCGGCGTTGAGCAGGAGAACGCTCGGCTTCGGGCACTGATGGGGCTTGGCGCATCGCTTGAATGGGGGTTCGTCCCGGCTGAAGCGCTTCGAGGGCGCGGTGTTGGCGATGAGCAGTCGCTGATCCTGTCGGCGGGTAGGCGCGCGGGGATCGAACCGCAGTCGCCGGTCGTGACGGAAGACGGTCTGGTCGGCCAAATCGAGCGCTCTGACGCAACGATCTCGACCGCGATCGTATGGCTGCATCCCGAGTTTCGCGTCAGTGCGATGGCAATGGATGGAGAGGCGTACGGGCTGGTGCAGGCACACGGCGGAACCGGAGCCGACCGATTCTTTCTTGAGATGCGCGGTGTGCTGATCAGGACCGAACTCAAGCCTGGCGCAGAGGTAGTCACGTCAGGCCTAGGCGGTGTGTTTCCCCGCGGTATTCCGATTGGCACGGTCGTGTCAGAGCTGGAGACGCCGGATCGATGGGCTCGAAGCTATGTGCTGCGCCCTGCTGTCTCGCTCTCGAACCTTGGCTCTGTATTGGTGCTCAAGAGTGACCGTGTGCGTGCTGGGGTGGAAAATGTCTGGACGACCGCAGCCGGCGCTGATTCCGGGGCGCGCCGCATCGTGTCGGCCGTCGATTCAATGGCCCGCCTCGCCGGCGACTCGAGTGCAGCGCGGCAGCGGCGTGCCGCCGCGGTGGGCGCGAGGCAGCCGCCGCCGTGAACATCGGACGCGTACTTTGGGTCGGCGGGTGGGTCATCGCGTTGGTGCTCCTCCAGTACACACTGCGTCCTTTGCTCGGATGGCGCGTACAAGTCGATTTTCTGGTTATTGCGCTGCTGATGGTCGCCGTGCGTTCGCGCCCGGCTGTGGCGGCGTTTTGCGGTTTCGCGCTTGGGGTGATTACTGATGCACTGACGCCCGAGGCGTTTGGCGCGGGAGCGTTGGCGATGACGCTCGTCGGATTTGCTTCGAGCTGGCTCAAAGCGGCGTTCTTTACCGAGAATCTCGCGCTCAACGCAATATTCGTGTTCGCCGGGAAGTGGGCGTTCGACATCGTGTATCTCACCGCAGCGCGCGGCGCGAGCGGATCAGATCTTGCGGTGCAGGTATTTCTATGGTCACCCCTCGCTGCGGCGTTAACGGCGCTCGCGGGGATCGCGGTGCTTGTCGCGTCGCGGCCGGCGCCGGACGGAAGACGCCGATGAGGCTCCATCCGAACGACGTGCAACGGCGAGCGCGGGCAGCGGCGGCGTTCCTCTTCTTCACATTCGTATTTCTCGCCGGATCGTTCTTCAGGGCGCAGGTACTGCAGCACAGCGAATACGTATTGAAAGCAGAAGGGAACAGGCTGCGCGAAGTCCCGCTCCCTTCCGGTCGCGGAATAATTCTCGACAGGAATGGCGCCGTCCTCGCCGAAAACATTCCGGGCTACTCGGTGGCGATCATCGCTCCGAGTGTCGATTCGCTCCGGGCAGTCCTGGGCCGCATTGCCACGGTGGTCCCGCTTCGGCCAGATCAGGTTGAGGCTGCGGTGCGTCGCTTCCGTCGAAACGCCGCGCGTGCCACCGAGTTGCTGCCCAGCGTGCCGTTCGATGTCGTCAGCCGACTCGAGGAACACCGCCTGTTGTTTCCGGGACTCGTAATCCAGGAAGCTCCGAAACGTTTCTATCCTGACGGCGAGGCTGTCTCGGCACTTGTCGGTTACATCGGCGAGGTGAATGAGACTGAGCTTGCAATGCCGGCGTTCGATGGCTACAAGCCGGGCCAGCAGGTAGGAAAGGCCGGCCTTGAGTTGCAGTACGAGAGTCGATTGAGGGGCACGGAAGGCGTGCGGTTCGTTGAAGTGGACGCACGGGGTCGCGTCGTACGCGATGCCGACGCGCGTTCGACGCTGCTCCCCGAGCCTGCGCCGCCGTTGGTGACCAATATCGATCTCGGCCTCCAGCGGTACGTTGCGAAAATCTTCGGTGATTCGCTGGTTGGCGCCGCCGTGGCGATCGAACCGGCGACCGGGGAAGTCCTCGCCTTGCACACCGCGCCGACGTACGACCCCAACCGTTTTATCGGCGGCATTCCGGCTTCGTACTGGCGTGAATTGAACGACGATTCGCGCCTTCCGCTGCTGAACAAGGCCACGCAGGGACGGTATGCACCTGGATCAACCTGGAAGCTCGTCACCGCAATCAATGGGCTCGAACTCGGCCTGGTCGAGCTCGATGAGAAGATGCCAGTGCCGTGCACCGGTGGATACCAGTACGGCAACCGGTTCTTCAAGTGTCACCTCGCACGCGGGCACGGAATGCTCACGCTCGCACAGGCAATCGAGCGGTCGTGTGACGTCTACTTCTACCAACTGGGACTCAAGCTCGGACTTCAGCGGCTCGTCGCCGGCGGAATCAAGCTCGGAGGCGCAGAGCGGTCCGGGATTGATCTTCCGAACGACAACCGTCCCGACTTCCCGACAGATCCGGCATCCGAATACTTCACAAAGAAGTACGGGGCCCGGGGATGGACGCAGGGGAACTCACTCAACCTCGCCATCGGCCAAGGAGAAAACGCCCAAACCGTCGTCAACGTGGCGCGGTTCTATACTGCGTTGGCGATGGGCGGAACGGCGAGTACCCCGCGCGTCGTGCACGGTGCGTCTGACCTGACACAGGTATTCAGTCTCGACAGCACCACGACGGCCGGTCTGCTCGACGCGCTGGCGGGCGTTGTCGAGCGGGGAACGGCGACTGGGTCGCGCATTCAGGGGATCATGCTCGCCGGAAAGACTGGGACGGCGCAGACCGGAAAGTTCGTCAATGGCGTGGAACAGGACCACGCCTGGTTCGCAGGCTTTGCTCCGGCTCACGCGCCGAGAATCGTGATCGTCGTGATGCTCGAAGCTGGCGGGCACGGAACCCGCGCCGCCCGCATCGCGTCGAAGATTGTCGAGTACTATCTCAAGGTCGTGCCCATGCAATTGTTCAAGACGGAAGGCAATTGAAGCGTTTCGCTGACGTGGACTACACGTTGGTACTGCTGGCGCTTGTGCTCTCGGTCTTCGGCGTGGCCACAGTTTATTCGGCCGGGCAAACCGATGTGTCGGTTCGCTTGGTCAACCTCTGGCGCACACAGGCACTGTACCTGGCGCTTGGCTTGGGAGCCGCGTGGATTATCAGCAGAGCGTCGATTCATGTACTCGACTATCTCAGCCCGGCGATCTACACGGGGTCGTTAGCTCTGCTGACGTTGCTGCTGTTTGTCGGGCGCGGCGCCGGCACCGGACGGAGCGCAAGGAGTTGGATCTATGTCGGCGATGTTTCGATTGGACAGCCGTCGGAGCTCGCCAAGATTGCGGTTGTAATCATGTTGGCCAAGGTGCTCTCTTCGCGTTCTGAATCTCCGCGGTCGTTGATGGACCTTTGGCGCCCGGCGATGGTTGTGGCGATCCCATGGGTCCTGATCATGCTGCAGCCGGACCTAGGCACGGCACTTGTCTTCGTCGGCATCTTCTTTGCGATGCTGTTCTGGGCTGGAACCAACTGGCGTTTGCTGTTGTTGGCCGCGAGCCCGGTGATCAGTCTCGTGCTGGCGTTCAGCACGCAACTCTGGGGCGCATGGTTTGTTCTCCTGATTCTCCTCGTGTACCGGACCAAGCCGTTCATTGTCGAGGGCATTGCAGTTGTCGCTGCAAACCTCGTGACTGGTGTCGCGGCGCCTTTGGTTTGGGCGGCGCTGAGTCCGTATCAACAACGACGGCTTCTCGTATTCCTGGATCCGTCCAGCGACCCCCTCAGGGGCGGATATCATGTGCTTCAGTCGCAGGTCGCGATCGGGTCCGGTGGGTGGCTGGGGAAGGGGTTTACTCAGGGGTCGCAGAAACGCCTGGCGTTTCTGCCCGAACAACAGACCGATTTCATTTTTCCGGTGGTCGCCGAAGAACTTGGGCTGCTCGGCGTGATCGTCGCGCTCGCACTGTTCGCGTGGCTGATGATGCGCTGCATTCGCATTGCGGGACGGTCTCAGAACTCGTTTGCGAGCCTCGTCGCGTTCGGTCTCGTATCCATGTTGTTCGTGCATGTCGTCGAGAATGTCGGCATGACGATAGGGGTCATGCCAATTACTGGAATCCCGCTGCCGTTTTTCTCCTACGGTGGTTCGTTCATGCTGGCGTGCTGGATTGCGATCGGTATTCTCGTCCGGCTGTCGCTCGAGGGACGCGGGCGCGCCGACACCATGGTCATCTAGCGCCTCGCCAAGGGCCGCGCGGCCCCGGTAGATTCCCCACATGGCATGGTTCCGAAAGGAGAAGAAACCCAGACAACCGCTCGCGCCGCGGCTGGACATTCCAGCCGATGCATGGGAGAAGTGCGAGTCCTGCGCGAACACGGATGTCCGGGAGACGTTCCAGAAGAACTTCAACGTATGCCCGGCGTGCGGATTCCACCGCCGGTTGCGTGCGTTTGAATACACGGCAATTCTGCTCGACGAGGGATCGGTCGAAGAGACGGAGCCTGATATCCGCTCGGTCGACCCGTTGGGGTTTCCAGACTATCCAGCGCGATTGAAAAAGGCGCGCACCAAAGCCGGCGAAGCGGATGCGATCCTCACGACGACTGGCACGATGGACGGCATGCCGGTGAACCTCGGTGTCATGGACTTCGCGTTCATGGGCGGTTCGATGGGCTCGGTCGTTGGTGAGAAAATCGCGCGCCTCGGGCAACGGAGCCTCGAGAAGAAGTTCCCGCTCATTATCGTGTCTGCGTCGGGCGGAGCCCGCATGCAGGAAGGCGTCCTCTCGCTGATGCAAATGGCAAAAACGTCGGCGCTGCTTTCGCAGCTCAACGAGCGCAGGATTCCCTACGTGTCCATTCTCACGAATCCGACGACGGGTGGGGTCAGCGCGAGCTTCGCGATGCTTGGCGATGCGATCCTCGCCGAACCGGGCGCTGTGGTCGGCTTTGCAGGACCGCGAGTGATCAAGCAGACGCTTGGCCAGGACCTGCCGGAAGGATTCCAGACGGCCGAGTTTCTGCTTGAGCACGGTATGGTGGACTCAGTCGTTCACCGGAAGGACCTGAAGCGGACGGTCGGCCAACTCTTGCGCCACATGAGCGGCAAGCCGGTCGCGACGGGATGGGCTTCTACCTGACCACGTACAAGGAGGCGCTCGACTTCCTGTTCGCGCGCACAACCGGAGCGTGGAAACTCGGGCTCGATCGCGTTGAGGCGTTTCTCGCGCTGCTTGGCAACCCGCATCGCGATCTTTCTACGATCCACGTTGCCGGCACGAACGGGAAGGGGAGCGCCTGTGCGGCGCTCGAGGCGATGCTCCGCGCACGCGGGCTGCGCGTCGGCAAGTACACGTCGCCCCACCTGGTGGACTTCCGAGAGCGATTCCTGGTTAACGGATTGCCGGTGGATGCGGATCAGATCGTCGATTTTGTAGGACGTTGGACGCCTGATGTGGAACGACTTGGCGCCACGTTCTTCGAGGCGACGACCGCCATGGCATTCGAGTTCTTTCGTTCGGCCGCCGTGGACATCGCGATTATTGAGACCGGGCTCGGCGGGCGGCTCGATGCGACGAACGTCGTGACTCCGCTCGTGGCCGGCGTAACCAATATCGGTATTGATCACGTTGAGTACCTGGGCCACACGCGCGAGCTGATTGCCGTGGAGAAGGCGGGGATCTTCAAGCGGGGCGTTCCGGCAGTGATCGGTGAAGCCGATCCCGCGATCGCCGCGCTGCTTGCGGGCATTGCCTCCGAGCGAGGGGCGACCCCGGTGCATTCCGTCTACGCCGCCGGAGGGCCCACGGACGTTTCTGTCAGCGCTGATGGGACCACGTTCTCGTATGAAGGCCGACGATGGGCCTCGCCACTGGTCGGTGCTCATCAGGCTGCCAATGGCGCACTGGCCGTTGCCATGGCCCGAACGCTTCCAGATCGGCTCTCCATCCCCGACGACGCGATGGTAGCCGGTCTTGCGAAAACCGTGCTGCCGGGCCGGTTTCACCGAGTCGGGCGCTACCTGTTCGACGTAGCGCACAACCCGGCAGGGGCCCGGGTGCTGGTGGACACGATTCGCGCGGCTTCCGTCGCCGTCCCCGTGGCCGTCGTGCTTTCCGTGCTCGATGACAAGGACTGGCGGGGGGTGATGCGTGCCTTGGCGCCTGTCGCAGGCTCGTTCGTCCTCACCCTGGCGCCGACCTCGCCGGCGAGCCGGTCGTGGAGCCTGCCGGATCCGCTGGCTTACGCCCGCGAGAATGGCTGGCCGGCGTCAGTGGAAAAGGATTTCGACGCCGCGCTCGCCCTGGCCGCTGGGCAGGCCGCCACCGTGCTCGTTACTGGGTCGTTTCATACGGTTGGTGACGCGATGGTTCGGCTGGAGGTATCACCCACCGGCGGGTAACTTCCCCAGATGGCGGGCGGAGCGCTTCCCGGTTTTCGAGACTTCTATCCGGACGAGTTCGCGCATCGCGCCCACATTACGGGTGCGTGGCGCGAGGTTGCCCGGCGTTTCGCGTTTGTCGAATACGACGGCCCCCCGCTTGAGCCTCTCGATCTCTACACGAAGAAGAGCGGCGAAGAGATCGTCGGACAGCTTTACAACTTCGAAGACAAGGGCGGCCGCCAGGTTGCACTCAGGCCGGAAATGACGCCGACGTTCGCGCGCATGGTGTCCGCGCGCGCGAACGCTCTCCGCAAGCCCGTCCGCTGGTTCTCCATTCCCCAACTCTTTCGCTACGAGCGCGCACAGCGCGGTCGTCTCCGGGAACATTTTCAGCTCAACGTCGACATTGTCGGTGAGCCGAGCGAGGTGGCGGACGCGGAGTTGCTCGCGGTGGCCATCGGGATCATGGCCGAACTCGGACTAGGCCCGGCTGACGTTCGTGCGCGCGTCAGCGACCGGCGGCTGCTGAACGGGATTCTCGCGGCGCTGGGCGTTGCCGGCGACGCGCTTGGCGTTGCGTACAGTGTGCTCGACAAGGCGGGACGCGAACCGGAAGCCGTTGCCCGCGAGAGGCTCGCCAAGGCGGGGCTTCATGACGCAGGGGTATCGGCCGTCATTGACCTTTGTGCCCCGGCTGCGATCGACCGTGCGCGCCAGACCCTCGGCTCGGAGCCAGCCGTTCGCGAGTCGCTAGAGCGATTCGATCGCTACATGACACATCTTGCCTCACTCGGGCTGAGCGCCTGGGTCGATGAGGATCTGTCAATCGTGCGAGGCCTTGATTACTACACTGGCATAGTTTTCGAGCTGTTCGACGCGAAGGGCGAGCTCCGGGCGATTTGCGGCGGTGGACGATACGATGCGCTGCTCAACGACCTGGGCGGCGTCGACCTTCCCGCGCTTGGGTTCGGCATGGGGGATGTCGTGCTGGGCGAGCTGCTGCGGGAGCGCGGGCTGCTCCCGAATGCGGTCGGCTCGGGGGCGGACTTGTTCGTGATCGGCGGGCCCGGGGCATCGGCCGACGGCATGGCTGGTGCGCTGGAACTCGTCGCGGCGCTGCGCCGGGCTGGGCTGTCCGTGGATCACGCCATGAGCGAAGACCGCTATCTTGCCCAGGCGCCCAGAAATCAATTTGAATCAGCGAAGAAGTCCGGCGCGCTTGCCGCCATCTACCTTGACGAGGGTGGCCTGGTCACTGCGAAAGGGCTGGCCGGCAAACTCGCTGACGCGCCCGTGTTTTCGCAGGCACGGGATGCCGTAGTGGCGGCGGACACCACCGCGATCGAAGGACTGCAGGCGTTTGTGGGCGCGCTTCGCGCGGCCGCTGCCACGCAGCCGTGACCGACGTGTCGGTCCGAACGAATCGACTGTTCCTGATTTCGCACGTTGTTGCATCCTGAACTCGACAATCCCTCACCGTCCCATGGCTGACGACAAGAAACTGACCACCCGCGCGGAAGATTTTAGTGCTTGGTATAACGAGGTTGTACTGAGGGCCGAACTGGCGGACTACTCGCCGGTCAAAGGTTCCATGGTCATTCGTCCTAACGGCTACGGAGTCTGGGAGCGGATGCAGCGCGCTCTCGACGACATGTTCAAGGCCAGTGGGCATGTGAATGCCTACTTCCCGCTCCTGATCCCGCAGAGCTTTCTCGCCAAGGAAGCCCAGCATGTGGAGGGGTTCGCCCCCGAGTGCGCGGTGGTCACCCATGGCGGCGGAAAGGAACTTGAGGAGCCGCTGGTCATTCGCCCCACGAGCGAGACGATCATCTACCACATGTACGCCAAGTGGGTGCAGAGTTATCGCGACCTTCCGATCCTGATCAATCAGTGGGCGAACGTTGTTCGCTGGGAAATGCGCACCCGGTTGTTCCTCCGCACGCTCGAGTTCCTATGGCAGGAAGGACACACGGCGCACGCGACGCACGACGAGGCCGAGTCCGAAGCACGCACCATCCTCACGATCTATCGGACGTTTGCCGAGGAGTGGATGGCGATGCCCGTACTCACCGGCCTCAAGACGGACAGCGAACGGTTTGCGGGAGCGCTCCGCACGTACTGCATCGAAGCGATGATGCAGGACCGGAAGGCGCTGCAAGCTGGAACATCGCACAATCTCGGGCAGAACTTCGCCAAGGCTTTCGACCTGACCTTCCAAACGGAGGCAGGCGACATCGCGCACGCCTGGAATACGAGCTGGGGCGTTTCCACCCGCCTCATTGGCGGGCTCGTCATGACGCATGGCGATGACAACGGGTTATGCACACCGCCAAAGCTCGCGCCGATCGAAGTGGTGATCGTCCCCATCTGGAAGACGGATGACGAACGCGGCCGCCTCACAGAGGCAGCGATGCAACTGAAGACCGAACTGACGGAGTGGACCGGGCGCGGAGCTAGCGACCGGCTTCGCGTGCACGTGGACGCGCGCGTCGGGATCAAGCCGGGCGCCAAGTACTACGAGTGGGAACTGCGTGGCGTGCCACTGCGGCTCGAACTCGGTCCGAAGGATCTCGAGAAAGAGTCCGTCTTTTCAGCGCGACGCGATACGAGGGTAAAGGCTGCGATTCCGCGGGCAGGAGTTGCGCAGAGCGTTGGCACGTTGCTCGACACCATCCAGTCGGACATGTTCGCCGCGGCGAAGGCCCGCCGTGAGGCGGCCACAGTTCGAGGCGTGACGTCGTACGACGAGTTCAAGACGATCATGGAGGGCGAGGGTGCGTTCGTGTATGCGGGGTGGAACGGCGATCCCGCTGTTGAGGCGAGAGTAAAGGAAGAGACCAAGGCGACGATCCGCCTTATTCCGGATCCCGAGTTCCGTTCCGCGACGGCGCCGAGCAAGTGCCTCGTCACCGGCGAGCCGGCGAAGCACGAGGTTGTGTGGGCCAAGGCGTACTGACCGAGGCGTTTGCCCATCGCGACGGCGCGCTCTTCTGCGAGGACGTGCCGGCGGAAACGCTTGCCATTGCGGCGGGTACTCCGACGTTCGTGTACAGCGCCTCGGTGCTCCGAGACCGCTACCGTCGGTTGTCCGATGCGATAGCCGGTTGCGCCGGGCGTATTCACTACAGCATGAAGGCCAATGGTAATCGGGCCGTCATCACGTTGCTGCGCGAAATCGGTTCCGGTGTCGATGTGGTCAGCGGCGGAGAACTTGCGCGGGCGCTCCGCGCCGGCTTCGACGGCAATGACATCGTGTTTGGTGGTGTGGGGAAGACAGCGATGGAGATGCGCGAAGCGCTCCACGCGAAAGTGAAACTGATCAATGTCGAATCGGAAGCAGAGCTCAGTCTGCTCAACGACATTGCGCGCGATCTTGGTTCTGTCGCGCCGGTTGGACTGCGGGTAAACCCGGAGGTCGCTGTCGCCAACGCGCACCACTACATCGCGACGGGCGAGCGAGGCCACAAGTTCGGTATCCCGTTCGCCGAGGCTGGCGGCGTGGCACGGGTGGCGCTTGCAATGTCGAATGTGAACCTGCTTGGGCTGGACATGCACGTCGGCTCCCAGCTCGCGACGCTTGAACCCTATCGCGATGGCGTCGTTCGGCTATCCGCGCTCGCCCGCGAACTGCGGAGCGCTGGCGTGGCGATTCGCTATCTGGACGTGGGCGGCGGACTCCCGGTCGTGTACGATCATGACGACGTCGAGCCTGACCTGGTCGGATTCGGGAGCATCATGCGTGCTGCAATCAAAGACCTTGGCCTGGAACTGATTGTGGAGCCGGGTCGGTTTTTCGCCGCGGACAGCGGCGTGTTGTTAACGCGAGTCCTGTATCGCAAGGAGAGTGGCGGCCGTCGGTACGTGATCGTTGATGCGGGGATGAACGATCTGTTGCGTCCGTCTCATTATGACGCATTCCACCGCATTGATGCGGTTCGGCCGTCCGGCCGGCGGGTAACCGCAGACATCGTTGGGCCGGTATGCGAGACCGGCGACTTTCTCGCGCTTGGCCGCGAAGTAGACGACGTTGTGCCGGGCGACTTGATGGTCGTTCATGGCGCAGGCGCCTACGGATACGTAATGTCGTCCAACTACAATGCCCGCCCCCGGGCGGCAGAGGTCATGGTGGACGGACATCGCCACGCGGTGGTGACGCTGCGGGAATCCCACGACGATCTGATGCGGCTTGAGGTCGAGGACCCGAACTGGAGAGACGCCTGATGCTCATCGGCTTGATGGCGGACACGCACGACCGCGTGCCGGCAGTTCGCGACTTGTTGAAGGAGATGACCGACCGGGGCGTCGCGATGGTCCTGCATGCTGGCGACTATTGCTCGCCATTCTCGTTGCAGCCGTTTCAGGACGCGGGAGTTGCCCTTGCCGGCGTATTCGGCCACAACGATGGTGACCCACAAGGACTGAAGGCGTTCGCCGAGCAGGGAATGGGCCACGAGTTGTTCGAGTCACCGCACAGCATCACGATCGGTGATCAGAAGATCCTGATCGTGCACGACATCGGCGATGTGAGCCTGCGTTCAATCAAGCAGCACAACATCGTCGTGCACGGAATGGAACACCAGCAATCGATGAAAACACGCGGCGACTCGCTCATCATTTGCCCGGGCGAGGCGTGCGGCTGGATTCACGGCGCCCCGACGGCGGCGGTGTTGGACTTGGAGTCGAAGCAGGTGGAATTCATAAAGCTCGCCGGAGACAAGTGGCATCCCTGATGCGCGTGAACGGCACGCGCGGTCTCCGTGACGCACTACCGGAAATACCAGACGCATGAGTTCGCGCATCCTGATTTTCGACTGTGGCAGCCAGTTCACGCAACTCATCGCGCGGCGCGTGCGCGAGGCCCACGTGTACTGCGAGATCCATCCGCCGACCCGGTCGCTCGCGTGGATTCGCGAATGGCAACCGACCGGCATCATTCTCAGCGGCGGGCCGAACTCGGTCACCGACGAAGGCGCTCCGACGTTTGATCGGGCGATTCTGGATGTAGCCCCGATTCTGGGTGTCTGCTATGGAATGCAATGGATCGCTCACATGGAAGGCGCGCGTCTGGTCGGCAGCGGAAAGCGGGAGTATGGGCGCGCCGAGGTGGTAGTCGAGGAGGCCGCCGGGCTTTGGGCCGGCTTCTCCCCTTCGGAGCGGACGCAGGTCTGGATGAGCCATGCCGATCACGTGGACTCCGTGCCGGTCGGCTATGTACGCACGGCGTCTAGCGCCGACAATCCTGTCGTGGGGTTCCGGCACGAATCGAAACCCATTCACGCTATCCAGTTTCACGCCGAGGTCGCACACACGGTTCGCGGCGCTGATATCATCGGGAACTTCCTGTTTGAGGTGTGCGCGGCCAAGCCCGACTGGACGCCTGGCTCGTTCATCGACATGGAGCTGGCGAAGGTCCGCGAGACCGTAGGCACCGCGCACGTGATTTGCGGACTGAGCGGCGGCGTCGACTCGTCGGTCGCGGCAGCGCTTGTGCACCGGGCCATCGGCGACCAGCTGACGTGTATCTTTGTGGACACCGGACTGCTGCGGCTGCATGAGCGCGAACAGGTCGAGCGGACCTTTCGCCAGCACATGGGGATCAAGCTTGTCACTGTGCGCGCCGAAGAGCGCTTCCTGGGTGCCCTCGCGGGCGTTGACGATCCCGAGGAGAAGCGCCGCATCATCGGACACACGTTTATCGATGTATTCGAGGAAGCTGCGGCGCGCGAAGGCAAGGACGCCGCCTTCCTGGTTCAGGGAACGCTCTACCCGGACGTGATCGAGTCGTTCAGTCCCAAGGGTGGCCCAAGCGCGACGATCAAGACGCATCACAATGTGGGCGGCCTCAAGCCGGATATGAAGTTCAAGCTCATTGAGCCGTTGCGTGAACTATTCAAGGACGAAGTCCGCAACGTGGGTCGGTCGCTTGGCCTTCCTGAAGAAGTCGTCGGACGTCATCCATTCCCTGGACCTGGGCTTGCGATCAGGGTTCTGGGTGCCGTCGGCGAGCGCGAAGTGGACACGCTGCGACGTGCCGACGCGATTTATCTCGAAGAGATCCGCGCCGCCGGGCTCTACGACGACATCTGGCAGGCGTTTGCCGTATTCCTCCCCATACGATCAGTCGGCGTGATGGGTGATGGCCGGACGTATGAGCACGTGATCGCGCTGCGGGCCGTAACGAGTCGCGACGGAATGACAGCCGACTGGTTCGCGTTCCCGGCTGAGGTGCTGGCGCGAATGTCGAATCGAATCATCAACGAAGTACCGGGCGTGAATCGCGTGGTATATGACGTGAGCAGCAAGCCGCCTGCGACAATCGAGTGGGAGTAGCGGTTCTCCGATGGACGCCGCCGAATCGACTTGTCTCAACTGCTCCGCTCCGCTCCGCGGCGAATATTGCGCGCAATGTGGCCAGCGCAAGACGAACCGGAACCCTACGCTTCGTGAGTTTATCGGCGAAACGTTCCGGGAGATGTTCGAATGGGACGGGAAGATCCCTGCCACGCTTCGCGCGCTGTTGGCTCATCCCGGACTCCTGACCGAAGACTTTCTCGCGGGACGCCGAGCCCGCTGGATATCGCCGCTCCGCGTCTATCTGATCTGCAGCGTGGCGTACTTCCTCGTGGATCCTGTCGTGGCGCACGTTACGGGGCGTCCCGTCGAGCAGCGCGCCGCTATTTCGTTCACCGACGATACCGGCGGGCGTGTATCGCTCGACGAACTCACGCCAGAGGCCCTCGAAGCGCTTGCAAGTGCGCCAATCTTCGACCGGATCGGAGTGGAACGGCTGAAGCGTATTGGGAACAATTCCGGAGCGATATCCGAGATCGTAGTCGAGGCCATACCAAAAGCGATGTTTGTGTTGATGCCGCTGTTCGCATTGCTGACGTGGAGTGCGTGGCGCTCCGGGGGCGCCCGTTATCCGGCACATTTGTATTTCTCGCTGCACCTGCACGCAGCGTTCTTTGCAGCGATTGTGTTGCCTAGCCTGGCCAAGGCGTTGCGCTATGAAACGGCGAGTACCGTTCTTGGTGCTCTCGCCCTGGTGTACAGCACGTGGTACGGTGGCCTGGCGATAAAGCGAGTACTCGGCGGCACGACCGGGCAACTCATTGGCCGGAGCCTGGTTGTTGGCACCGTGTACAGCGTCGCACTGCTCGCCGTGATCGTTGGGATCACGGTCGCTGCAATGCTCCAGTTCTAACGTGCTTCCGCTGGCTCAGCTGCGCCCCACGGGCGAAGAACTGCGCGAGATGGTCCGGCTCGCGTGGCCGATCGTGCTCGCTCAGGTAGGGGTCATGCTCCTCGGTGTCGTTGACACCGCTATGGTCGGGCGCGTCGGTTCCGACGCCGTTGCGGCAGTAGCGCTGGGGCACCTCTACTGGATGAACGTATCAGTTCCGGGAATGGGGCTCCTGCTCGTGCTCGATCCGGTCGTTTCACAGGCGGTCGGAGCCCGTGACGCACGTGGCGTGGCGCGCGGCGTGCAGCGCGGGGTTCTGCTTGCAGTGCTCGTCTCGATTCCGGCGGCGATCGCGCTGCTCCCCGGTGAGCTGTTCTTCGCCGCCCTGCGCCAACCGGCCGAGATCACGCCTGTGGCTGCTGCGTACGCGCGTTGGACGGCGTTGGGCATGCTTCCGTTTTTCCTGTTTGTCTCGTTGCGGCAGTCGCTACAGGCCATGGCGCACACGCGGGCCATCGTCATATCCATCATCGTTGGGAACGCCCTCAATGTCGTCCTCAACTGGGCGTTGATCTACGGCCACCTCGGTGCGCCGCCGCTCGGCGCGGTTGGCAGCGCCATTTCGACTGTGATCGGCCGTTGGGCAATGTTCGGCATGTTGCTCTGGTTCGGGCGGGCGCAGCTCTGGCCGACTCTCTTTCCCTGGGCGCCCGAGTCATGGAGCCTGCGGCCGCTGTGGCGCATGATCGTTGTGGGGCTCCCCGTCGCGTTCCAGCAGTGGCTCGAAGTTGGCGTATTCGCGGCAGGCGCAGTGGCGATCGGATGGATCGGCGTTGCACCGCTCGCCGCGCACGAAATCGCCATCAACCTCGCCGCGCTCACGTTCATGGTTCCGCTGGGCGTATCGGCGGCTGCGGCCGCGATGGTCGGGCGGGCGATCGGACGGGGCGATATCGCAGCGGCGCGCCGCGATTCCGTTGCTGCGATTGGAGTAGGGCTCGGATTCATGTTGGTGTCAGCGGTTGTGTTTCTCGCCGTTCCGGGAACCCTCGCTGCGATCTTCCTGGAAGATCCTGAAACGCGAGCGATCGCCGCTTCACTGATCGCGATTGCCGGGGTGTTCCAGGTATTCGACGGGATTCAGGCCGTGTGTGCCGGAATCCTCCGAGGCACGGCTGACACCCGGATTCCAATGCTGATCCATCTCGGCGGCTTCTGGGGCATTGGCGCTCCGCTCGGACTCGTGCTCGCATTCCCGGGAGGGATGGGGCCGCGCGGAATCTGGTACGGCTATCTCGGAAGTCTCGCGGCCGTGGCCATCGCGCAGCTCATGCGCGTACGATGGCGCCTCGCGCGCGACGTCGGAAGGTTGCAGATCGATGAGGCGAGCGAACTCGCCTCAATCGAATAGGGCGGTTAGAGGCCCTTCTCGCTTAGCAGCGCCATGAACTCCGAAGGCGCCGTGAGCTTGAGCAGTCGATCCGGTACGTCAGGTTCCTTGGAGAACTGCGCGATCTTGCCGAGCACCGGGAGATACTGGTTCGACACTTCGAGCGGCGGCGCGACGATCAGAAAGAAAAAGTTGACGGGGCGGTCATCGATCGCCTTGAAATCGAGCCCATCAAGCTTTCGGCCGAATGCCACGCGAAGCTTGTTGACCACGAGCGAGCGGCAATGTGGAATGGCGATCCCTCGCCCAATACCCGTGGATCCGAGGTTCTCGCGTCGTTTTAGCATCTTGAACAGCATCGCCTCGTTCTTCTCGTCAAGCCCGAGTAGTGCGATGAGCTCCTTGAGGACGTCATCCTTCGTCGTCCCCTCGATGTTCAATTTTATGGCGTCTTCCGAAAAGAACTCGAGCAGTTCCATTCGTTGCCCCTAGGTCTGGGATTGACTGATACTGCAGCAGCGAACGCCTAAGGTAACTTAAGGCTCAAAGTCAGTCAAATCGTGATGTTGCAAGCAGTTGGCGGCACGGCTAGCTTCAGAACCATGCGTCCGTTTCCGTACCCAACAGACCACGCGGTGCCACTCTTTTTGGCCCCGATGGCCGGAGTGTCGGAATCGCCGTTTCGCCGACTCTGCCGGCGTCACGGCGCGGACGTCGTCATCACGGAGTTCCTGTCGGCCGAAGGCATTCGTCGCGAGAACGAAGCGACGCTCGCCAAGCTGCGGTTCGGGTCTGACGAGCGCCCGATTGGCGTGCAGATCTTCGGGTCGGAGCCGGCAGCCATGGCAGACGCCGCAGCGCTCGTCACGGACGTGTTCCATCCCGATTTCGTAGATATCAACTTTGGCTGCCCAGTCAAGAAGGTCGTAAAGCGGAACGGCGGATCAGGGTGCCTGAAGGACCTGTCGCTGGTTGAGGACGTCGTGCGTGCCGTGGTGAGGGCGACCTCGCTCCCCGTGACGTGCAAGATTCGCAGCGGCTGGAGTGAAGAAATGCGCGACCCAGTGGCCATCGGGCTGCGATGCCAGGACGCGGGAGTTGGCGCCATCGCGCTTCATCCGCGGACTCGTGCCCAGATGTACACAGGAGCCGCGCGCTGGGATGAGATCGCGATGCTGGTGGACGCGCTCGACATTTCGGTCATCGGCAACGGTGACATCAAGACTCCAGCCGACGCCCATCGCATGTGGTTGGAAACGCGGTGCGCGGGCGTCATGATTGCGCGCGGCTCGTTCGGCCAGCCATGGGTGTTCAATCAAGCGCGCGCGCTTATCGACGGCCACGAACCGCCAGCCACACCGCCGGTGGCGGAGCGATTCGCAATCGCGCTGGGTCACGCCCGAATGGTGCAGGCGTACGAACCCGATCCGATCGGCGCTGCGATTGAGTTTCGCAAACACCTCGGCTGGTACGTTCGCGGGTTGCCACACTCAAGTGAACTCCGCAAGAAACTGCACCAAGTGAACAGTTTCGCTGAGGTGGAAGGGATCTTCTCCGACTACCTCGTGGACCTCGAACGCGGGTTATTCGATCCTGCCGCCGGGCGGACGGCGGACGGAGATTCGCTCGTGCTCGAGGTCGGCAGCGGATGATCCGGGAGCGCGTGCGCGCGCTCCTGGACGATGTCGCGTCGGGCGCTGCTACGGTGGAGCAGGCGCTCGCTCGGCTCGACGCCGAGCCAATCGAGACCCTCGCGCACAGCACCATCGACCATCACCGGGCGCTACGCAGCGGATTCCCTGAGGTGGTGTATGGTGCCGGGAAAACCGTAGCGCAGGTTTTGGATATCTGCGTGAGCATCGCCGCGCGCTCCGAGCGGTTTCTCGTAACGCGAGCGTCGCGCGAGCAGGCCGCGGCGCTCACCGATCAATTCCCAGAGGCCGTCGCGAGCGAACTCGCGCGGACGGTACGATACGGGAGCCCTTCGGCGGGTGGCGATCGGGAGGGCTCAGTGTGCGTGGTGACCGCTGGAACCAGCGATCTTCCGGTTGCCGAGGAGGCGGTCGAGACCCTGTTGGCCCATGGGATCGGCGTGGAACGGCTTTCCGACGTTGGCGTGGCGGGAATTCACCGGCTCCTGACGCGGACGGATCTCCTCCAGCGCTCTCGTGCGATCATCGTCGTTGCCGGCATGGACGGCGCGCTGCCATCGGTGGTCGGCGGATTAGTGCGCGTTCCGGTGATCGCCGTTCCGACGAGTGTAGGCTACGGGGCCAGTTTTGGCGGACTCGCGGCTTTGCTCACGATGCTCAATAGCTGTGCCGCTGGTGTAGTCGTATGCAATATCGACAACGGCTTTGGCGCTGCAATGGCAGCGGCACGGGCTGTTGGCCCGTAGAGTAGGAACCGGCTACGTCCGACCCTGAGTCAGGTATGTTTCCCCTATCGACGCTTATGGAGCGGCATGCACACGGCCACTCTGCGCGACTCTCGCAGGAGACTGAATAATGGACGAGCAATCGAAACGCCTTTCACGCCGGGACGCCCTCAAGGTCGGACTCGGCGCCGGTGTGGCGCTCTCGCTCAATCACGTGTCGGGGCTTGCCGCCGAGCCGCTCCCTTCGATTCCGCCACAGGTCGGCGGGCTCATTGAGCGCGCCATTCCGTCGTCGGGCGAGCGTCTTCCGATTGTGGGAATGGGAACGGCGCGCAACTACGAAGACCCGACACCGGAGCAGATGCCTCCGCTGCGCGAAGTAATTCGCCAGTTCCCTGAAATGGGTGGACGGGTGCTCGATACCGCGCCTTCGTACGGCCGCGCCGAGGTTGTAGTTGGCGAGCTGATGGCCGAGTTGAAGAACCGCGATAAGTTCTTCATCGCGACGAAAGTGTCGCTGGGCGGCCGCGGTGGCCGCGGTGGCCGCGGCGCCGGAGGCGGCGGGGGTGGTGGAGCCGCTGCGGGACCGGAGCAGGCCACTGCTTCACTCGATCGCTCTCTGAGCCGGTTTCATACGGATCACATCGACCTGATGCAGGTCTGGAACATGTCGCAGCCCGACGTCCTCCTACCACTTCTCGACGAGTGGAAGGCGGCGAAAAAGATCCGCTACACGGGTGTGACGACCAGCAGCGATGGCCAGTACGAGGCGCTCGAGGCGCTGATGATGGCGCGCAAGTTCGATTTCATTCAGGTCGACTTCGCCATCGACAACAGAAATGCCCAGGATCGCTTACTCCCTCTCGCGGCAGATCGCGGGTTCGGAGTTCTCATCAATCTTCCGTTCGGCCGGAGCCGGCCGTTCGAGAAGGTGCAGGGGAAAGCGCTTCCCGGTTGGGCGAAGGACATCGACTGCGCCGACTGGTCCCAGGTGTTTCTCAAATACGTGGTCAGCCATCCGGCAGTCACTGCTGCGATTCCGGGAACTGAAAAGGTCGAGTACCTGAAGCTGAACCTCGGTGTGGCGCGCGGCCGGCTTCCAGACGCGGCGCTGCGCAAGCGCATTGAGCAGGACTTCGACGCTCTCTAGACGCGATCTAGACGCGATCTGGTCCGCGCGCGGGGCAGGGGTGTAATCGGGGCCGGCCCACTTTGGGATTCGGCCCCGTTATATTGCATACCACAGGGGGCGACCGGTTTCGATTGTGTGGGTGGCTTCGTGGTTGCGTGCCCAGGTCCTCGGGTTCCTGGTAAAACACTCGGGAAAATTCCAATCGCGAACAACAACTTCGCCCTGGCTGCGTAACTCAGGCTAACGCCTAGTTACACCAGCAGTGCTCCACAGGAAGCCCTCCCGGGGCGGCCCATGGAGTATCGCAAATCCGGGATAGCGCGTCGGCGGGCTGTCGGTCGCCGCGTGAAACTCTAGACGGCTCATCCTGCGGTGGGCGGCCTGTCGGCCAGCCTCAGGAAACATCAATCGACGGGCTACGCACGTAGGCGCTACGGAAGATCTTATGCAAGACGGGAGTTCGATTCTCCCCGCCTCCACTTTTTAGAGGTCCAACGCGATTCAGGGGCGTCCGAAAGGGCGCCCCTTTTTCGTTGTCTCCTCTGGAGGATCACCTGGAGGCGTCCGGTGGCTTCCGTTGACAGCCAGAGTCGGTAGGGGTATCGTTAGGGGTAGCGGTGATACCGAACTTTCTGGAGCGCCGCATATAGGGGTATCGCGAGCAGCCGACACCCCCCACTGCAACCGTAACAGGTGTAACAACGCCACTGGGGGTCAGATGCCACGCCACGTCAAGAAGCCGCTGGACGACCGGTCGATCCGGGCGTTTATCACGAAGGCGAAGGCCGGGACGCTGATGCACGCCGAGACTGGTGCGGCGTTGACGGCACCGAAGCTCTTCGACGGGCGCGGACTGTTCCTGACGGTGACGGCGGCCGGGACGCCGGTATGGCGGATCAAGTACCGGTACGACGGGAAGGACAAGACGCTGAGTCCGGGCCTGTATCCGGAGGTCACGCTCCAGACGGCACGGGAGAAGCGGGACTGGGCACGGGCGGAGGTCAAGGCGGGCCGCAATCCGATCCAAGTCCAGCGGGTGGAGAAAGCGGCCAATGTGGCGGCCACCGCGATCACGTTCGCGGATGTATGCGCCCAATGGCTCGCCCTGCGCGAGAAGGCCTGGAGTCCGAGTCTCCAGACTCTTTCACCGCCCAGACGATCTCACATGACGACTCCACTCCAGCGGTATCGTTCCACAGCACTCGCTCTCTCGGTTCTCGCGATCCTCGCCGCTTGTGGCAAGGATTCCACCTCGCCGCCACGGCCGGCCAGCGTCGCCGCGAGTTCCACAACGGCGATCAGCGGCACGGTGGG
>JAQBYI010000085.1 GCA_027622655.1 Gemmatimonadota bacterium | reverse complement strand
GCCGTCCGGACGGAGAGCGACCTCCTCGCCCGGGCCGTCGAGCAGCCGCAGGACCAGTCCGCTGCCGCGCAGCACCACCTCGGCGTCGCTGGCAGCCACTACGACATTGCAGACGTGCTGGCCGTGGGTGCGCGCGCCCAAACGCTGGCGCGCCTGTTCAACCTGCACGAGGGCTTCACTGCCGATGATGACCGCCTGCCGCGGCGCATGATGCGCGCCTTCAAAAGCGGTCCGCTGCAAGGTGTTGAGATTTTTGAGGAAAGCTTCAACTGGGCGCGCCGCCGTTACTATGTGCTGCTGGGTTGGGACGGCGAAAGCGGCGTGCCTACCGGCAGCTGCCTGGCAAGCCTGCAGCTGCCCGAACTCGGCCTGCAGCTTTAAGCACGCAACATGGCCGGCATCGACTCCATCGCGGCAGAAAATTACCGCCGGCCGCTCGCACCGCCTTTCTACGCCAGCTGGGATCCCGTGCCACGCCGCGGTACGCCAGGGCAACGCCTCCGCGGACCTTTCGCCACGCGCCGGCGTGGTCAGGGTATGCGGCGCGGGATCGTCCGGTCGATGGTGCGGTCGGCGATCACGGCCCCGTCCTGGGTCGCGACGAGCCGCCCGGTGAGCGACCAGGTCACCGCCGTCGCCGTGAGAGCGAGCGTGCCCGTGACGGACACGGCGGGCCCGCCAGGATGCTCAAGGGTGACCGTGCGCACGGACTCCATGCGCGCAGACAGTGGATCGCTCTCGCGGATCGTGGCCGTGTCGTCGGCACCCGCATGGACCACGATGCCCGTCGAGCGCACCCGTGTCCGCCCGCTGTCGATCCTGTTGCACACCTCCAGTGTCCCATCGGGACGCTCGGCCACAGTGCGGTCCGCAGTCGCGGGCTCCAAGACGTCCGCCGCCCGCACCGGTCGCCATGGTTCGCCCAGATCGGGCAGCGCCCCATCCTCCAGTCGCAGCGGCCGCACCGGCAGCTCCAGCGTGGAGACGCCCACGAGGAAGGGGAACCCGGCCGGGGTCGCTTCCGGCCACACCATCGGCCAGGAGGTCGTGGAAATCGCCACGCGCATCCGGTGGCCCGACAGGAAGGCATACCCAGTGTCATCGAGCCGCAGCTCGAGCACGCCATCTACCGGGCCTGGGTCGCCCGGCGCGTTTGCATGCCGCACCACATAGGACACGCGCGTGGCACGCCCGTCCGGCCACACGTCGCACAGCCGTACCACCACCAGGCCCGGCCACGCCTCTGGCGGGGTCGCCAAGCGTACCACGGGGGGCCCCAGGATCTCCAGGCGCTCGGCGAGCACATCGCTGTCGAAGCAGACCGAGCGGGCGTCATCCGGAGCCTGGTCACCGGGCAGCTCCGGTCCGGCGCCCCCCGTCCCGAACGGGCACCACTCGCCAGCGGACACGCCCTGCGCCTGGTCGCTGAGAACCACCACGACGGCGGCCGGACCAGGGTCCCGGCCGTCGGGCTCGAGCGCACCGCCCTCCGCAAGCGTCCAGCGGCTCGGCGCGATCCGCGCGGACGGCCAGGCGTCCTCCGCCACCCAGCGTCCTGGGGTCATCGCGAAAAGTGGCTCGGGGGACACCGCCTCGGACATCCAGACTCGCAACGTAGGTTCGTCGAGCAGACCCGTGTCGCGATCCCGCAGCCAGTGGTCCCACCAGCGGACCGCCAGTCGCAGGAAGTCGATGTTCGGCCCCGGTCCCGCCATGTGCGGATAGCCGTGCGCCCACGGCCCGATGACGCCCATGCGCGGCACGGACAGCCCGGACAAAAGTCTCGGGATGGCGTTCGAGTAGCCATCCTGCCAGCCGCCCACCGCCAGCACAGGCACTCCGATATCGGCATACGCCTCGTCCACTGAGCCGTGCCGCCAGAAGACATCGCGCTCCTGGTGCCGCAGCCACTCGATGACCGCGGGCGCGTCGGCCGCCAGCGCGACCCGCTCCAGCCAGCGCTCGCGCCATGCCGCACCCGTCACCGCCGGGTCGGGCGGCAGCGCCATCCAGCACAGGAAGGTGGCACCCCAGTCGAGCATGTCCGTGAGCAGGGCACCACCCTTGTAGTGCATGTCGTCGGTGAAGCGGTCGTCGGTGGAACAGGAGGTGATGACCGCAGCCAGCGCAGGAGGCTGGAGCGCTGCCACCTGGAGCGCGTTGAAGCCGCCCCAACTGTTGCCGAACATGCCCACCCGTCCGGTGGACCAGGACTGCGCTGCGATCCAGGCGATTCATTCGGTGCCATCCTGGAGCTCCTCCGCGAGGTACTCGCCCGGGATAAGTCCTTCCGAATCGCCGCTGCCCCGGATGTCCACCCGGACACTGGCATACCCGTTCGCCGCGAACGTGCCATGGATCGCCTCGTCGCGCAGCGCCGTGAGGTCACGAGTACGGTAGGGGATTAGCTCGAACACCGCGGGCACGGGCCGTTCCGGCGAGGCCCAGGCCGGCATCCAGACACGCGCTGCGAGGCGCGTTCCGTCGGGCATCGGGATCCAGGTGGGGGAGACCTCCACGATGTCGTGCGGCAGATGAGCGTCACGCTTATCGCTCACGGCCCGCAGTATAGCAGACCCGCGCGCGGACGTGTCGCCGCTCGTCGCGCGGCACGCCATCATTGGAGTCCCAGCCGCACAATTAGCCGGCCAACGCGATCGTCATCGAGAACGTCCGCCTCATCGATGGAGCAGGCAGGACCCTGTTGCCGAGGTAGGTCAACTGCCACTCGCACTACCCCATCGACCCCCTAGTGTAGGACGGATTCGTGCTGTTCGCCCAGAAGCGCGTGGAACGGGTAATCCTGCGCGCCGGCGTCACCACGTAGCGCAGCGGCGGCGTACCAGGAAAGCTGTACGAGGTGCTCCGGGATACGATCGCCGCGGGGGACGTGCCGGGTCCGCGCCTGCTAGCCGCCGGTCCCGCGCTGACCATCACCGGCGGTCACGGCGGATAGGAAATTCAAGCGCCCTGACACGGCGACATTTTCCGCCCTGCCGCCGCGCTTGTCAATTAGCACCCTGCGCTAACACCCGCCCAACCATTGTCTTGGAGTCAGAAACTACATTTACTCAATATTAGGAATGGATTGACCAGCTGAACAAGCAGAAATTGTACAATTTCGATAGGCCGGCACTGACAGTCCACAACGCTCACCGCACCCTGCCAGCGCCTGAACCACGCCCACCAACGTTCCGCCGCATGTGCCATTTACGAGCCGCAGATTTACAACCCCAAGGTCTGATCAAACTCCAGTTCAGGGATCCGCTCTGCATGCGCACCCTCGTGGTGCGTCCACTGAAAACGCGCCGGTTCGTCAAGAATGACCGCGTCGGGGCCTCCAACAGTTGGCCGACGGTACCACTTGCGATATTCCACGCCGGGATCGAAGGCGTTCCAATAGAAGGATGCACCATCCTTTTGCGGCACGCTGGCATCGTCGTTTTTCACCCGGCCTTTCATCTCAGCGAACAGCGTGTCGATGAGCTCTCGACGCGTCTTCATAGCCGCTTCGAAATAGGCGTTCTCCGCGTTGAGATATTCGAGAACGTCCGGGTCGTTGTCCTGCGGATAGGCGGCATCGCGAAGCCAAGCATAAGGATTATCAATGGTGACGCCGTGATGAGTGGCTCTGTGCGCCACGCGCCGCGCAACGGGGACGTTCGGAAGATCGGATGGCATGGGATTCGGCCGGATGCAGGAGTGCGTGCGTCACAATACCATACGGAATCAGCTGCGGGCAGCTGCCGATCCAACCGGCATTGATCGGTAGATCAGTTAGGCGATCAGGTAGATCGGGCTCGACCAGGCCTGATTGCCGTCCGCTTGTGTCACGCGGACGTAGACCGGCAGGTCCACGCCGCCGCCGAACGTTACGGCGTGGTCGAGCGAAACGTTTCGGCTCCAGTCCTCCTCCGGTAGGCGATAGACGCTGAGTCTGCGGCCGAGCCCGCCGCCGTCGAATACGATCGCGTTGTCGGTCAGAGCGGCGAGGTCAATTTCGCCCGAGATCACGCTGGTCTCGATCTTCAGCGTGCCGCGCTTTGCCTCCTCGAGCCAGAGATCGATGCCCGCGAGGTTGCCGGTGGTGACCGAGGTCCAGCTCAGGCCCATGCCCGGCGCAGTCTGCTGAACCTTGCGTTCGGGGTTGAGGAAGTTGACTTCCTCGAAGCGGCTGAAGCGATTGCCGGCAAGCGTCAGCTTGCCCTGCCAGACCGTATCGCGGCCGCGGCCGCGATACTCGGCGCCCTCCCACAGCACGCGGACGCGGCGGCCCAGGTCCCTGGCGGAATAGGGCCTTACGGATTGGACCACCTTCGTTCCATGCAGCACATCGAGGCGCTCGACCGGCGCGGTGCCGATGACCTCCGCGTGAAGCTGCATCGGCGCGGAACCGGGACGGATGATGTCGCCCATCCGCGCCTCGCGGGTTTTTTGTTCGGTCGCGGGGCCAAGCAGCGGATCGTCGGAAAAACGAACGGCGTCTGAGGCGAAGCTGCCGCGCAGATCAAGGAACAGCCGATTTCCGGTGGTGCCGTAGTGGTGTCGCGAGCGCAGAGCTGCGAACAGGGCATCGCGCGTCAGCTCCGGCATGAAATAGCAGGTGAGTCCGCCAACCGCTCCGAAGGTCGAGGCGCCGGGCCTGGTCGCGCCGGGCCGGCCCTTGTGGTCGTCGCTGTGACACACCACGCCAACGCGAAAGCCCTTCTCGAAGGCGTCGTGTAAAATCCATTCGAAGGTGCCCCAAGACGAGTGCACCTCGACCGTAGTTTCGAGCTTGCCGTCGTGAGCGTATTTTAAATCGGCGTAGCGGCCACCGACATGGGCTATTACGATCGCGTCCTCGCCGTTCAGCGCGTCGAACAGCTTGTCCGCCGTATAGATCGCGTCAGTCGAGGTCTGGCCCTCGACCAGGATGTGCGACGAGCGTCGGATCGGAAGGCCTTCGCGACGATAAAAGATGTTGCGGTCGCCGCCCATGCCGGTGTTGCCGGACCATTCGTAGCCGGGCAGGCACACGAATTGTCCGGGCTTGTCGAACGCGGCGGTCAGTCTGTTGAGTTTCTCCCAGAACGCATCGGTGATCTGGAAGTCGTTGCCCTGGTGGCCGACCATGTCGACGAACGCCAGGTCGCGCGCATAGTGGAAATAGTCTTCCGCCGAACCCATGCCGACCGTCTCGCCGCTCTGGCCGTGCAGGTCCCCCCAGTACCGGTTGAGCGGGGTCTGCTTTACCACACGCAACGGGTTGGCCCGCGCCACCTCCTTGTCGCCTGCGAGCACGCGAAGCTCGACGTCGCCCGGTGCATCGACAGCGAGATTCTCGATCACGCGTGGACCGTCGCCGGGCTTGATCGAGACGTTGGCAGGCAAGCCGCGCACTGGTAGCGAGGCTTGGAGCGTGAGCGCCTGATCGACCTTATCGGTAGGATTGCCCCACATGTCCTCGGCGATGATCGCAAGCCTGAACGATTCGCCGACGATAGCGAGCGACGGCAGGATCGCTTTCCACGTCGCCGCAGGACCCGGCACCAAATCAAACGCCGGCTGCTCCAGCAACTCGCAGAACTCATAGGTAGCGAAAGCGTCGACCGAGGTTTTCAACTCGACGTGCTTCTCGACGTTGGTCTGCAGGCGCCAGCCCGGCGAGCCTTGCCGGTTGTCGCCGAATCGGATGGTGAGCGTGTCTCCCTGGCGCAGATAGCCGCGGCCGACGCGGATCAACAGCGTGTTCACATAAGGGCGGATGTTGAGCCGGTCGTACCAGACTTCGAGCTTGGCGCCGTTACTCGCCTCGACCGTGGTGAAATTCGCGGCCTGCCTCTTGTCGAACTGCGGCTTGGCCATGTCCGAGGTGGTGCGCCACGACACCTTCACCATGCCGGTGTCGTCGATGCCGAACGTTCCGGCGGTATAGACGAGCGTCAGTTCGGCGAACGAGCCGGCGACGAATGGTCCGGCGGAAATGAGCCTGATTGTGCCCATGTGTTCGGGCAGGTAAGTGGAAAAGGGCATGGTGGCTGGATTTTCGCGCTTGTTAAGATGTTATAGGACGACCGACTATGACTCTCGGTCGACCTTTCGCCAAGTGGTACGTCGTGGGCGCCAGAGCAGATCAGCCATCGGCCGCTTTGAGCCGCTCCAGCCCGGATCCGCTCTATCGCCAGCAGTGGTGAGCGCGCTGCTGCGATTTGCTGTGCAGTTGTTCGCTCGCATACATGCTCCAGTATCTGCCGCACAGTCGCCGGCTCTGTGATGAACCCTACCAGATGCACCCGCCCGCCGCACCTGCTGCAGTCCCAGTACCATCATTCGCGTCCATGGTTACGGGCGAACAGCCGCGCGCCCCTACAAAACCGGCGTCATCGGACCCTGAACGACGCTGGAGAAGACGGAGCCGGCGCAGGCCCCTACCCCAGTACCGCTTGAGCTGTGATCTCAATGTGCAGCCCCGGCTCCGCTAGGCCTTTCACCTCAACATACGAGTTCGTCGGGTACTGCTTGTTTGGAAAGAACTCGTCCCAGACCGCCTTTTGG
>JAQBYI010000084.1 GCA_027622655.1 Gemmatimonadota bacterium | reverse complement strand
GTCATGTACTCCTCCTTGCTCCAAAGAATGGAGCGCGTAGGAGTCACATTTCAACTGAGGCAGAACAGATCCTGCTTGCGCCACTGCCTTTTCTGGCACTGGCGCTCAGGATGGAGTCGTTCGGATGGTCGCCGGAACTCTCTGGTGCCATCGCGGTATACGCCGCGTTGGCACTGCCGGCGCGCGTCGGCATTGCATACAGTGCCGGCATTTACCGCTTCCTCTGGCGACACGCATCGCTCGTTGAGCTCGAGCGTCTCGTGTTCTCGAGCGCCATGTCGACGGTGGTCACCTTTCTCCTCGGCGCCGTCCTCATCAGTGGGTTCGGCCTCGCCTCGGTCCGGCTTCCGCTCGCAATGCTGCTGCTCGACGCGCTGCTGGCGTCCCTCGTGACCGTGGCCCCGCGCATTGCAGTCCGGTACGCCGCGCGCGGATCGGTCACCAACCGCCGAACGCAGAACCGCGCTATTATCGTCGGCGCCGGGCACCTCGGCCAATCGATCCTCCGCGATCTCGCACACTCGTCCGTGTTGACGTCTAGCATCCATCCGGTCGCGTTTGTGGACGACGACCCGTCCAAGCACGGCCAGATGCTGGGAGGCCTCACCGTCGCCGGCCCGGTCGCCGACCTTGGCGAGGCGATCAAGACCTATCAGGCGACCGACGTCATCATCGCCGTTCCGGGTGCCAAGGGAGCCTTCATTCGAAAGGTGGTGGACGCCGCCGCCACCCACGGCATCACGCCCAAAATGGTCCCGGGCGTGCGCGATATCATCGACGGCCGCGTTGACGTCAAGGCGCTGCGCAAGGTGGCCATCGAGGACCTCCTCCGCCGCGACCCGATCACCACCGACCTTGCCGCGGTGGCCGAACTCGTCTGGGGAAAGGTCGCGCTCGTCACAGGAGCCGGAGGATCCATCGGCTCCGAACTCTGCCGGCAGATCGCTCAGCTCGGGCCCACAAAGCTGCTGATCCTCGACCACAGCGAGAATCAGGTGTTCGAGGTCCACAATGAGCTGCTGAGGCGCTTCCCCAACGTCACCTTTGTGCCGCTCGTAGCTGACTTGAGGCACGCCCGGCGCCTCGGCCAGGTATTCGAGCGCTATCGCCCGGACGCCGTCTTCCACGCCGCCGCGCACAAGCACGTGCCGCTGATGGAATCGAACCTTGTCGAGGCGATCCTGAACAACGTCCTAGGCACGTCGAACGTCGTGGATGCGGCCGTGTCGTGCTCAGTGGAAACATTCGTCCTTATCTCCACCGACAAGGCCGTGCGCCCCACATCCGTCATGGGCTGCACCAAGCGGGTCGCCGAGCAGGTGGTGCGCCGCGCAGGACACCGGGCGCAACTTCCTGTCGGTCCGCTTCGGCAACGTGCTGGCATCGCGTGGTTCCGTGATCCCGACCTTCCTTGCGCAGATCGAGGCCGGCGGGCCGGTGACCGTCACGCATCCGGAGATGCGGCGCTACTTCATGACGATTCCGGAGGCCGTACAGTTGGTTCTCCAGGCCGGCGCGATCGGCGAATCCGGCGAACTGTTCGTGCTCGATATGGGCGAGCCGGTGAAGATCGTGGATCTGGCCCGCGACCTGATCCGCCTGTCGGGGCTCGAAGAAGGCGTGGATGTGGACATCGCCTTCACCGGCGTGCGCCCGGGCGAAAAGCTCTACGAAGAGGTCTTCTTCGGGCACGAAACGGTCCAGCCCACTTCGCACCCCAAGGTGCTGCGGTCTCCGGCCGACGTCGTTGACGCATCGGTTGCCGACCGGATCGAGAGCCTGATTCGGCTGGCTCTCGCCGAGCCCCACAACGCTGAAGCGATTCGTGGCCGCCTTCTGGCACTGGTGCCGGACTTTCACGCCCCCGCACCTTCTCCCTCTTCAGGCGAATCCGCTGCCGCCGCACTGATGACGTCCGGGGAGCGCGCGCTCAGGCTGGCGTAGGCGGGCCGCCGACTCGTCGGAGCGGATCCGCCATGAATCAGTGGACTTGCAAAACGGCCATACCCCCGTTCGCTTATACCTAACCATGCGCAACCGCCACTACCTCCTCCTCGACCTCGCCCTCCTCGCCTTCCTGCCGTTCGCGCTTTTTGCGCTACGGCTGGAAACGGCGGCGTGGCCGGAGGACTACACTCAGGCCCTGCTGGCGTACATTGCCCTTGCCCTCCCCATCCGGCTGGGCGTGGCCTACGGCAGCGGCCTGTACAAGTTCCTTTGGCGTTACGCCAGCCTGGTCGAGATGGAGCGGCTCCTGTTCGCCGGCGCCGTATCCGGCGTATTGACCATCATCGCCGGTGGCGTGCTCATCAAGGGCCTCGGCCTCGCTTCGATACGCCTTCCGTACAGCTTTCTCCTCGGCGATGCGGTCCTCGCGTTCGGCATCATGGCGGCACCGCGGATCGCCTCGCGCCTGCTGGCCCGTCACAAGTCGTCGAAGCGGTCCGGCCTGGCCAAGCGCGCCCTGATCGTCGGCGCAGGCGAGGTTGGCCAGAGCGTTCTGCGCGAAATCCGCCGCGGTGCCCTGCACATCGAGCCCATAGGGTTTGTTGACGATGACCCGACAAAGGCCGGCCAGATGCTGGGCGGCGTACCGGTAGTTGGAAGGGTGTCAGATCTCGCGCACCTCGTGGCCGAGCACGACGCCGACGAAGTCATCATCGCCATTGCCGGGGTCCGCGGCACTACTGTTCGCGCCGTGGTGCAGGCGCTGGCGAGCAGCAAGGTCGAGACCCGCATAGTCCCCGGCTACGCCGACCTCGTCAGTGGTACGGTCTCGGTGCAGGCGCTCCGCAAGGTCGAGATCCAGGACCTCCTCCGCCGAGAGCCGATCGTCACCGACCTCACGGCAATCGGCACTCTCGCGTTCGACGAGACGGTGCTCATCACCGGCGCCGGCGGCTCTATTGGCTCCGAACTCTGCCGCCAGATCGCATCGCTCAACCCCGCCCGCCTGGTACTCCTGGACCACAGTGAAAACCAGATGTTCGACACCAGTGGCGAACTGAAGCGCGCGTACCCGAAACTGCCGATCACCTCGGTCATCGCCGACATCCGCGACGCTGCTCGCCTCCGCAGCATCGTCAGTTCGGTGAAGCCCTTCGCGATTTTCCACGCGGCCGCCCACAAGCACGTTCCTTTAATGGAAGAGAATATCGTCGAGGCGGTCACCAACAACGTCCTCGGTACACGCAACCTGCTCGATGCGGCGCTCGACGCCGACGTCGCGCATCTGGTGAACATCTCGACCGACAAGGCGGTGCGCCCCACGTCCGTCATGGGCGCCACCAAGCGTATCGCTGAGCTCCTGGTGTTGAACGCTGCCGAGGCAGAGGGGCGAAACTTTTCCTCTGTGCGTTTCGGAAACGTGCTTGGCTCGCGCGGCTCGGTGATTCCCACGTTCCTGCGCCAGATCGAGGAGGGCGGACCGGTCACGGTCACGCACCCGGAGATGCGCCGCTACTTCATGACGATTCCCGAAGCGGTGCAACTGGTGCTTCAGGCCGGCGCTCTGGGCACGGGCGGCGAACTCTTCGTGCTCGACATGGGCGAGCCGGTGCGAATCGTGGATCTGGCCCGCGACCTGATTCGTCTGAGCGGACTCGAGGAAGGAATCGACATCAACGTCGAGTTCACGGGCGTACGCCCGGGCGAAAAGATGTACGAAGAAGTGCTATTCGGAGGCGAGGACGTGCGCCCAACCGATCACCCCAAGGTGCTCCGCGCGGCAAGCGACCCAATCAATGCCGCGCTGGCCGATCAGGTGGAGCAGCTGGTTCAGCTCGCGGCGGGTACCGGGAACGGCACCGACCGCGAGATCCGGCACGCGATTCGCGCAATCGTCCCCGAGTTCGCGCTCCACGATGCCCGCACGGATCCGAACGGGCAGCCGATGGACGTACCGCCACGGATCAGCGGACCGAAGACGGCCGCGAGCTGACAAGACAGGTCGGGCCGCGTGTTGGCCACAGATCACACAGACCACACAGACATTGGTATCCGGTCACATCGGCATCGCTTTCGCCATTGGTGCCGCACGTCGCGACGTGCCGCTCCCCGCCCTCATCGTCGCTGCGATCGCGCCCGACATCATCGACGGCGTGTACAAGCTCACGGACTTCTACAACCGTCTGGGCCTCTGGTCGCATTCCGTTCCGGCCACTGCGGCACTCACCTGCTCGATTTCTTTATCGAGATGCCGCTACTCATCGCGGGCTGGTGGCTCCTCCGCCGCGACAGGCATGCTCCGCGCTGGGCTGTTGGCGCCGCAGCGCTCACGATCCTCACGGTGCTGCAGATCGCGTTCGATGTATACCAGTACCGGGTGAACTAGCCCCCGTGGGCGCCTACCTCACCACCGCCGCGTACGCGACGGCAATCGACGCGAACGCAGTCGCCGACGCGAGGATTCGCTGCCAAACGTCGGTCGATGTCGTGGTCGACTCTGGCTTCAAAGGGACCGTGATCGCGGACCCCGAAGTTATCTCCGGCGAGCTGGAGAAAAATAGTGCGACCCTCCGGACACGCTGCGAGACGCCCGACGGCTGAGTCACCACCGCCCTCTTCACATTGCCATGCTCGGCCGGACCACCCGCAAGTTCGACGTATTCATTCAACGACATCCCCGGGCGATAGCGGATCAGCGACGGGCGCCCCACGGCGCCGGTTACCAGGACTGTGTTCGGGTTGAGATCAATGACGAGTTCGTCGCCGCTGAGGAGACCAATGTTGTGTTGGATGTCGCCGCGCATCGCCCGCGCAAAATTGATGGCGACGTCCAGACCACCGCGAATCAAGTGGAAGCCACCCGCGTACGCGCCCGGGAGGATGTCGCCCGCCCGGAGAACAAGGTCGCGGATCTGGTCCACATTCTCGGTGATCGCGTAGCTGCCCGGATACTTGAAGTGCCCACGCAAAGTCGCAAACCGCTGCTCCCGGAACCCGGGAGAGGCAAGTACGACCACCCGGTCATCGCGTTCGAGAATGAACCCGCGAAGCGACGTGTCGCGCGCGAATCCCGGGCTGATGTCGAATGAGTAGCGGACGCTCGTGGTGTCGTTGTACGCGGGCCCGGTCCACTTGCGGTACACCTCCACTTTCTGAGCGTCTTCGCGGAGGCCCCCTGAGCGCTCGATGGCATCGCGCAACGACTCTCGCTCTGAGTACGGACGCGTCTCGGCCGCGTTGACTGCGCCCGTCACGCTGATGGAGCCCGCGGCGTACGCTACCCGCGCATCGAGCACGTCGACGGCGTCAAACTCTTCGAGAAGGAACGCCTTCCCCGCTACGCTGGTGGCATCGACGTCGTGCAGGATGGTCCGGCCAGTAAGCGGCAACTGCCGCACGACCTTGATTCGGTCCGGCAGAGCCCACGGCAGGAGACCTTGGGCATCATCAATGAGGGAACCAAGCGTTGCTCCCGGCCGCAGTTCGAACTCGCCGGGCTGAAAGACCTGCCCCGCAATGTTCACGACATTGCGGCGCACGTCGCCAATGGCAAAGACCTGCACGATGTCGTTGTCGAGGAGGCGCACGCGCGGTTCCTTTTGGTTCGAACGAACTGCAGCCCGACGTTCAGGTAATTCCCGGCGCCCCACGGCGCGGCGACTGGGAAAGTTTCCCTGCACCGTTGCTCGTCATTGAGGTGCTGTCCGGATCATCGCGACGATTTGACCTCGGCGTAAAACTCGACGCGTACTCGACGCGCGTCGGCGTGCAAACCGTCTGGATCGTGGACCATAAGCTTCGGGAGTTTCACGTCCTTGAACGCGGACGCGCACCCATTGTCGAACGCGAGACCGTGCAGTGGCACCCCAGCGGCGCGCCCCATCCCCTCGCCATTGACGTCAAAGAGTTCTTCCGGAACGCGCTCGGCGAGTGAACCCGCGCGCTCTGCGAGTGAACCCGCGCCCCGCGCGCCGGCAAGCTCTCACCGCGCGACCGTACCGCCGCTCGCGCAGCGCTTCGGACCGTGCTCGGCTAGGCTGCCGGCCTCCTACTTCACGGCTTCATCGGTGCGCGCATCCCCATCAGCGTGCCCGTCACTAGCTCTTCGCCGGCCGGGGTCTTGTACGTGGCCACCATGTTTCCAGTGAGCATTCCGTCGGCGAGGACGCCAGCCGTGCGCGTCGAAACCATTACGCCGCTGCGGAGGATGCTCTCGTATTCGGCGCTCTGCGAGATCAGGCTGTCGCCCACTACGGAAACCTGCAATGCGATGGGATCCCGGCCCTCGAGTGTCAACGTCGAGCCCACGCCATCGGCCGTCAACGTCATCGTCGACTTGAGGGGATCAGCTACGCCCGTGAGCGTGGACGTATTGTCCCACGTGCCGGCGAAATCGGCGAGCGTCGGGCCGGCCGGAGGTGCGGGCATTTCCGCATCCTTTGGAGCGGCACAGGCTGTGAAAAGAGCAAGAGCAAGCAGAGCGGAAAGCGATCGCATGTAATACTCCACAGGGATGGGGTTGCTGCTGGTGATCGTGAACTGTGAAACTAGCACTTTCGGCGGTCAACGGCAAACCGCTCGTGCGGTCGTCCGCTTACGCCGCGTCCCCGCCCACCACCCCCGCCTG
>JAQBYI010000001.1 GCA_027622655.1 Gemmatimonadota bacterium | reverse complement strand
ACAGGGTCGCGGGCAGGCCGGAGGCGCAGTCCCATCCGTCCTCGTACATCGCGCGATGCTCGCGCAGCTGCGCGAGAACGGCCAGGGCGTCGAGATCCACATCAAGCAGGAGAGCTTCGACGCACCGTCGGTGAACATCATCGGTGTCGTGCGCGGGACTGACCCAAACCTCCGCGACGAATACGTCGTCTTCAGTTCACATCAGGACCACGACGGCGTGCGCTTTGCCATCGACGGCGACTCCATCTGGAACGGCGCGGACGACAACGCCAGCACGAGCGTGGCGCTCTTCGCGATTGCGCGAGCGTGGGCCAGGCAGCCATCCAAGCGCTCCGCGCTCTTTGTCTTTCATGGCGCTGAGGAACGCGGCCTGCTCGGATCCCGATGGCACGCCGCAAATCCGGTGGTCCCGATCACCAGCATGGTCGCCGTGCTGAATGGCGACATGATAGGTCAGAACCACGCCGACACGGCGTCGCTCCTCGGTTCACAGCCGCCGCACCAGAACTCGAGCGCGCTCGTCGAAATGGCGTTCGAAGCGAACAGCCGGACGGGCAAGTTCGTCATCGATTCCACGTGGGACCGCCCGACGCACCCGGAAGGTTTCTATTTCCGCAGCGACCACGCGTCGTACGCCCAGCTCAACATCCCCTCAGTCTTCTTCACGACCAAGCTTCACCCCGATTACCACACGCCACGCGACGACGCGTCGCGAATCAACTACCCGAAACTCACGCGGATGACGCAGTGGATGTACCTCACCGGATGGATCGTGGCGAACGCCAAGGACCGACCGGGCATCGACCCCGCATTCCGACAGGTACCTTGAACCCATGCCTTCGCATCTCGCCGATCCCGACAACAACCTGTCTTTCACGCGCGGCATTTTTCTCGGAGAACTGCGCGACGAGCTGCTGCATCCTTTTCCGGCTCCCGACGACGAAACACGCGAAAGCCTTGGCGCGATTCTCGACTCGTTCCGCGCGTTCGCCAAAGAGAAGATCGATTCCGCGAAGCAGGACCACGACGGCAAGTTTCCGGATGACGTTCGAGCAGGGATGGCCGAACTCGGCCTGATGGGCCTGAGTATTCCTGAAGAGTACGGTGGATTCGGCGCCAATGCGATCGTTGCCAATCGCGTGTTCGGCGAGATCGGCGCCACAGACCCGGCTCTCGCCGTGTATTTCGGTGCGCATCAGTCCATCGGCTGCAAGGGCATCGTACTGTTCGGCACCGAAGATCAGAAGCAGCGGTGGCTCACGCAGTGCGCCACCGGCGAGCGTATCGCGGCGTTCTGCCTCACCGAAGGCGGCTCCGGATCCGACGCGCAGGCCATGCGGGCCAGCGCAGTGCCAAGCGCTGACGAATCGCACTACGTGCTCAACGGGCAGAAGATCTGGATCTCGAACGCTGGCTACGCCGGCGTGTATACCGTTTTTGCGAAGGTGCCGGTCGTCATAGGTGGCAAGGCGAAGGAGCGGGTTACGGCATTCATCGTTGATGCGCACGCGCCCGGCGTCTCGCTCGGCAAGATCGAGGAGAAGATGGGCATCAAGGCGAGCGACACGCGATCGGTGTCATTCGACAACGTGACCGTGCCGACCGAAGATCGCCTCGGAGAGGTGGGCCAGGGCTTCAAGATCGCCCTCGAAGTACTCAACTCCGGGCGACTTGGCCTCGCAGCCGCGTCAACGCGCGGCGCTCAGGCGATTCTGGAAGTTGCGCTCGCATACGCCAAGGAGCGCGAGCAGTTCGGACGGCCCATCGGATCGTTTGAAATGATCCAGCGCAAGTTCGCGTCGCTTGCCGTGGACGTTTACGCGTCAGATGCGGCGTGGATGGTGACCGCCGGAATGATGGACCGCGGCGGCATCGATTTCTCACTCGAAACGGCCGCGTGCAAGGTCTTCGCGTCCGAACTCGTGAACCGTGCCGCAAATGAAGCGCTGCAGATCGCCGGCGGCATCGGATATTCCAAGGAGTTTCCGTACGAGCAGGCCGTGCGAGACGCTCGAATCAACCTCATCTTCGAGGGGACGAACGAGATTCAGCGTGCACTCATCGCGCTTTCGGGGCTGCAGCAACCGGGCGAGGAACTCAAAGCGATCGGTGCCGCGTTCCGGCATCCTCTCGATTCGATCGGCGCGATTGGGAGTTTTCTCAAGAATCGCGTCCGGAAGCAGCTCAGGAAGCCGGACTTCGACAATGTGCATCCGTCACTCGCCGCCGAAGCGGCAATGCTCGAGGAAAACGTTCACGATCTTGCCCTCGCCGTGGAGCGTTCGCTCTTTCGGCACGGCAAGGACATCATCGAGCGGCAGTTCGACCAGGAGCGCATGGCAAATGCGGCCATCGACATCTTCGTCGCGAGCGCCACGCTCGTGCGTGCCAGCTGGGCGATCGACCGGGCCGGGAGCGTAGAGAAGGCTCACGAAGACTTCGACCACGCCAAACTGTTTGTGCCGGCTGCCGCCAGGCGTGCCCGCCGCGCGGTGCGCGCCCTGGACCGGAATCAGGACTCGCGGCTCAAGGGAATCGCCGAGCGGGCCCTCGCAAGCGGGGTGCTCACCGTCCGCGTGCCCACGGACGGCTAGCGCCGAAGGTCAGGCGTCGGGCCGGACCTTTCGGTAGCCTGCGATCGCGTTCTTGAGGCCGAGCAGCGCCGAGGCTTCGAGTTCATACTCGAGAGCGAGTGCGCCGAGCTTCTCAGATGAATGCTTGGTCAGCTTCGCAGTCGCGGCATCGCATTCGGCGTGCCGGCGGCCGTAGTCGCGGGCAGCGTGCCACATCGTATTGGCGGCATGCCAGAACGCGTCGGATTGCTCTCCCTTTCCACGTGCCGCGGACAGTTCGTACAGCTGTGCGCGGGCCTTGACATGGCGATGCGCCAGCTCGCGAAGTTCGGTGGCTTCCTGCATTTCGCTGTGATGCGCCCCGCGGTCGTTGAGCTTCGCAACGCGCTCATGCTGGCGCGCCGCCTCGCTCGCTGAGCGGCACAGTGCGTCGGCGGCCGCTTCCAATGGAACCGGGAGTCCTGCGCTATCACGGGCCGTGGGGGACTTTGCCAGTGTCATGGTCACGCGGTTGGGGAGCCGAACAATTGCCCCGCCGCCACCGCACGACAACCCCGAAGTGCTATCGAATCTCGCCGATTCGAAAATGGAGCGGCCAGCGGACCGCTCGCCCCAGACTCTCCGAGCCCCACACCTTGCCCAAAGCTGCCTCGAATTCGAGCAACGGCGCTTCGCCGCGCGCCTCGACGTACTTCGCAACGCCGGACCACGTACGGATGTAGGCAAGAAAGTGTCGCAGCCGCCACTCCTCTACCATTTGGAGCGGCGGCGCGGGAATCTCGTCTATCGGGAGCGCGATTGACTGATAGCCGTTCTCGGTATGGCGACGCTGGGCAGGCCAATACGGGCCGAGCGTGACGGAATAGAAGTGGTCGAACAGCTCGTCAACTGCCGGCGACACCCGGCAGCTGGCGTAGCACCACGCGGCCAACACGCCGCCAGGCACCAGTACGCGTCGCGCCTCGCGAAGGAAGTCGTCCAGCTCGAGCCAGTGCAGAGCCTGCGCCACTGTCACGATATCCACGCTGTGGTCCGCGAGGCGCGTGTCGTACTTCGTGATTTCGTAGCGTACCCGTTTGTGCGGCAGGGCCCGCGCGATCATGTCTTCGCTCGGATCCGTGCCGAGCACCGAGGCAAAGCGGTGCACGAGCCCAACGGCGGCCTGGCCGTTCCCGGTGGCGCAGTCCCACGCCGTGCGCGTGCGACGGGCTGTCATCGCGAGAAAGTGAAAGACGGCCGATGGATATCGCGGTCGTGCCTCGAGGTACTGCGCAGACCGCGGGCCAAAGTGGTTGGAAAAATTCACGTTCGGCCTCTCACCGCTGCTCATGGCGTGCGTTGATCCTCCGCCACTATGGCGAGCCAGTCGCCCTTGGGGCTGACGGCGATGCGCGAGATGCCACGCACGCCCCATCGGCCGAGGTCGGCGATCTGATCCCACCGCCCGTCAACCCACTGATACAGACTCGAGCCGGCGGCCGAAATGAGTGCACCGTCGGGCGTCCACACGTGATAGTCAGCGCCCGGCGGAGGGCGCATGAGGCGTCGAACCGACTTTGTGCGAAGATCGAGTTCGGCGATCCATTGGCCTCTGTCGGGCACGATCTGAACGAACGTGACGGCAGCCCGGCCCGGCACCTTCGGCAGCGCGCGGCCGATGTTTCGCGCAACTACTTCAGCCGTCCCCGTCCGCTCGTCCGCCATTTGGAGCGTTGCGGGCTGGCCGAGCACGAACAGTACGAGCCCATGGTCACCGGCCCACGTGTGATACCCAACAGGCTTGATGTTCTCGAGCACCACCGTCGGCGCGCCATTTCCCGTCAGGGGAAATCGCCAGAGCCGCTGCGTCGAATCAGCTTCCACCCGAATGACGGAAAAGTGCATGCCGTCGGGTGTTTCGGTCGCGGAGTACTCGCTTTCCGCGGTCGATGTCAGCCGCGCCGGTTCGCCGCCGGCAACCGGAAAGCGCCAGATGTCCGCCTGCGCGCCGTCGCCAACAACGGTGTACATCACCGCCAGTCCGTTTGCGGTAAACGATGGCTGGTTGTCGTAGCCGGGGCGGCTCGTCGCGTTACGCGGTTCGCCGATTCGGATGGTGTTTCCCATCTGGCGCATCGACACGACCCAGACGTCGGTGGACGCCTGCGCCGCAGCCGTATTCGCCGCAACTACCAGGCCGCATGCGATTGCGCCAACGAACGCTCCGGCGAATGCCGGCGAGAAGGAACCCCGGGGCGCACGCGTCTGTAATCGAAAATTCGGCATCGTTGCTCCTCCATCGCCCAGCCGCAGCTCTGGGCGTCACCCGCCTGCGCGCACCACTCCCCGGCATTCGCCGAATCCGATTCGCGCCGCACCATCTCGCTCACACCACCCTCGCACAATTACCTCGTCGCCATCCTGCAGAAATGTGCGCGTTTCACCGCCCGGGAGCGATACTGGCTCGGCGCCGCGCCGCGTGATCTCGAGCAGACACGCGCGCGAATCATCCGTTGGCCCCGACACCGTGCCACTTCCCAATAGATCGCCAGGCCGGAGATTGCAGCCGTTGCTGGCGTGATGCGTAATCATTTGCGCCGGCGTCCAGTACAACGAGCGTGTGTTGGACGCCGAGAGCCGGTGCGGCGGCAGGCCGGAAGCCCGCATCAGCTCGGTGCAAATCGACGCTTCCAGTATCACGTCAAACGCGCCGTGGGCACGGTCGTTGCCGTCGTCAAGGTATGGCAACGGCTGTGGGTCGCCGGCGTCGCGCGTAAACGCGGGCGCGCGAAACGGCTCAAGCGCGTCTGCCGTCACTATCCACGGCGACACCGTCGTTGCGAAACTCTTCGACAGGAACGGACCGAGGGGCTGGTATTCCCAGCTCTGGATGTCCCGCGCGGACCAGTCGTTGAGCAGGCCCAGCCCGAAAAGCCGTTCTTCGGCCCGCGCGAGCGGTACGGCTTCGCCAAGAGCGTTCTGGCCGCACACCCACATCGCGAGTTCCACTTCGTAGTCGAGCCCTGCCGATGGGCCCACCGCGGGCGCGCCTTCGCTCCCTTTTCGCGTCTGCCCTACCGGGCGGCGAACCGACGCCTCGCTCGCCACCACCGATGACGCACGTCCGTGATAACCGATCGGGACCCACTTGTAGTTGGGGAGAAGCGGGTTGTCCGGCCGAAAGAGCGCGCCGACTCGCGAGGCGTGAAAAATCGACGCGTAGAAGTCGGTGTAATCGCCAATCTCTGCCGGTACGAGAAGTGATACCCGAGATGCGGGCACGAGCACGCGGTCGCGCAGCCTTTCCGTTGCCTCGGCGTGAGCGCCCCCTTCGCGGAGCATCCGACTCACCAGCGCGCGCACATCGCGGGCATCCGCTCGGCCGAGCGCCATCAGCGCGTTGAGCGACCAACTCTGCAGCGCGTCGCGCACGGCTGGGTTCAGAGAATCGAAACACCCGGCGCGCCCTGCTTCGAGGCAGTCGAGCACCTGGTCGCCGATGGCGATTCCAACGCGCGGTCGTTCTTCGAAATCGTGCCGGAACGTTGCGAACGGCAGGTTCTGGATTGGAAAGTCGCCGCTGGCGTCGTTCGCGGAATCGACCCACGATCGCAGCGTCGGATCGTGCGTGTCGTCGGTGCGGGTTCGTTCGATCACAGCAGTCCCTGAGCGGTGAGTTCTTCCAAAGGTTCCTCGAATGAGCACGAACCGAACGATGCCATCGCTTCACCCCGTGCGGCCATCACCAGTTCAGACGGCAGGGCACGGCCCGACGGAAGGACCCACCCCTGATCGGCAGCCTCAAACTTGGCGGCATCACCAGCTGATAGCACCACGACGAGTTCTGCTTCGTCGGCGCCCGCGAGAGCGGCCGCGCTCGCGAGCAGCACGTTGGCGAAGCCGTACATTGTCGCCCGCGCACTGCCAGGCTCGTACGTCAGCGGGTAGTCGCCGCGCCACGCGTGGTGCAGGCCCGCCGTGGCCTTGAACGGAACGTGCGCTGCGCGGCACGCAACGATGAACCGAGCGACCTGACTCGCGGTCGGGAACGCGTCGGCCTTCACGCCGCCGGTCCGGATCTTCGCGCGCACGCCGAACGTCGCCAACTCGTTGATCACGGGCGCGGGATCGGATGCCCAATCCACTTCGGCAAAGACGGAATACGTCGCGGCAAGCGGGGCAAGGTCCGCCACCTCGCCTTTTCGCACGGGCGGGGCTTCCACCGTATCGATGCGCAGGCGGGCACCGTACCGTCCGTTGAACGCCGCCAGCGCGGCAGCGTCGGATGCCCGCGCGATCACGCTCAGCGGCCATGGGTCTGCTTCCCCCTGCGCAACGGCCGCGAACGCCTCCGCCAGCTCCTCGAGGCGCGCGACGGGGAGTACGAAGCGCCCAAGCATCCATGCGTTGGGGCCACGGCGGTACCGGGCGAAATTCTGCACTGCATCGGCCATCGTCAACGAGGCCGGTGGAAAGAGCCCGGCATAGTCGATAGCGCCCGACATCAGCGCTCGCACCGAACTCGGTGGGCCGTTCCCGGCTTCTGCCGGCGCGCTGTCAGACGCGCTGTCAGACGCGCTGTCAGACGCGCTGCCAGGGGTGCTCACGCGTCCTCCTCAACCTTTACCGCGCGCCATGTCATCGCCCATCGCGCCGTTGCGCCCGGTTCGATCCATCGCGCGGTATTCCACGCTCCGAGCGCGTCGGTAAGCGACTCGGGCGCACCCAGACACGGGCCGATGGTCACCGTCGAGTACGTTCGAGGCCGCTTCCACCGGAGCAGCGGGCACTTTCGCTCGGTCGGTGCGAGAACGCCGCGGTTGATCCAGATGCCAGCGTGCGAAAGCTCACGGCCGTGCACACGAAGTTCGAGCCGCTTGCGGCCCTCACGAATGACGATCGCCGTTTCTGTCCGCGGTAGCTCGACGAACATCGTGCACGCGTAGCGTTCGCCGAGTGCGGCAGGCCGCGAAACATCGACCAGATGGCCGCCCGCGCGAATCTGCGGCCACGCGTGCAACGCTTCGCCGCCGGCCAGCTCGATCCCGTCGGACATCCAGACTCGCGTCTTCGCGCCCTTTGGAAGGATGATTCGCGTCGAATCAGCCAGCGGAAACACGGGGTGCGCCGCCCAGATAAACGGCATGCGGATTGTCCCGACGTTCGACGCCGCATACGCGAACTCCACCGTCCCGTCGGGGCGCAGCGTGATCGTGCGCGTCAACGAGAACGTCAGTGGGCTGATGGTCCAGCGGCAGGTTGCCGAATTCCCGAACTCGTCGGTGCCTATCGCCGTTTCGCAGCGCTGCTGCCAGAGGGCGCCGCGCTCGGCGATTTTTGCACCCGCTGCGCCGTCGACCCAACTGGGCAACTTGCACGCCGCAACGGTCGGAAAGCACTCATCGAACCCGCCCGAGCCAACCGCCTCTCCGAGCGATGCGTCTTCGTGTTCCGCGCTGAACGCCGCATCCGGGTTGTGCCAGAGCCATTGACGCCCACCCACCCAGACATCGCGAACGCGTCCACCGAGGGCCGGTAACAGCGTCACAGACGCATCGGCCGACGCGAGAGTCGCATATCCCGGATCCGCAGGCGTCGAGGGAGCCGCAACGGAGCCCGGTGAGGCCGTCACGTGCTTGTGGCCGTCAGCCGATCAGCGCCGGATCGACGCCGCGCGTGAGGAAAATGCGCGCCACGGCATCGCCGATCTTGTTGTTCGGTGTACTCGCCCCGGCGGTGAGTCCGACGCGGAGCGCGCCGTCGGACGCGAGCCAAGTGGGTTCCTCGGCTTCCTCGTGCGCGCCAACCGGCAAATGACGAATGGCACCGGTCTCCGGATCGACGCACGTGGCGTCGGCAATGTGATACGTCCGCACCTTCTCAGCGCAGATTGCGGCGAGCGATATCGTGTTGCTCGAGTTGTAACCGCCAATCACGAGCATCACGTCGAGCGGCTCTTCGAGCAGCGCGTTGACCGCGTCCTGCCGGTCCTGCGTGGCACTGCAAATCGTATCGAACGTCCGGAATTGCTCTTCCCGGTGCGCTGCGCCGTGGCGTCGCTCCATTGCCAACCGTACTTCGGCGCCGATCGCGAGCGATTCGCGCGCCAGCATTGTCGTCTGATTGGCCACGCCGATCCGCTTCAGGTGCACATCCGGGTCGAAATGCGGGCTCGCCTGAACGCGATACTTATCGAGGAACGCCTCGCGCGACATGCCGACGCCTTCGATGTAGTCGCACACGTCGCGCGCCTCGTCCATGTTGCGCACCACAATGTGCGTACCGCCCGGATGCTTCAGGACCTGCGACGCCGTGGCCCTCGTCTCTTCGTGGTAGTACTTGCCGTGAATAAGTGCGGTGTACCCTTCCTTGGCGTACTTGTCCACGCGCTTCCAAACGTTCAGCACGGAGCCGCACGTCGTGTCCACGACGATGCAACCGAGCGCCTTCAGCGTCGTCACGTCATCGATCGTCACGCCAAAGGCGGGAAGGATCACGACATCTTCGGGCTGTACCTGCGAGTAGTCGAACCCCGAGCCGCCGGACTCAAGGAAGACGATCCCCATGTCTCGGAGCTTGGCGTTGACGTGGGGATTGTGGATGATCTCGCCGGCAAGAAAGAGCCGCCGATCGGGGTACCGTTTCCGGGTCTGATAGGCGTAGTCCACCGCTCGCTCCACGCCGTAGCAGAAGCCGAATTCGCGGGCGAGACGCACGGTGACGCCGCCGGCCTCGAGCGTGTAGTCCTGCTCGCGCATGAGGTCGACGAGCCGGCCGGTGTAATCCGCGGCAAGCGTGTCCTGCACCTCGCTCCCAAGGCCGAAGCCCTTGCGGTAATAGTTGCTTGTTTCTGCGCTCATGGCTTTGGGGAAAACTAAGCCCCCGCCGCACACCGTGCGGCGCCGGCTCACACACTTCTCATAATAGTGGGGCGCATTGTGCGCCGTGGGCCCGGCGCGTAGCGTTTACCCTCAATGGCAGATCACTTTGACTTGGTTGTCATCGGCTCCGGTCCGGCGGGCGAAAAGGGCGCTGCTCAAGCCGCCTACTTCGGGAAGCGGGTCTGCGTCGTTGAGCGCGCGCCCAAGCCGGGTGGCGCGACGGTAAACACCGGTACGATCCCGTCGAAGACGCTCCGCGAAACTGCCCTCTATTTCTCAGGACTCCGGCAGCGCGGCCTGTACGGCATCGAGTATCACGTCAAGCCCGACATCACAATTTCCGACTTCATGTTCCGCGAACGCGCAGTCGTCGAGTCGGCGTGGAATCTGATCAACGAGAACTTCGCTGGACACGGAATCGAGGTCGCGCAGGGCACCGCGCGGATCGTTGACGCGCACACGGTCGAGGTCACGCGGTTCAAGGACACGAGGCGACTCACCGCCGACTTCATCTTGCTCGCCACCGGGTCGCATCCGCTGCGGCCGACGGAAATCCCGTTCGACGGCGAAGTCGTCGTCGACAGCGATGACGTGCTCAAGCTGCAGGCTATCCCGGAGCGCCTCGTAGTGATTGGCGGCGGCGTGATCGGATGCGAGTACGCCGGCATCTTTGGGGCACTCGGTTGCCGTGTCACTATCGTCAACGCCCGGGAGCGCTTGCTCACGCAACTCGATGGCGAAGTCAGCGAGGCGTTGCAGGCGGACATGACGCGTCGGCTCGGGGTGCAGGTGATGCTCAACGCCGAAGCGAAGCAGGTGCGCGTGGAGGGCGGCGAAAAGGAACGCATCGCCGTCGTAACGCTCAACGACGGAACCGAATTGGTCGCCGACTGCGTGCTCTACAGCATCGGCCGCGAGGGGTCCACGCAGCAGCTCGGATTGGGAGAAGCGGGCATCCGCACCAACTCGCGAGGGTTCATCCTCGTCGATGACAACTTTCGGACCACCGTACCGTCGGTGTTCGCTGCTGGCGATGTCATCGGGTATCCGGCGCTAGCCGCCACGTCGATGGAGCAGGCGCGCGTCGCGATTTGCCATGCATTCGATCTGAAGTACAAGGATCGGGTCTCGCCAGTGCTCCCGTACGGTGTGTGGACCGTGCCGGAAATCGCGATGGTTGGCGAAACCGAAGAGTCCGCGCGCGAGAAGAATATCGCGTTCGAGATCGGCAAGTCGAGTTACCGCATGAATCCACGGGGCCAGATCATTGGCGATCTGGATGGCTTCGTGAAACTCATCTTCCGTCGCGACGACCAGAAACTGCTGGGCTGTTCGGTGTTCGGCCAGGACGCGTGTGAACTGATCCACATCGCCGCCGTCGTCTCGTTCGGCGGTACGATTGACTACTTCATTCAGGGTGTCTTCAACTACCCCACCCTCTCGGACGCCTACAAGTACGCGGCGTACGACGGATTACAGCGCATCGCTCGGCGGGCGTCGCGCAGCGATGGTCTGCGCGCCGTAGATATGGAGACAGCGTGACCCAGCTACGGTCCGGTTTCGCGGTCATCGCGATCATCATTGGTCACCGAATGCAGGGCAAGGGCTGGGGACGCTGACGCGCCGGGGATTCGGGCAGGGTCCGGCGACGTAGGGAGTTCCACCGCAACCGGTAAGGAGGTTGTCCGACTTCGGGGCGAGTAACGGGCTGGTAGGATAGCAGTGTCGGCGAGGTGCGCGCGGAGATCATCGCCCGCGACACTATACCAGCGCCGACGGGAGATCCAATGACACGCCCGATCGTTGTCCCTCTGGACGGCTCCGACCTGGCCAACGAGGCCCTCGCCCGCGCCGCGGTTCTTGCACGTCTGCTGGGCGCCTCCATCCACCTTGTGCGGGTTCACGTGCCGGTGTTGGCCTACTCCGCGGCAGAATCGCCGGTCGCTTTTCCCGATCCGGCCTGGGATACCCAGATCCGCGATGGCGCACACAAGTGGCTCATGAAGAAAGCGGCCGACACGAGCGCCGACACGAAGCTGACGGTCACGTTCGAAGTCCGAGTAGGGATGCCCGCTGACGAGGTTGTCGCAGCGGCCGGGCAACGAAACGCACACGCTATCGTCTGCACGACGCACGGACACGGCGGCTGGGCGGCACAGTGGCTCGGAAGCGTTGCCGACGCGATCATCCGCCACTCGCCATGCCCGGTACTGGCGATGTCGGAACAGGCCATCTCCGAGCCGATCAACCTGCGCCACATCATGGTTCCGGTTGTATGGAAGCGAGACTGCCGCAGCGATTCTTCCGCACGTGCGGGAACTCGCCACCGCTGCCGAGAGTACGGTGGACCTTTACCGCGTTGTCGCCCCGCCGTGGGTCGGTGATGCGTTGACCGCGGTGCAGAGCGGCCACGTGGACCGGTTCGGTATCGACGCGGCCGCAGATCTGGCCAAGACGGAACTCGACCGGATCGCGGAAGAGCTGCGCTTCGCCGGGCTCCATGTCACCGTGTGCGTCGAAGTCGCGACCAGTCCGACGCGCGCGATCCTCGACCGGATCACGACCACCAAGCCGGATCTCATCGCGATGGCCACCCATGGGCGTGGACTTTCCCGACTGTTCATGGCGTCTGTGGCGGACAAAGTCCTGCGTGCCGGCGGCCGTCCGGTGTATTGCTGGCGACCACCGCACGAGGTGACGGACGAAGGAGAATCGGCACGCATGTTCGCCACAACAGTATCGGGACCCACTGCATAACGACGCGGCGACGGTGTGCACCGGGCGAGCCGAGTTTCGGTGCACGCTGTTACCTCGCCTTTCCTCATTCTTCTTTCCATAGGGAGCAACCACACCATGGCAACCGCCGTCCTTCCATACGAACCCGCCGTGCGTTCACTGCCCGAAGAATTCACGCATTTCGTAGGTGAACGCCTCTGGCTCGACTTCGTGAACTGCGACCGCGCGGTGCGCACGGGTGCGAGACTCGCCGACGCACTCGATAGCTTCGACACCTATGTGCACTGGCTTGGCGCCGCGCGCGTGCTCGATGGTGAACGCGCGATGGCGATGCTGCGCCGCGCGCAACAGCAGCCAACCGCGGCAAGCGCCGCGCTCCACGAAGCCCGCCGCCTGCGGAACGTGCTCCGCTCGCTCGCCGAACACAGCGCCGGACCGGACCGGCGGCCGGTGGAGGCCGCGATTTCCGAGATCAATCGTATCCTGGGCCGCAGCGCCGGCAGCCGGCGCGTCGAACCAAGATCTGACGGCGGCTTCGTACGAAGCTTCGTGACCGTCGGAGACGTCTTTGCCGGCCTGCTCGTGCCAGTAATCGAGTCGGCAGCCGATACGCTCGTGGCAGATGAACAGCGCCGAATCCGCACGTGCGCCAGTCCGCGCTGCGGACGGGTGTTTTATGATGCCAGCCGGAACGGCAAGCGCCGCTGGTGTGAAATGGCAACGTGCGGCAACCGGGCCAAGGCCGCACGGCATCGTCAGAAACTGCGGAAGGTCAACGCATCACTTTGAGTTTGGTCCACACGACGATCACGCTGGCCGTGATTCGCATGGATCCCGGCTACCGGTCGCGGCCCCGCCGCTTTCCCCGCCCCGACGGCGATCCCGGCCGCTGCGTCCCCTTGCCGCGCCGACCGTCCCGGCCACGATCGTTCCCGCCACCGCGCCGCGGCCCACGCCCTGAGTCGCGGGCAATCTCGTCGTCCGTGTACGGTCGCGCCAGCGCGTCGTGCAGCTCATCCAGCGAACCCGCACGCACAGAACCCCGCGCTCCTCGCGTGACCGTGAAGCGCACCGGACGATCGAACTCGGGAAGCTCTTCGGCCACGAGACCCCGCGCGATCTTTTCGGGCAACACGATACGGAGTACACCGCGAACTTCATCGGGGGGCGTCTCTTCGACTTCATAGTGAATCGGGCAGTTCCGCCCGCGAATCTCCGCGGCGCCCGGCAGTTCCGCGAACCGTTCGCGCTCTTCCCGCGGCACGAAGTCGTCGGCATCGAGCCGAAGAGGCTTCGCGCGAAAGTCGTGCAGGCTTCGTACGTCGGCCAGTTGTACCTCATACCACGCGGTGAGTTCGGCCTGACCGAGCCGTGCAGTCGCTCCGCCGCTGCGACGCCACGTTTCACGAACCTGCTCGATCGCATGCTGGTTGCGTGGAACAGCGGCGTGCCGCGCCTCCCCGCGCGCCAGCGCGCCGGCCAGGACCGCTCGCGCCTCGGCCTCCTGGCCGGGAGGGAAGTCGTGAACCGCCTCGCGTTCCCGCTCGAGCTCGAACCCGAAATACGTGACACGTCGCTCCATCGCGAGCGGCGCATGCTTGTGCTTCGCATCGAACACAAGCGTCGGCTTGCTCGATGTCGCGTACCGCTTCACCAGCGACAGCGGAACGTTCGTCCCTTCAATCGCAGCGCGCGGAACGCCGAACTTGTCGGCGAAGAAACGCAGGTTGCCGCACACCGGGCCCCAGCTCCCGGCCACGCTGGTCTTGGATACCCGCGCCTCCTCACCGGTCGCCGTCAGTTCATCGATGACGAGATCAAACGGTTGCAGCTTCGCCAGTAAATCGACAAAACGCCGCTCAACGGCCTCGGTGGCCTGCGGCATCTGCTGCGGCAAGGGGAGTCGTACCGCGCGATAAATGCTCGCCATCGCAAGCGCGGCATCTTCCATCGACTTCACGAGCACTCCACGGCGCTCAGCCCAGGTCTCCACGCTGTCGTCGAAGAGGTGGCGCGGCAAGCCGTACACCTCACCAACGTATCCGCACGCTGAATACGCGTCGGCGTACACGTTGTATGCGGTCAGATTGTCGCTTCCCCGTACGATCAACCCGCTGAGGTCACGATCATCGCGCGTCATCCGGTGCAGCGACTCGATCCCGGCCATCACGGCTACGTAGGGAAGCAGCGCGTCATCGCAATGCACGAGCAACTCGGCCCACGGCCGGTCAACCGGCATCGCCTCGACGGCCTTGCCGTAGTTCGTCAGCCGGCCGTTCTCCACGATGCCGCGCGACTCGATCAGGTCTAGCGCTTTGCGATAGCTGGCTTTGTCGAGAGGCACCGGAAGGTCGAGTTCATCCGCTCGGACGCCGAGCGCCGCGCACGTGAGCGCCACGCGCTGGCTGTCGCCGGCGAGCTGGAACTCGGGCTCCGTGGGCTTGAGCGCCGAGAACTCGATATCGCGATCACTGAGAATGAACACACGCCCGCCGGACACGCGGCCATGCACACGGCCGGCCATCTGCAGGATTTCGTTCGCGCCGAGATGAACCTTGGTAAGCACGTTGCGTCCGCGCTCGACCAGGTTCGCGAAACGCGTGTCGTCGATCACCACCGTGTCGAGTCCCTGCACGTTGAGCGCGCTCTGCCCGGCCGCAGTCATGGCCAGCAAGTATGGCTTCTGCACCGTTCCCTCAAGAAACGGCCGGATCACGCGGATCGGCTCGCCACCGTGGTAGAACTGCGCCGTGATGCGCGGGAACCGCGCGCTGACGCCAGCTGCAGCTTCCTCTACTGCCGCGCGCGTGGGAAGAAAGACACCGACGCCACGCTTCTCCCGAGTCACCTGCTGCAAGAATTTGTCGTCGAGAAACGTGTAGGGCGCCCGGTGCACGACTCGTACGTCCGCAGCCTTGGCGGGATCGAACGAACTGCTCTCAACCACCGACGCCGCATCGAGGTAGCGCGTATAGAAGCGCGGATCGACCGTCGCGGAAAGCCAGATAAAGCGGCACCCCGCCCACTTGCCGAGCGCGAGGCAGAGTTCAAGCTCTGCGCTCGTCTGATGGATCTCGTCCACCACGAGCGTGTCCTGCGCACGGATATCTCCGTCCTGGAACCAGCGCCGGGCGATTCCCGTCGTCACAATTACGACGTTCCAGGTCGGCGAGTCGGGCGTTGCTTCACGTTCGCGGTTGATAACGCCAACGCGAAGCCCGTTCGCCGGCTCCTGCTCGGCCCGCGTGGCGTCAGCCGCCTTGTCGCTTCCGCCCCCTCCAAGCAGCACTTCTGCAATCGGCCTGATTGAGAGTGTTTTGCCGGTGCCCGTGCCGGCAACGATCCCGAATCCGCGCCGCGCCGATCCCGGCACCAACGCCGTGTCCTCCGCTCGAAATCGCTCGGCCAACCCCGTCAACTCAGGACCGTGCTCACGCCATAACAGCGTTTCGATGTCAAGCGCGAACGCCAGTTCAATCGTCTCGCACGCCGCTCGTGTTGGCGCAATGACAATGATGCGACGCGTCGCGCCCGACGTCACAAAGGCGTCGTGGTCCGGCGGCAGATAGGGATCGCGGACGCTGCGGAGCAGCTGTCTGTCTCGGTCGACGGCTACGGCCGTTCGTCGGGCGGCTTGATCGCTGCCTTGGTCGGTGTGGCCTTTGCCGCGGCGGCTGAGCCTTGCGCCGCGCCAACTACCGCACCCTGCACGGCCTGCGCGGCCGTGGTCCGAATCGCTTGCGTTGGGGTCATCGTTCCAATTTGCACACGCGAATCCACAATCTGAAGCGCCCAGCGGTGGGCGGTGGGGTCGTCGAACAGTGCGCGGCTCGAAACCGTTGCCGGTGACATCAGCCGCGTGGCTGGAGGCTGCTTGGCCTCCTCGCTGAGGTTTCCGAACAACAGCTTGGCATTGCGTGGCCGCGTGCGGAGCGCAGTCGCGCAATCGGTCGGAGCCGGCTGCTGACGCTCCGGCACATCAAGGAGCCACAAACGACACATGCCTTCCGGAGGCATGGCGCTCACCGGAATGGCGACTTCCTGTTCGTCTGCTGGCTTGCCCTGCGCCATCACGCTCGGCGCCATCAGGACGGCCGCGGCCGATGCCGCGATTATTCTGCCACGCACAACTCAACCTCCAACGCTGCTAATGACTTCCCTGGGTGGGACGAGTCATGGTGGGGAACCGACACAATCTTAACCCCCGCGAGCCCCACACGGCTATTACCCGTGCGGCCAGTGAAGGTTCTGGTTGCTGCGAATCCGCGAGAGGCCGGGCCGAAGATTGCCCGTCAGTCCCCGAAACTGATCCCCGTGCGCCGCGCCGTCCGGACCACATCGTGGTTGGGATCCACGCGCCGCGGCGCCTTCAACGCCTCGTCGATTGGAATCGTGACGATGTCAGGGGACTTGAGAGCCACCATGTGACCCCACATCCCTGCATCTACCGCGGCCACCGCCGCGCCGCCGAATCGCGTGGCAAGTAACCGGTCGTAGCCAGTTGGCATGCCGCCGCGCTGCAAGTGCCCAAGCACGATCGATCGGCACTCCTTTCCCGTGCGCTCCTGAATCTCGTGCGCAACCCGTTCGCCGACTCCGCCCACCCGCCGGTCCTGTCCCGGCAGTGACGCGCCGATTGTGGACGACTCGCCGCCTTTGGCGTGTGCACCTTCGGCCACCACGACCACGTCGAAATACCGACCGCGGCGCTCGCGCTCCATGATGGCCTCACAGACCTTCTCGATGTCGTAGGGGATCTCGGGAATCAGAATCACGTGCGCCGCGCCCGACAGTCCCGAATGCAGCGCAATGAAACCGGCATGCCGTCCCATCACCTCCATCACTATCACCCGATCGTGGCTCTCGGCGGTGGTGTGCAGCTTGTCGATCGCCTCCATCGCAGTAGAAACCGCGGTGTCGAATCCGAACGTCGTGACCGTGCCGCTCACGTCATTGTCGATGGTCTTGGGAACGCCCACGACGCGCAGCCCCTTCTGCCACAGCTGGTGCGCGATGCGCAGTGAGCCGTCGCCGCCGATCGCGACCACGGCGTTGATGCCCAGGTTGCGCGCGTTCTCGATGAGCTCATCCGACCGGTCGACTTCATGGAAGCTCCCGTCGGCCTGCTTGACCGGATACGAAAACGGATTGCCCCGATTGGTGGTCCGAAGAATTGTCCCGCCGAGGTGGCCGATGCCCCGCACGTCGTCGCGCGAGAGCGGTACCACATCGTCATCGCCGAGGAGCCCTGCGTATCCTTTCCGGATTCCGAGCACGTGCCATCCCCGGTCGAGCGCCGACAGCACGGCCGCGCGAATCACGGCGTTCAGGCCGGGCGCGTCGCCACCGCCCGTTGAGATTGCGATTCGCATCCGTTACTCAGCGACTCGGGTCACGTACGTCACGACGCGGCCGCGCGTTCGCGAATGAGTGTCAGAATTTCGCCCGCGCGCGCGTGCCGACCGATCTTCGACTTCTCGAATATCGGAACGCCATCCAACATCACTTCAAATCGCCCGCCTCCGGATTCGATCATCTCGATTTCGGCTTCAGGAAAGTATTCGCGAACGGCGTCCGCCAGACCGACGGCTCGTGGTTCGTAGTGTCAGACAACGCAGAACTCGATTGAGAGGCGCATAGTCCCTGACTTGGTGTTGGAGTTCGGGTACTTCCGAAAGATAGACATGCCGTAGCGCTAATTCGCGCTGAGCGCCGCTCGCGCCACGCCGAATGCCAGCTTCGCCCATTCAGCGTACTGCGCGCCCGATGGGTGCAGTCCATCGGTGGCGGCCCAGCCGCTCTGCATCGCGCGTGAGATCGGTGTGACGTCCACCCAGTGCGTGCCGGCGCGATCGACTTCAGCCTTGGCAATCGCGTTGAACTCGTCGATCTCGCGGCCGATCCTTTCGCGGTCGCGCCCTTCGGCAAACGGCATCACGCCCCAATCCGGAATCGAGAGCACGATCACGCGCGCCGGCCCGGGCGCGGCAAAGCCGATCGCGAGGTCGAGCAGGCCACGAAACTGCACTTGGTATTCGTCGGCGCTGCGCCCACGATACTGATTGTTCACTCCAATCAGGAGCGAGACCAGTGCGTACTGTCCCGTCACGTGCGCGGCCCCGATCCCGGCGGCAAGTTCGTCCGTTGTCCAGCCGGTGCGAGCTATGATCCGAGGGTCGGAGACATCCGCACCGGCGGCTCTCAGTAGGCTCGCCAGCTGCACGGGCCAGCGCTCGGCCGGCTCCACCTGCTCGCCAATCGTGTAACTGTCGCCGAGCGCGAGAAACGCGGCGGCGCTCACCTGACGACTTGTACGCCGGCGAGGTTCGCGAGCCGCGTGATCGTGGTGTCCTGTTTGGAGACGACGACGACGAGCGAATCGATCGACGATTGCTGAATGCTCATGTGGACGTTCATGCTGTTGACTGCGTCGGCGGCCTGGTCGAGCTGCTCCTGCAGCATGGCCAGCGCCTGCGGGTTGCTAATGCAGCCCGACGTGCCTGCCAGAGCGACGAGCGCGACGAGCGCGGCGATCCGAAGCGCGATACGATGACGGCGATGATGCGGCATGGGTCCTCCTTCGCGTGAAAACGACGTGGTGTGCGTTGGCGTGATCACGCACACCGTCGCGCGTGAACGTACATCGGAATCGACTTCCGCGGGAGCGTCCGATGTCGATTCACACTGACCGTCGCGTTCGCCATGCCAGCACGCTTATTGAACTCGTCCTGACGATGGTGATGATTGGAATCGTCGCCGCCATCGCGGTACCGAACCTGCGAACGATTATTGACCGAATGAACGTGCGCGCGGCCACGCAGGACGTGGTGCTTGGCCTCTGGGCCGCACGCAACATCGCTACCACGCGCGGCGAATACGCAAGTTTCGTCGTGGACTCCAAGGCGGGCCGCGTGCGCGTTATCTCCGGCGGCGATACCGTCTTCGTACGTGACATTGCGGGGCGCCGTGGTGTGAATGTCGCGGTCACGCGCGACTCAGTCACGTATGCCCCTACTGGAATCGGCTATGGCGCCGCAAATACCCGGATCGTGCTTTCGCGTGGCAAACGGTCGCATACCGTCACCACTTCGCGGCTCGGCCGCGTCTCGTTCTAGGAAGCGCCTACCACCGCGTACCTGCACCGCGTACCTGCACCGCGTACCTGCACCGCGTACCTGCGGCTACGTCCCGAAGTCGAACCCCACTTCGGATATCCTCGGAATCGGCTTCCCCAGCATCCGCTCGATCGTCCGCACCATCGCGATCTCGTCGGCGCACATGAATGTGAACGCATCACCGGTCTTCGCCGCGCGACCCGTGCGTCCGATGCGGTGCACGTAGTCCTCCGCCTGCTGCGGTACGTCGTAATTCACCACGTGTGTGATGTGGGTGATGTCGAGTCCGCGCTGCGCGATGTCCGTAGCGACGAGGACCTTCGTCGTTCCCTTCTTGAAGTCCCCGAGCGCCTTGGTCCGCTGGCCCTGTGTCTTGTCCGCGTGCATGGCGTCTGCTTCGATGCCTTCCTTCTCCAGATGCCGCACCACGCGGTCAGCCCCATGCTTCGTGCGCGTGAACACGAGCACCGTGTCCATGTTGTGATCCTTGATGAGCTTCGCGAGGAGCGCCGTCTTCTTTTCCTTCGGGCACGGGTACACATAGTGCGTGACGGTATTGGCAGCCGCAGAACGCCGGCCGACTTGAACAACAACCGGCTTGCGCAGGTACTTCCTCGCGAGCGCCTCGACTTCCGGCGGCATCGTTGCGCTGAAGAGCAGCGTCTGACGGTACTTGTCGAGCTGCGCCACGATCTTGTTGATCTGCGGCGCAAATCCCATGTCGAGCATTCGATCCGCTTCGTCGAGCACCAGCACTTCGAGCTGGTCGAACGAGACGTTCTGTTTTTCGAGATGATCAATCAGCCGCCCGGGCGTCGCGACTACAACATCCACGCCGCCGCGCAGTGCCTTGACCTGCGGTTCATATCCCACGCCGCCGTACACGCTGATCACCTGTAGCCCGCTGTGCCGTCCGTACTTCTTGAAGCTCTCCTCAACCTGCACGCAGAGCTCGCGCGTCGGAGTGAGAATGAGCGCACGCGTGCGACCGGGGCCGCCTGTCAACCGTTCGATGATCGGAATCGTGAATGCGGCCGTCTTTCCGGTTCCCGTCATCGCGAGACCCATCAAGTCGCGTCCCTTGAGCGCCAGTGGGACCGCCTGCGCCTGGATAGGCGTCGGGTGCTTGTAGCCGGCGTCCTTGAGCGCCCGCAGCATCTGCACGGAAAGCCCGAGGTCGTCGAACGTCACATCGACGGTGGCCGCCTCGGCAGCGGCTAGAGCGCCGCTGTCGCCCAAAACTGCGATTTCGTCACCGAGTTCTTCTGCGGAAACGTCGTCCGCGGGGATCTCGTCCGCCGAGATCTCGTCTGCGGGGATCGCGTCTGCGGGGATCGCGCTTTCCGGTTCGGCACCGGCCTCGTTGCCGGATAACGCAAGCTCGTATTCGGGCGCGCCTTCGTCGGTTGCCGCGGTGTCGTCACCCTTCTTCGTCGGCCCTGCGCGGCGTACGCCGCGTCCACTTCGTCTTTTCAGCACGCTTCAACTTACCCCGTTGACGAGAGGAACTCTACGAGCGCGGTGTTCACCAACTCGGGAACCTCTTCCATCAGCACGTGGCCGCCCCCCTCCACCCACTCGAGCCGGCCGCGCGGCAACTGCGATACGAGCTCGGCTGTTCGCAGCGGTCGCACGGTGCGATCATCGGTGCCGAACACCACCAGCGTCCTTACCTCTATGGCCGCCAGCTCCGCCGGTGTCAGCGGATCCCAAGAAAACTCGCGCAACATCTGCACCTGCGCGCGCACGATCGCGGGGAACTGTGTCGGCGCCCAGTACTCATCCACATCGCGATCGGTAAACCAACCGAGTTTCCCGTGCACGCGCCGCTGTACGACCTCGATCATCTGCCGCGTGACGATCGCAGTTGCGAAGTCGCCGAATGCCTCGGGCAACTCGGGAAGGAAGGGTGCGTACGCGGTCGCCGGACTCACATTCCCGAAGCCGACCGGCCCGAACAGGACAAGCCGCTCGGCACGCCCGCGCGCGGCAAGCACCGTCGCCACGCGCCCGCCCATCGACTGCGCAAGAATCATCGGCTGATCGAGGCCAAGCGCGTCGAGCAGCAGCACACAGCGCTGCGAGAGAGAGCCGAGCGTGTACGCGCCTTTTTCCGATGGAGCGTCAGAAAGCCCGTGCCCGGGCAGGTCCGGTGCGTACGCGCGGTAGCCCGCAGCGGCGAGCCCAGCGAGCGTGTGTCGCCATAGGTATGCCGACACGGCCCACCCGTGCAGCAGCAGCACAGGCTTGCCGTCGGCCGGACCGGCCTCGACGACCCGCATCGCCGTACCGTCCGCGAGCGCCACGCGGCGCGCCGACATTCCCGGCCATGCGGCCGGGAACCACTCATCGGGATGCAGTCGCGGCATTGCCACGGCCCGTACCAGGCCGTGCCTAGATCAAGTTGATCGGGCGACCCGACAGCCGGGCAATGAGGGCCGTCCGGAACGTCACGTCGCTCCATCGGTCATCGCCGACGTGCGATGGCTCGAGTGGATAATTGGCCCAGCACCACGAATTCGAGCTGCGCGGCATCGACATTCCCTTGCGTGGATGCCACACGCCATCGCGACCGGAATCCTCGATGAAGCGCTCGTGCATCTTCATCCAGTTCTCGTTGCGCCGGAGGAACCCGAGGCGCGCGATAAGCTCCAGCCAAGTGAGCGCCGCCGGAATGTCGTTCTCCACGGCGTTCCTGTGCGGAAGCTGATCGCCGAGCACGTAGAGCGGCACCGGAACGAGCTTCTTGCCTACGAGCTGCACCGCCTCCTGCCTGGGCAACGGATGCGTCAGCCAGCGGTACAGCGCCTCCATTTCCTCGTAGTGTTCACTCCGGAACAGCGGCATATGCGCCAGCATGTGGAGAGCGCTCACCGTCGGCGGATTCGCCTCCGCCGCGAGCACCTGCCTGTTCCCGACGCGAATCCACGGCTTCTCGGCGATCGGGCTCTTGAGGAAAGCGAAGATTCGATCCAGAATGCGAGTCGCCGCGCCACGCAGGCGCGGATCGGATTCAAAGCCCGCCTGCGCCAGCGCCGCCGCGGCCGCCTCGCGCAGCACATGTCGAGCATTCACAAGCGCCACGGGATCAGGCTTCTTCGACACCGCCGGGGCCAGTTCGAACATCAGCGCGGGATCGGTGTCTTCCGCCAACAGCCGGAATAACATCCGCCGGGCGTGATAGATCGGCGGCGAATCCCGGTCCCACCCATACTCGATCAACCGCCGGACGGCGTGCACGGTTCCCACTCCGTCGAACTCGCCGCCGCGCTGGGTCGGAAGCGTCAGCATCGCGCTGTTCCAGATCCCGTCGGCGGCCTGCGAAACGGCAAGGCGCATCGCCGGTGCAAACGTGTATGGCAGGTTCGCCAACGCCGACCCCGGCGCGACCGGAATCAGTGCCACATCAACACACGATCGATACTGGATTGGCGCCGCCGAGTGGTCGAGAAGCCAGCCGACCGGAAAACTCATCGATGACAAAGGAGGCGGCGGTGGAGCAAAAACAGGCACCGTCGGGGCCGGTGGCTCGGGTATTATGCTATTTGACAAGATATAACTCATTGAAAGTCAACAGCTTACAACACAATTGCTCGGCGAACATGCGCGACGGGTGTAAGGATACAGCTTTTCCGACGTTTCGCCAGTGCGGCGGAGCGACCGAAAGTGGTGGTATTTCGGTACCTACGGTGCTTGTGCGGGTGCCCTGCCACCCGCGAAGTTGAGCCGATGCGCGGTGAGTTCGTCGACCTGAACGGCGTCCGGATCTATTTACTACGCCGCCGGCACGCGTGGTGGTGGCGACCCGGTTGTCTTTCTGCACGGGTTCCCAGGAAGCACTCATAGTTGGCGGCATTTGGTCCCACTCATGCCCGAAGGCCGACGGCTCGTCGTTCTCGACTTGATGGGATGCGGCCGGAGCGATTCAGTCCGGCGCCCCACGCGCACCGCCAGCGATACCGGATCTCACACCGCCCCGAGTGTCGTTGATGGTGGCACCGGCACGACGTTCGATACGCAGGCCGCGCTCGTTGTCGGGCTGATGGACGATCTCTCGATCGCCCGGGCCGCGATTATTGGTCACGGAATTGGCGCGGCTCTCGCTCAAGCGATCACCGTGCGCCATCCGGACCGCGTCTCCGCACTGTGCCTGATGAGCTCTCCGGCATTCGCCGTCTGGCCGCGCCGAATGGCGCGACTGGCGCGCATGTGCACGCCGTTCGCCGGACTCATTGGCGCTCCGATCCTCGCCAGCTTCGTACACGGCTCGGCAATCCGCGGCTACGCCGACCGCGACGCCGGCCGACGTGCACTCGATGTGTCTCTTCGGCCGTACCCAGCGCGCCTTGGCTGCGATGCGCTCGTTTCGCAGCTTGGCTCAATGCGCGATGCGGCGATCGCCCGCGTCGGCGCGCTCCTCGGCGGGATCGCAGTGCCGACCGCGGTGATCTGGGGCGCCAGTGATCCGTTTCTCGCGCCTTCTGTCGGTGAACAGTTGCGAGCGGCGATACCGCATGCCACGCTCGACGTGATTCCCGGGGCGCGACACTTCGTTGCCGAGGACGCGCCAATAGAGTGCGCCCAGCTGGCCACGGCGCTGCTAGCGCGCTAGAGCTCCCGGACCTCGTTCGCTGCGTCCACGAGCCGTTCGATGTCGGTCGCAACGGCGCGCGCTTCCTGTGTGGCCATCGTAGAATCGGCCAGCCGCGACTCCACGCCGCTTGAACGCAACTTGAGCAAGTCGAGTTTCATGGTCTGGAGCAGGATCGAGGCCCCTTCGAGTTGATCCGCCACCGTGGCCCGCCGCTCGGCCAGATCCTTGAGCGTCGTATGCTGCCGTTCGAGAAGCCCCACTCGACGTTCGCGCTCGACGTTGTCGCCAGCGCCTGCGCGCGCGTCGGCAATGCGCATTTCGATGCTCCGCAACGCACCCGGACTTGCGTCCCTGTCAAGCTGGTGCAATGCCGAAGCCAGCCCGCGGATTCGTTCCTCCAGCGCGGCAGCAGTGCCGCGCACATCCGGAAGCATCAAGCTCTCGTCGGGCGTGAGGCGCGCCATGACGTCGGCGATAACGTGTTTGGCCTCGGCCGCGTCGCGGATCGTGGCGCCATAGCGGCCATCGAGCAACTCACGTGGCACGCCTGACAGGTCCGGCGCGGCAATGCGGGCAGGTTCACGTTTGCGCCCGAAAGCCGATCGGCGCGGCGCGCGGGCGTTCCCGGCAGCGTCTGCCGCAGAATCGCCCTCCCCACGCGGCTGTCGCCGGAATAGACGGCCGATCGAAATCCCGTCCACCCACAGCGAACTGATTCGCGACATCACGCCGATGCCCATTCCGACCACTGGGAAGATGAACCACGGAAACTGCGGGCTCGTCAGCATGTTGATCACCGCAAGAGACCCACCTGTCAGCACCATCCCGACAATCGCGCGCTGCGTGGCCCGGATGCGGTCCTCTGGAGTACGCATGCTGCGGCGTTCGTCGCGCGCAAGTTGGCGGCGCTGGTGTCGTGACAACGGCTCGTCGTCGATTGGCGCCGGCTTGTTGCGTTGCGCCCGCCAAGCCTGCCGTTGTTCACGCCACTCACGCAACGCGTGCGCACCGGAGTTGCTCGCAAGCGCGGGGTCGCGCATCGGATCGAATCGCCACGGCTTGGCCGACGACGGTCCGCACAGCTCTCGTGGCTCTTGACCGCGGTCCGCGGCGGCCGCACGCCAGGGAATCATCGAGTCCGGCGGCGTTTCGCTATTCGAGAACGCCGATTCGGGAACGTGCGCGTCGTCGGCCAGAGCGTCGCGGAACGCCGTCGCGTCCGGCCAGCGGTCGTCGCGCGACTTGGCCATTGCACGCTCTATCGCGTACACGAGGTTGCTCGGCAGGTTGTCGCGCAACCCGTTCAGCGAACGGGGCGGCTCGCTGATGTGCTTCATCAGCATCCCGGGCGTGTTTTTCGATTGGAACGGAAGCTCACCCGCGAGCAGTTGCCAGCCCACGACGCCGAGCGCGTATATGTCCGCGCGCCCGTCGACCTCTTTTTCGCCCATCGCCTGCTCGGGGCTCATGTACGCCGGTGTGCCGACGGCGACGCCCGTTGCCGTCAGCTTGAGATCGCCCTCGGCCGCCCGCGCGATGCCGAAATCCGTGACGAGTGCGCGGCCGGTCGAACGGTCGACCAGGATGTTGTCCGGCTTGATGTCGCGATGCACGACGCCACGGCCGTGGGCGTACGCGAGTCCATCCGCCACTTCGCGCAGCAGGCGCCGCACTTCGGCGAGCGGCGGATGCGGGTCGTGCGAGAGTAGCTTCGCCAGCGACTCGCCATCGACGAGGCCCATGGCGAAATAGACGAGTCCGCCGGTTTCGTCGACGCCGTAGATCGGAACGATGTTCGGGTGCGACAACTGTGCGGCCAACTGCGCCTCGCGAACGAATCTCGAGCGCACGTCGGCGCGAAACGCGAGTTCAGGTGGCAGCACCTTCAGCGCCACATGGCGCCGCAGCCGCTTGTCGAGCGCGCGATACACAACGGCCATCCCGCCGCGGCCGATCTCGTCTTCGACCTCGAATATCCCGCCAACAGCTTCCTCGACCCGGCGCCGAAGCGCTTCGGCCGCGGAGGCGTCGTCCGTCACGGATTACGCAGGGATGGCGCGCGGCCGATCGACGAACCACGAGGCACCAAACGGCGTAGTTCGTCGGCAACGTACACGGCGCTGTCGACTTCGCGCGCGACGGCCATCGCCTGCTCGGCAATCGTCGTGACGTGCTGCCACGACTCATCGCCCGTCTTCAGGCGAAGCACATCGTACTTCATGTTCTGCAGCAGCAGCGCGCAGTTGTCCAACTTGCCGCTGAGGTCCTCGCGCTTGCGCGCAAGCTCGGCAACACCCCGCCGCTGGCGCCGAAGCAGTGCGAGACGGCGTACGCGGGTCTCGCTCGCCGCACGGTCGAGCGGATTGGCTTGCCCTTCCAGCACTTTGATCTCGGTGTCGATCGCCGTCGCCGACTGCGCGGACCCGCCACTCCGCTCCAGGTCGGCCAGCTTGGCCGCGATCGCCATTACAGAGTCAGCCAGCTTTTGTGCGGTGGCCGGTACGTCGGTCACATGGGACTTCTCGCGACGCGGGAGCGACTCGATCAACCGCATGATCTCATCGCGGTCGATGATTGCCTGGCGCGCAAGAGCCGCGTGCGGGCCCGACCCGAGCGCGGCCGCGTCCGAAGCGTTCACTCGAACAGGTCCGCGGGCGCCGGTATGCCCCGGACCGGAACTCAGTTCCTGACGGCGCCGCGCACGCGCGGCAACCCGTTTGTCCTTGCTCCAGATACTCTGGATATTGTGCTCAAACCACTCGCTGATCGAATCCCAAAGGAGCCGCTCATGCGGTACCTGAAACACGTCGTGCCAGTCGTACCCGTCGCTCCAGAGGCGCGCGTAGCGGTACGCGATATTGATGCCCCAGAACGCGCTGACAAAAAGCATGTTCGGGCCGCCCACGACGCTCATCATGAAGAAGAAGGCGGTGACGAACAGAAACGGCACCACGCTGCTTCGGAACTTCTTGACTACCGGGTCTTCCCACCGCGCTAGTTCGTCGGCCGTGACCGGGACGAATTCGTGTTCGTGGGTGAACAATGCCGGAGCACGCGCGGCCCCGAGTCGTCCTCCACGATCACCACCGGCCGCCGCCGCACTGAACCGCTCGTCCATGACGGCTGGCGCTCGCGGGGGCCGCGGCGCCGGAAGCGCCGGCACATCTCCCGAATCGAGGGCCTGCACGAGTTCACGCGCATTCGCAAACCGATCGTCGGGGCTCTTCTCAAGGCAGAGCATCACGGCGCGGGCCAGATCGGCCGGCACGTTTCCGCTCCGACGGTCAATGGGTACCGGCGCTTCGGACAAGTGCTTCACGAGAAGCGCCGGCGTGTTGTTGGCCATGAACGGCAGGTCGCCGCAGAGCATCTGGTACGCCACCACCCCGAGTGCGTACAGGTCACTCCGTCCGTCGAGCTCGCGGTCTCCGGCCGATTGCTCGGGACTCATGAACGCCGGCGTACCAATCGCGATGCCGGTCGCCGTGAGGCGCGCGTCAGCGCCGTCGGTTATCGCGCGTGCAATGCCGAAGTCCGTCACCATCGGCCGGCCGCTCTCCTTGTCGAGCAGGATGTTGTCCGGCTTGATGTCGCGATGCACAACACCGCGCTCGTGAGCGTAAGAGAGCGCATCGGCCACATCGCGGAAGATTCGACGGGCCTCTGTCGGTTCTACCGGACCGCTGTCATGGATCCGCTTGGCGAGATTGTCGCCATCGATGAACGCCATGACGAAATAGACGAGACCCTGTTTTTCGTCGACGGCGTAGATCGGCACGATGTTCGGATGCGATAGCTGGGCCGCCGTTTCGGCCTCGCGCAGAAACCGCGTACGGATCTCGCTCCGAAAGCTCAGCTCGGGCGGCAGCAGCTTGATGGCAACATTGCGCTTCAAGCGCGCGTCGCGGGCGAGGAACACGATCCCCATGCCGCCACGCCCGATTTCTTTGTCGAGCTCGTACGTCGGCGCCAGCACACGCTCGACGTGCGAGCGCAGCTCGGCGTCGGACTGCGTGATCCGTGATTCGTCCACTATTGCTGGTATGGGGGAAACTGTGGCAAGCATAGCACCTTCCACCATCACTGGCGAGTCAAAGGACAGCTACGGCGACCGCCCTGACGGATTGTCTGATGCACTACGTCAGAGAGGCACAACAAAGTTGCAAAGTGTGCCGAACTGTCGTAAGTCAGGGTGGAACGCACCTTGCATTCGGTGAACCCATCAGGGCGCCCGACAGTATGACACGTGGGCGACCATTTCACGCCAGGTGCCGGAAGGAGACACAAATCGAAATGTCCACTCGAATGACGCTTCCCGTCCTCCCCCTCAGGGGGACGATCATGTTTCCGGGTCTCGCGGCCCCAATCGCCGCGGGCCGCCCGGGCACACTCCGCGCCATCGAGGCCGCCCTCAAGGGCGACCGCCTCGTGTTTGCGGTCGCGCAGCGCGACAATTCCGAGGAGCCGACGCCGGACATCCTCTATTCGATGGGCGTGATCGCCCGAATCGGACAGGTCAACCGTGGGCTCGGCGGCGTGCAGCTCCTCCTTCAAGGCGAAGAGCGCGCGACGTCACTCCAGTACGTCGAAACGGACGGCCACATGTCGGCCGTCGTGATGAAGACCGAGGACATGCTGCCGATCGACGAACACGATCCGGCATTTGAGGCGCTTCATAAGGAAATCCGAGAGCGCGCCGCTGAACTGGGCGAGAAACGGGGCCTGCCCCAGGACGTCGTCAGTCAGGTTCTGGACTCGGTGACCGACCCCGGCAAGTTCGGCGACCTCGTGGCCGGATACATCGAACTTCCGGTACCTGAAAAGCAGGGTCTGCTCGAAACGCTTTCCGTCGAAGAGCGGCTGCGCCGCGTTTTGCTGCAGGTACAACGGCAGATCTCCCTCCTCGATGCACAGGAAGACATCAAGTCCCAGGTGCAGGAAGAGCTCGGGGAGCGCCAGCGCGAGATGTTCCTTCGGGAACAGATGAAGGCCATCCAGAAGGAGCTCGGCGACGATGATCAGGTCAAGGAGATTGAAGAGCTTCGCGAAAAACTGAACAAGCTCGTACTCCCCAAGGAGGCGCGAGCCGAAGTTGAGCGCGAACTCGGGCGCCTCGAGCGGTCGGGCCGGGAGTCCATGGAAGCGCAGGTGATTCGTACGTACCTCGAGTGGATCGCCGAACTGCCATGGAACACGCGTTCTGACGACCAGCTCGACCTGCCGCACGCCATTCGCGTGCTCGAAGACGACCACTACGGGCTCAAGGACGTAAAGGACCGGATCCTCGAGTTCCTTGCCGTAAGGCAACTCCGTGCGCACCAGCTTGCCGAGGAGATCAAGACCACGGGCGAGTTCCCCGCAGCGAAACTGCGTGCATCGAGGACTGAGGCATCGCCGGCCGCGAACAAGACGGACGAGAAGGCAGGTCGCACGATTACCGACGAGAAGGAAGCCAAAGCCCGCGCGATGGCCAAAGGTCCGATCCTCCTCTTCACTGGCCCGCCGGGTGTTGGCAAGACGTCAATCGCCAAGTCGATCGCGCGGTCGCTTGGACGCGAGTACGTGCGCGTTTCGCTGGGCGGAGCGCGCGACGAAGCCGACATTCGCGGTCACCGGCGCACATACGTCGGCGCGATGCCGGGGCGCGTTGTGCAGGGTATGAAACAGGCCGGCACCAAGAATCCGGTTTTCCTGCTCGACGAGATCGACAAGCTTGGCGTCTCGTTCCAGGGCGACCCGTCGAGCGCACTGCTCGAAGTGCTCGACCCGGCCCAGAACGACACCTTTACGGACCACTACCTCGGCGTGCCATTCGACCTCTCGGAAGTCCTGTTCATTGCGACCGCGAATTTCGTCCAGAACATTCCCGGGCCGCTCCTCGATCGCATGGAAGTCGTCGAATTCGCGGGCTACACCGAGCGTGAAAAAGCCGAGATCGCGAAGAAGTACCTCATCCCACGCCAGTTGGAAGAGAATGGACTGAGCGACCAGAAAGTCTCGTTTGCCGATGACGCAGTCGCGTCTCTCATCTCGAAGTACACCCGGGAAAGCGGTGTGCGGCAGCTCGAACGTGAGATCGGCAAAGTGGCGCGCAAAGTCGCGCGCCGGATTGCCGCGGGCGAGGAGCACACCATCGTCGACGACGGCGTGCTCTCGGAAGCCGAGGTGAGAGATCTGCTGGGGCGGCCACGCGTGCGCCCGGAAAAGGTGAACGAGGCCAACGAAGTCGGCGTTGCTACGGGGATGTACTACACGCCAATGGGCGGCGACATCATGTTCGTGGAAGCCTCGACGCGATCGATTTCGCAGGGGGCGAATGGTGAATCGGGCGGTGGGTCTCCCGTCTCACTCATCCTCACCGGCCAGCTCGGCGACGTCATGAAGGAATCGGCCCGCGCGGCGTTCACGTACGTCACCAAGAATGCCGAGAAGCTCGGGATCCCGAAGTCGAGACTCGGAACAGTCGAGACACACATTCACGTGCCGCAGGGTGCGATTCCGAAGGATGGACCGTCAGCCGGCGTCGCCATCGCGACCGCGCTTGCGAGCGAAATGTCCGGGCGGGCGGTGCGCAAGGATTTGGCGATGACAGGTGAGATCACGCTCCGCGGGCGCGTACTGCCCATTGGAGGCGTGAAAGAAAAGGTCCTGGGCGCGCTCCGGGCCGGGGTGACGATGATCGTCATTCCGAAAGAGAACGAAGCCGACCTCGAGGACGTCCCGGATGAGGCGCGGCAAAAGCTCTCGTTCCACACGGTGGAAACACTCGAGGAGGTCCTCAAGCTCGCGCTCGTGGACGACACGGCAGCGGCGCAGAAGAAGATTCAAGTCGTCTGACCCGACACGAATCACGATTGAGAATAGGGCCGTAACGGATCGGGCCCCGGCGAAACCGCCCGGGGCCCGATCGTGTTTTATGACTCGTTCACTGCAGTCTGAAGTGCCAGTTCCAGCGGGTGTCTCTATCTCTGCCCTGGCGGCTTGATCGGCGTGACTTTCCCCGTCGAATCAACGGCGAACTTCGGCCCAAACGCACTGTCGCGCCGCTCACCGTCGCCGGCCGAGTTGGATTTCGTCGGAGTAGCCGATTTCGATCCGGCCGGAGCGGCGGTGTCGGCCGTCGGCATCATTGTCGAATCGAGCACCACTGCCGAGGGTGTAGGAGGCGACGCGCTCGCGGCGTCGGCCGCCGGTGCCTTGTTTCCGCCGCACGCAGCAGCGAAGAGTAGCGTTCCGGCTGCGATCGTCGCGCGCATCAGCGCCTCAACTTGATAAGGGTAACCCGCCCTGCACGGTCCACGGTGCCGATCGGTTCGCGCACGGCGTCATTGAGTTCGATCTTTCCGTTGCCCTGTGCTTCGCGGATGGCGCTGAATCCTGCAACGAGCGCGCTCGCCACTGAATACGCGTCGTACGGCGCCTGATTGACCACATATCCAAGATCAGCGAGCGAGCCAATCGTCATTCGGCTCAGCGGCATGGGAATGCCTGGCGCTTCGATGAACCCCGTCATGAGTTCCGTGTCGAATCCGAAGCCGCTGCCGCTCGTCTTTTCGCGCCAGTGCACGTCGCGCGTGCCCACGCTGCCGGTTGTTTCGAGCGGCACAGTCGTCGTGCAGTTCATTCCGCCCCCGTGAAACTGGCAACCTGACACCGCCTGCACGCCCGTGAACACCGAGTTCGAGGTACCACTCCCCGATACCAGGAACTTGCTGGCCCACAGCGTACCAACTCCAAGCGTGTGCAACATTTCGTGCAGAACCACGTCGCCCAGTTGATTTTCGGCCTGGATCTTCTGCAGGTCAGCCACATCAAAGTTTATCACACCTATCAGCGCCAGGCCGCCGGTACGAGTGAAACAAACACCTGCCGACCCAAAAATCTTTCCGACGCCGTCGATGGGTGCCACGTTGGCGTAAACGATCAGGTCGTCGACCGTCTCGGTGAGCGGTCCCACACCAGTGATTCCGCATCCGGAGACGCTGAAGGAGGTCAGCGGTTGGTCGGGGACGTCCCCGGTTACCATGCCCTGAATGCGTTCCGCGGCCGCAGTGAACGCGGCCTGAATCGATGCGTCAACCGGCGGCCCGAAATATCGAATCTCGATTTTGTAGTTCGAGGCCACGCTCGCCGTCGCCGTCGTCAGCAGCGATCCAGCCTGCGCGCGCAGCTGCTGTGAGTTAGTCGATTTGCCAAGCGTCCAGGCGGGCGCCGGAGCCAACCCAGCCGCGTCGGTTATCGCGTCAGCTACGGCGCTGCCGACCGACACTCCGCTGCCGCCGGCCAGCGACCCACCGCCGGCAGTGACAGAGAAACTCACCGTCACTCCGGCTACACCGTTGTTGAACTGATCTCCGACCTTGAACACGAGCGGCTGCGGCAACAAACCAGCGGCCGGGCCCGACTGCGCACTTCCACTTGCCACGGTGAGCTGCGTTGGTACGCCGGCCGTCCCTGTCGCATTGATCGTGAGCGGCGGAAGGCCGCCCGCGGTGATGGTCAGCGTATTGGCTCCGGCAGTAGTACCGAGTGTCCACGATCCGACCGGCGTGCCGCCAGCCGAACTCTTCGTGGGCGCGCCCGAGAGCGTTCCTCCACCAGCGGTGACGGCGACTGTGACGGCGATGTTCGACAGCGCGTTGCCTGACGCGTCGCGAACGACGAACTGCGGCGGGGAAGTCAACGGAAGGCCGACCGTGCCGGTAATGGAACCCGTCGATGCCGCCGCGACGCTCGCTGGCTTGACCGGCGCGGTGGAATCGCCGCCGCAGCCTGGCACAACAAGGCAAAGCGCGGCCGCACCGGAGAACCTGAAAACTGACATTCTCATAAAAGGATTTGCTTGTTAAGGACCGACCGAACGCGAAATCACTCGCCCGCGCGGTCCCTTGTAGTCGGTGAGTGGGGAGCGACAGTGAGCCGTTGTGTCACCCGGCGTTCGACGCTTGCCCGGAGCGGCTGCAGCGCCACCAGAGCGAGAACGAGCGAGAACAGGCTTCCGACAACGACGAGGACTTGCGTCGATTTCGCGTTATCGGCCATGACGCGCGTCCGTTCTCCAAGCACGAGCACTTCCTCGTTGCGCATATCAACCAGAAGCCGCGCCATTCCGCGGCGTGGGCCTTCGGCGCCGAGCATTGCAACGGCGGAGTCGGCAGCCTGTCTCGTACGCGCTTGAGCTACCTGCCTGATACTGCGAAAACGCGCGCCGACGATGGGACCCAGGCTATCGATGTTGCGCCGCTGCACTGGATGATCTTCGCTGGCCGCAAGGAGCGAGTCGAGGGCGTATTCCACGTCGGCCTGCGCCGAACCGACGGCGCTCAACGACGCCGAATCACCGCGCTCGGCATAGAGTCGAACTGCGGCCTCGGCTTCGCTCGTGCGTTCGCGAACGCGATCGATTCGCGCGATGTTCGTGTTCGTCACCGTCGCCGCGTCTTGCGCGCGCACGAGTTCCGATATGCTGACATACGCGACCAGTCCCATCGCGGATAGCAGCAGCATCGCGGCACCCGACGTGATGCTTAGTTTCTGGACCGGAGTGAAGGCCAACGCAGCACGCTCCTAGAACACAATGGGTCCGAGCCCGAACAGTCGCCGAGCGTGCACACGCAGTGCGCCCGGTTCGGTCCCCGCGATAAAGTACTCCACGTATCGTCGGTCGTCAGGAGTGTCCGCCGAAGCGGGCCGGCCGCTCTGGCGATCGAGAACGGCGGATGTCACTCCGTCGGGTGGCGTGTTCCACTCGTCGCTGGGCTGCGCGTAACCCGCCCGCTCGAGCATGCGCGCGAAGACCGGCGCGGCCAGCGAGCCGCCGGCAACACCGCGTTCGGCTATTGGTTGCGGACGGTCGAAGCCGAGCCAGACTCCGGCTACGATCGTCGGCGTGATCCCGACGAACCAGAGATCGGTGTTGTCGTCGGTCGTTCCAGTTTTTCCAGCCACCGGTACACCCGCCGGGAGGATCCTGCGCACCGCCGTCGCCGTGCCCCGTTCCACCACATCGCGCATCATATCGCGCACCACCCATGCCACCTGCGGTGAAATGGCCGGGGGAAGCGGCACATTCGGTTGCTCCACAACGATGCGCCGTTCCCGATCCTCGATACGCGTGAAGAATCGCGGCTGAACCGGTGTACCGAGCGTGGCGAGGGTTGCGAACGAGGCCACGAAATCGAGCGGACGCACTACGGACGCGCCGATCGCGCTGGACGGATACGGCGCGATCGCGCTCGACAGGCCAAACCGGCGCGCCATCGCAATCACGGAGTCGGCACCGAACTGTTGCCAGAGTTGCACGGCCACAGTGTTCCGCGACTTCGTGATCGCATCGCGCAGTGTCATCTCGCCGAGGTACGCTCCGTCGGAATTCTTCGGCCGGTACGATTGGCGGTCGTAGGCAATCACGATGGCGCTGTCACTCACAATCGCGTTCGGCGGAATGGAGTCGGCAATGGCCGTCGCGTAGACGAACGGCTTGAAGCTCGAACCGGGCTGGCGCAGGCCGTTGGTCGCCCGGTTGAACGGCGCCTCGGTGTACGAGCGACCGCCCACTAGCGCGCGCACGAGGCCGGTATTGGCGTCAAGCGCGACCACCGCGCCCTGAAGAAAGTCTGACGTCCCGCGTGGATGATTCGCGAGCGTGGCGTGCCCCCAATCAGGGCGTTGCTCAATCGCCGCGGTTTCCTCGAGCAACGCGGATACTGCCCCGCGCTGCAGTGCCGGATCGAGTCCGGTGAAGATGCGATACCCGCCCTGCGAAACGGGAACGCCGGCCCGCTCAGCCTGCACGCGAACCGCATCAATGAAATACGGTGACGGTGCAGACATCCCGCCGTTCGGCGCGGTACGCATGCGCTCTCGTTTGGCCGCGGCTGCTTCAGCCGCAGTCACCATCTTCTGCTCGACCATCAGGTCGAGCACGGAGTTTCGGCGCGAACGGGCACGGTCCGGATATCGTGACGGATCGTATTGCACCGGGCTCTTGGGCAGCGCAGCCAGCGTTGCCGATTCCGCGAGCGTCAACTCCGCGGCTGCCTTCCCGAAATAATGGCGCGCTGCCGATTCGACACCGTACCATCCGTGTCCAAAGTTGATCTGGTTGAGGAACGCTTCGAGAATCTGCGACTTGCTGTAGTTGCGCTCCATTTCGAGCGCCGCACGCTGCTCACGAAGCTTGCGCGACAGTGAAATATCCTGACGATTGACGAGGTCGGGATGCATGTTGCCTACCAGAAGCTGCGTGATCGTGCTCGCCCCGCGGCTCGCGCCGAGCAGGTTGTCTTTGATCGCACCCGCAATGCCCATCAGGTCCACGCCGTTGTGCTGGTAGAACCGGTGGTCCTCGACGGCGATGAACGCGTTCGGGAGGTACGGCGGAAGCGTCCTGATCGACACGATCGTGCGCCACTCCTTGCCGATTTCGCCAATCAGCGAACCATCGCGGGCAAAGACCTGCGACGACTGCGGCGGGGTGATGAGCTGCCATGCCTCCGCCTGCCCGACGGCCGGCTGCGCCGTGGCGAGCATCAGCGCCGACGCAATTGCGAGGCATAACGGCGGTGCCAGCCACGCCGGTTTAGCCGCCCGTTTCGCCGCCCGTTTCGCCGCCCGTTTCGCCGCCCGTTTCGCCGCCCGTTTCGGTGCGGCGGTCAATTTATCACATCCTGCACGCATTCCATAAACATACCCCACAGGCCAAGTCTCACAGCCACAACGACTTTCGCCTCCGTTGGCAGTCTTGGTTCAACCATGCGACCTTTCATACACTGATGTCCACCCTCCGGCTCGCGATCGCGCAGTTCCGCCCCCGAAAGGGTGACGTAAAGGAAAACGTGCGCCGTATTGGCGAGATTCTCGCGCAGGCGGCAGCGCTCGAGCCCGCCCCGCACCTCGTGCATTTCCCGGAAACAGTGCTCTCAGGGTATTTCGTCGAGGGCGCAGTTCGGGAAACCTCGACGACTTCTGACGCACTCGCCGAAGCGATCGCGGAGTCCTTTGCCGCCGCTGGTGGAACCACACCGATTGACGTGGTGCTCGGCTTTTACGAACAACACGAAGGAATGCTCCACAACAGCGCGGCCTACCTGACGCTCGCGGGCGACGGGACGGCGGGTGTGACGCACGTGCATCGCAAGAATTTCCTGCCGACGTACGGCATGTTTGACGAGGAACGATTTGTCGATCGCGGATTCGGGATTCGCGCATTCGACACCGAGTGGGGTCGATGTGCAATTCTGATATGCGAAGACGCGTGGCACTCCCTCGCAGGTACCATCGCGGCGCTCGACGGGGCGCAGGTTGTGTTGGTATTGGCGGCCGCCCCGGCCCGCGGTACGCACGAGCGCCGTGGCGCCGACCCCGCGCCGGCGACAGTGGCCCGATGGGAGCGGCTCATTCGCGATATCGCTGACGAGCACGGCGTGTATGCGTCGCTCGCCAACCTGGTTGGCAGCGAAGGCGGAAAAGTTTTTCCCGGCGCGTCCATCGTGCTCGGACCGCGCGGCGATGTTCGCGCCCGCGGCCCCCTCTGGGAGGAGGCGCTCGTCACAGCCGACCTCGACCTCACCGATATCACGCGTGCACGCTCCGACTCACCGCTCCTCTCCGACCTTCGCGGCGCGCTCCCTACGCTGCGGGCAGAGCTGGAACGGGTGGCAGGCGGATCGATCGCGCCAAGAGTTGCCGGAGATGGCACAGTAACGGCATCGGAAACGAAATCGTCCGCGAAGCCGGCTGGGAAGCAGGCAGCGAAGCTTGCAGCGAAGCTTGCAGCTGAGCTTGCAGCGACAGCGAAGCGCAAACGCGGTGCCGCCGGTGCCAAGGGCGGTGGCACCGGACGAGACGGTGGCGGCGGCGCGATTTCCGCACCGCTCGCGGTGGTCCGGCCAGGCGACACTGGACGCGGTGAACCTCCACCGCTGGAGATGAACCCCGCGCTGGTCGAGGGATGGCTCGTGGCCTTTCTCCGCGACGAGTTCCGTCGGCGTGGATTCACCGACGCTGTAATCGGTCTTTCCGGAGGCGTAGATTCGGCTGTTACGGCGACGCTCGCCGCGCGGGCGTTGGGTGCGAGCCACGTGCACGCCGTACGGCTGCCGTATCGCACGTCGAGCGCCGATTCGCTCGCCCACGCCGAGCTCGTGATCGAGCAACTCGGTGTCCATGAGCGCACGGTCGATATATCTGGCGCGGTTGACGGCTACCTCGCCGCCGAGCCCGACGCGAGTCCGGCACGACGCGGCAACGTGATGGCCCGGACGAGGATGATTGCGCTCTTCGATCTCGCTGCCAAGCACAACGCACTTCCGCTCGGGACCGGCAACAAGACCGAACGGCTGCTCGGCTACTTCACGTGGCACGCCGACGACTCGCCGCCCGTGAATCCCATCGGCGATCTGTTCAAGACGCAGGTCTGGGAGCTGGCACGGCACCTCGGTGTGCCACCGGAAATCATTTCGAAGCCTGCCTCGGCCGACCTCGTGCAGGGGCAGACCGACGAAGGTGATTTCGGCATCAGCTACGCGAAGGCCGACGCGATTCTCAACTGGCTGCTGCACGGATGGACGGCCCGTGAACTGGTCGCGCGAGGCATGGACGCCGAAGAGGTTGAGCTGGTTCGTGCGCGACTCGATGGAACGCACTGGAAGCGGCGACTGCCGACCGTTGCTCTGCTCTCGGCAGCCGCGATCGGGGAGAGCTACCTCCGCCCCGTTGACTACTGACGACAACGGCGAGTTGACCGCAAGAATCGGATTGAACTTCACCGGAGGCCGGCCTACTCTCCGATCATGACGGACACCTCGCTTTCAGACTACGCGCGCGTCGAGCGCGCCATTCGCTACCTCGACGCGCATCGCGCGTCGCAGCCGTCGCTCGCCGACGTGGCCGGTCATGTCGGGCTGAGCGAATCGCATTTCCAGAGACTCTTCACCCGCTGGGCTGGAATCAGTCCCAAGCGATTCATTCAGCATCAGACCGCGGAACTCCTCACGTCGCTCATCCGCAACGAGACGTCAGTGCTCGACGCGACCTACGAGGCCGGACTCTCCGGCCCATCTCGCGCGCATGATCTCGTCCTGAACGCGGAAGCCGTGACGCCCGGCGACGTCGCGCGGGCAGGCGAGGGTCTGCGCATCGCTTACGGGTTCCACCCGACACCGTTCGGTGAATGTCTCATTGCGATCACGCCGCACGGGATTTGCCACCTCGCCTTCGTGCAGCCGGTGAGTCGCGCTGCGGCGGTCGCCCGGCTGCGCCACGATTGGCCACGCGCCACGCTGGTTGCCGACCAGCGCGCAACGTCGGCGTCGGCGGTCCGCGCGTTTCCCGGACCGGGTGCCCGCGCAACGCCGGGCCTGTCGATTCACGTGAAGGGCACGAACTTCCAGTTGAAGGTCTGGCGTGCGCTGCTCGCCGTGCCGGACGGCGGCGTCACTACCTACGGCTCACTCGCCGCCGCGATCGCCGAACCGGGAGCGTCGCGCGCCGTGGGCAACGCCGTCGGACGGAACCCGGTGAGCTGGCTCATCCCGTGCCATCGCGTGCTGCGAAGCACGGGCGCACTCGGCGGCTACGCGTGGGGTCCCGATCGCAAGCGCGTGATGCTCGCGTGGGAGCAATTGCGAGACGGCCCTACGCGGCGCGGGCGTAGTGCAACGACACCGCCCGCCGTGCTCCGCGCTTCAGCGTCCGGTGCACCGCACGCGCGTACCGCATGAAATTGGCGCCGGCCCACGGATACTTGGCGAAGAAATCGATCGGGAGCAGCGAGCCTTTCAGTTGATTGCACGGCTGGCACGCCGCAACCAGGTTGCCGGGCGCATCGTCGCCTCCCCGCGAGAGCGGGTGCACATGATCGAGTGTTGCGATATCGAGACCTAGGAACGTGCCGCAGTAAACACAACGGCGCCCGCAATCGCGGAAAGTCGCGCGCTTGACGTGCCGCTTGTGCTGCTGCGAGAGCATGCGACGGTGACTGCGGGCCAAACCACGGGGCGAACGGGAGATCGCAGGGCGGTGGACGTTCCGGTAGGACATGACACCTCGCCACTGAGGGCCAGAACGACGACACCCCGCGACGGGGAGGAGATCCCGTGCGGGGTGGCGGAAATGGGGTGGAGGCTCCAGCCGACGGGCGCCTGTTGCGCCAGCGGCGGTGGATTCTGTTGCTCGGGTGGTCGTCCTCGCGAACGGTCCATGAGCCTCCGATGAAACGGCCGCGTATTCGCGATCCGTTCACTCTTCGTATTGACGCGCGGCAATCTTGCGCCGTAACACGCGCTGCGCAATAGTCGGCATCACAGAAGTCCATCTGCCACCGATAACGAAACTCGCGCGTGGCGGTCGCCCACGCGTCAATGCCAGACTACTATTCCCCGAATGGCAACCACGTCAAAAGCGAAGCGGGCGACAACCTCCGCGCCGTTGACGGGCAAGCAACTCGTCGCGGCGTACCGCACGATGCTCATGTCGCGGCGGGTGGACGACAAGGAAGTGCAGCTCAAACGGCAGAACAAGACGTTCTTCCAAATCTCGAGCGCCGGCCACGAAGCGGTGACGACCGCAGCCGCAATGGTGCTCCGTCCGGCCTACGACTGGTTCTACCTGTACTATCGCGATCGGGCCATCTGCCTCACGCTTGGCATGACGCCCGCGGAAATGCTGTACTCAGCAGTCGGCGCAGCCGCAGACCCGAACTCCGGCGGCCGGCAAATGCCGTCGCACTGGGGTTACAAGAAAGCCAACATCGTCAGCGTGTCGTCCCCGACGGGCACTCAGTACCTGCAGGCCGTTGGCGCTGCGGAAGCGTCGCTCCGGGCCGAGCAACTCGGCGTGCAGGAGGAGGGCTTTCACGGCGACGAAGTGGTGCTCGTGACGTCGGGCGAAGGCCAGACGAGCGAAGGCGAGTTCTATGAATCGCTCAGTACGGCCTGCAACCTCGGCCTGCCCGTGGTCTATCTGATTGAAGACAACGGCTACGCCATTTCAGTGCCGGTCGAGGTGAATACGCCGGGTGGCTCCATTTCCGAACTGGTCAAGTCGTTCCCGGGGCTTCACATCGAACAGGTCGACGGCTGCGACTTCCTGGCGTCGTACGACGCGATGCAGCGCGCGGTGCAGTATGCTCGCGACCGGCGCGGACCGGCGCTGGTGCACGCCCGCGTAATTCGCCCGTATTCGCACTCGCTTTCAGACGACGAGGTGCTCTACCGTCCGAAAGCCGAGCGCGATGCTGATGCGGCACGCGACCCGTTGGCGCGGTTTCCAGAATGGCTCGTCGCCAACGGGCACGCCACCGACGCCGAGCTGAAGCATATCCTCGAGGAAGTGGACGCCGAGGTCCTTGCGGCGACCGACGATGCGCTCACCCAGGCACAGCCCGCGGCCGACACCGTGCACTTCGCCGTTTACTCGCCGGACGTAGACCCGACGAGCGAGCAGTTTGACACCGAGGACGACCCTCAGTTCGCCGGCAACCCGACAACGATGGTCGATTTGCTCAACGGCTGCATGAAGGATGAGATGCGCCGCGACCCGAAAATCCTCGTCTTTGGCGAAGACGTCGCGGATGTCTCACGCGACCAGTACCTCGACAAGGTCAAAGGCAAAGGCGGCGTGTTCAAGGCAACGTGGGGGCTCCAGAAGGAGTTCGGCAGCAACCGCGTGTACAACTCGCCACTCGCAGAAGCGAACATCGTGGGCCGCGCCATCGGGCTCGCCCACCGTGGCTTCAAGCCGCTCGTCGAAGTGCAGTTCTTCGACTACATCTGGCCGGCGTACATGCAGATTCGTGATGAACTCGCGACGATGCGATGGCGGTCGAACAATCATTTCAGCTGCCCCGTCGTGATCCGCACGACCTACGGCGGATACATCCGCGGCGCCGTCTACCACTCGCAGACCGGAGCTTCGCTCTTCACGCACTGCCCGGGGCTGCGCGTCGTGTGCCCGAGCAATGCACTCGACGCCAACGGGCTGCTGCGCACGGCCATCCGCTGCGACGACCCCGTGATTTTCCTCGAGCATAAGCATCTCTACCGCCAGACGTACAACAAGGCGCAGTATCCCGGCCCGAACTACATGATCCCGTTCGGGAAGGCGCGCGTCGTTCGCGAAGGAACCGACATCACGGTGGTCACATACGGCGCCACTGTGCAGCGCGCCTTCGTCGCCGCGCGCGACGTGGCGGAGCGCGGCATCAGCGTGGAAGTCATCGACCTGCGAACGCTTTCGCCGTGGGATCGCGAAGCAGTGTTCGCCTCGGTGAAGAAGACGAACCGCGTCATTGTGTCATACGAAGACTCGGAGTCGTGGGGCTACGGCGCCGAGATTGTTGCACGCATTGCAGACGAGTGTTTCCCGTGGCTCGATGCCCCGGTCAAGCGCGTGGCGAGCACCGACACGTTCGTGGGATACGCGCCGCAGCTCGAGGACGCCACGTTACCGCAGGTGTCGACGATGATTACGGCATTTGAGGAGCTTGCCAGGTATTAGTCGGCAGTCGTGAGCCGTGAGGATTCGAGCCGGCGCAGTAGTCGAACTCGGGCAAGGCGGAGTTCGAATGATTCCAGATGGCCGACAACTCGCGTCAGATGTAGTGCGACGCTTGTCAGGCGCGAGGTAAGGTGTGTCAGGCGTCTTGATAACGCGTTTAGCCGTGCGGTAACGGCGATCAGCTCAGCCGCAGCGGGCAACAGACGCGAGGAAGTCGCCGACAGGCGGCCGGCAGCCGAGTATAGACGACCGGTAGCGGCGCACAGGCGACCCGCAGCGCCGTACAGGCGACCCGCAGCGGCGTACAGGCGCCGAGTAGCGGCCTACAGATAGCTGGAAGTGGCCGATAGCCGCCGGGCAGAGGCTGACAGGCGGCGGCAAGCGGTGCAAAGGCGGTCCTATCCAGATTTCTGTGGGTGGGGTCCGCGATGCGCGGACGCTGCTGGATGTCTGGACGACGGGCGTTTGGCGTCCAGCGTATCGGCTCTCGGAGCCGCGCCGCCATGTGCGCGTCCGACCCTTGGCTTCGTGGACATCGAGATCTCCCCGTCGAAATTGGGATATTACGGCTGTCCACTAAATACTGGGAACTTCAATATAGAAGGCTGAGCAGCACCTCGAGGAACGCAGGGACAACGGAACACGAGCATACGGCAAGGCCAAGAAAACAACACGCTTGGGCTTGACGCGGGGCGCCGCTTCACAGAAGGAATTTCAATCGCGGTCCGCGACGCATCCCTCGCCCGCAGTGACCTGGCGGGGCTGGCGCTCCGGCCGGTTCATCCCCGCGCGCGCGGGGAACACACGTCACCAACAAGGCCAAGAAGGTAAAGAAGGGGTCCATCCCCGCGCGCGCGGGGAACACATCCACGGATCCCCGACGTCACCATTCTCAACCTCAGGGAGGCAAAGGCGGCTGTGCGTAGTGGTATATGCGCACGCCAAACCGTCATGGGAACGTTCGAGCCGCAGGCGCCTGCAGACTTCAATGAAATGCGGCGAGAGCTGTGACATAGCGAGCGACGACTCACCATTCCACGCCTTGACCCACGTCAGCGAAATGCCACCATCAGTATGGCCGCGCTCTATCAGCCGATTCCACGAGCCGAGGAGTACTGTTACGTCACGCAGGAACCGCCCGCTCGGTCCGTGATCCGGCGACACTCCGACGCGCACTCGGCTCCCGTAGCCACCCTTCATCCGTGATACCCCTTTGTAGCCGCCTTTCCCACCTGAATAGCCTTGCGATGTCTGGAGCGTCACAAGGGCAAGGATCCACTCTTCGATATCGTTAGCTGCCACAAGCGAAGGCTTCACATCGTGGCCTTTTGAAGTGACGAGCAGGTCAATGTTGTCGGGATGGTCGGCCCGGGTCCACGCGTCGGTCGTACCCTCCGGAGCAGGCGGCTGAAAGAATGCCGGCTTGGCGAGGTCTTCCACGACAAGGCACCAAGGTTCGCGAGCGCCGTCGGTGAGACCGAGCAGCATCGCACGCCAGTCCGCATCTGAGAGGCGAGGGTCACTCTTTCCCGCGCGTTGCAACGCGATTGCAGCAAGCTGCGTGAGAAACATCGACCACGGATGGAATTGATGGGCCCGCACACGCGGGAAGTCGGCGAGCTCACCGCTTGCCAGTTTCGCGATGATTCCCGGAAGCGTAGTCACGCCTCTGTATCGCTCAGAGTTGCGCCAACTCAGCAGCGGCTCATCGAGTAGATCAAGGGCCATCATCATCACTGCTCGCCGCCTCCCGCTTCGTGGGTTTAGCCCGCCGCAAACCGTGGCGGTCGTACACGAACTTCCAGCCGCCGAACGCGAACTCGGTTGTCCGGTCGGCGGTTGCAACGGCTTCCGCGTACTCAACGTCCGGCGGAACACCCGGTGCCCAACGACCGGGAAATGTCAGCTCGGCCACTGACAGTCCGAACGGGCCCTCGAATCCGTTGAGGAACCGAACCCGGCGGTCCCCCTCCCCGAGTCGAGTAAGTATCCGCTCATCCTTCGAATCCGGGAAGGTCGTCTCTGAATATGGCCGCGCCCGGTCTATCACGTTCAGATCGGCTTGGCGCGTCTCGCCTCGACGAGCCCCTATCATTGCTTGTGCATGCGCTTCCCATCGCGCACCGCCAGCCGCCGCGATCACTCCAAGTGACTCGGAGTGAAGGCTGCCTTCCACAAGTGCACGGCTCATCCCGGGAATCTCCCAGCGGCTTCCGTGCTCGATCAGCCGCCACGTGGCCTCGAGAACCCTGAGGTCCGGATAGACCGTTCCGAGACCGTGATGGTGGCGCGCCTTCCCTCGCTCGTTCAGCAGCAACCCGAGGTTGCGTTCGGAGGGAACGAGGATGATCGCTCGCGCTTCCTTGAACCCGGACGGGCGCGGTCTCGCTGTGTGCCGGTGGAGTCGCCCGATCCGTTGAAGCAGCACGTCCATTGGGCACAGGTCCGTGAGCATCAGGTCAGCGTCGAGGTCCAGAGACTGCTGTACGGTCTGGGTGGCGACCACCACGCAGCCACCCGCTGGCCGTGACTTGCCAAAAGCCGCCTCGAGTGCCCTGTCGAGGGCTTCCCTGTCCGGCCGCGCAAAGCGCGAGTGATGGGGCGCCGCTGCACCGATGCAATGAAAGAGCAACTCTGTATCGCCCGCCGCAGATGCGGTGGCTTCGAGGCGTTGCTGGACTTCAATGCAGTCCGCGACGGTGTTCTTCACGATGAGCACGCGTGCTCCGTCGCGAGCCGCCTGGATCGCCGTTGCCGCGACAGTCTCCGGGCTCTCCAGCCAGGGCGCAGCTTCGATGGTGACCGTGCGTCGCGTTCCATCACGCACAAGCGACATCGGTAATTCCCGATCGCCGCGATGAGACACCAGCGGATAGGGCGCAGATTTCGCCTCATTCAGGCTCGGCGGCGTTGTCGGCGCGTGAGGCTGCAGGAGCCGTGTACGGGTTTCGGATCCGAGCGTCGCCGAGAGTAGCAGGGCGTGTCCACCTGCACCGATGTGTCGCTCCAGAACGTCTTCGAGAATCTCGGTCATGTAGGCGTCGGAGGCGTGCACTTCATCCACGACGAGAAACTGGCGCAGTAGCGCCGTGGCCCGGAGGTGCGCGTGACCGACCATCAGTGACGACAGCAGGACCTGATCGATCGTGCCTACGACAACGCATCCTGCCAGATACCGTTTCGGTCCTTCGCCGGCCCAAGCCCGATATCGGAAGCGATCGCTGTTCGCGTCGGGCCAAAGAACCTCGAAGCTCGCCAGCTTCCGTTCACCCTTGATGTCGTCAACCCGAAAGTACCCAGGAACGGCCAGAACCACAGGTGGCGGGCTTGTGAATCCGCGCTGCATCGCGGAGAGAACCCGCTGATACATCTGAGTTGCGGCCGTACGGGTTGGCAACGCGAAGTACATCCCATCAACTTCGCCCGCACTGAACAGAGTGAGGAAACGGGCGAGGGCAGCTTCCGTCTTGCCACTCCCGGTTTCGGACTCGAGGATCGTCACCGAGCCGCCTTCGTCGACGGGGAGCTCCAGCATCGCAAGTTGCGTGTGGTGTGGGACGAAAGCACGGTCCGCGATCCGCGTGAACGGCGCCTCGCGAGCACGGTCCGAGCGGCGAGATGAATCAATGCTCAACCAACTGTCTCCGACGAACTGCCTCGCTGCGATGCGGGCGAACGCCATTCGACCCTCGTCGGCATCGGCCGAGAATCGAAATACTGTGCTGTCAGAACCGAGCCAGTCGGCGAGCATCACGAGTCCGGCATACGCGTGTTCAAATCGCGGCTCATGCGGGAGAGCCGGCGCTCCTTCTTCAAATGCGCGCGGAAACCACTCGTGGCACGCCGCGACAAGCGTTCGGACGCCGTCGCCCGGAACCAAACCCTCTCTGGGGCTCCACAGCGCTGCTTCGAACGGCGGGGCGTGTTCGTACGAGTACGGACGGCCGTGATGGCAGATGGATGCCACGAGCAGGCCGGTAGCGCCCTCCCCCCAATTCCCGATCGGGTCGACGTGTCGCACCACCCGGCCTGCCACAGGCGAATCCGGACCCTCGCCAATCAGCGACAGCGCCTCCTTGACGTGCCCCGCGGTCGCGCCGAGGTCCGCGCGCCCCTTCGCCTGAAAGCCCAGGTTGAACTTTCCCAAGTCGTGGAGCGCAGCGAGAACGGCGAGGCGTGCGCACGTGACGTCGTCGAGGTCGGCACGTCCACAAAGTCGAGCGAGCCTGCGGCGCCACGTCGGAAGGCACAGAAGAGCCTCCGCACATGCCGCAACATCAGCGCAATGGTCGATGAGGGGATGCCACTCGGTGACCTCGCCAGACTTCTGGTCAGTGTCGAGTTTCCCCCAGAACGAACGTGGAACTCCGCGCATTCCACCATTCTCGCATGAGATCGTATCCGGCGCCATTGACTCGTCGGCTTGTGCGGCGGCGGTTGTGCGGTACGGTGGTTCATTTCCGGCCACGCAGGTCGGGAAACTCATGCTTCACCCGCGCCACGTCGCGCCCCGGCACGCCGGTCGCAGCGACGAGGTTCGCCCAAGCCGTCCGATCGATAATCGATAGTTGGTATGAAGCGGACGAGGGGACGATCACCGACCGCCGCATCGTGACGGGCCGGGAGCGGTTCACCACCGTGGTGGGGGATCGACCCCGCGCACGAGTGCTGCTCGAGGCGAGCACGGAGAGCGAGTGGGTGGCACGCCATCTGGAGTCGCTCGGGCGACGGTCGCGCTGCGCGAGTTCGAGAAGGCAAACGGGCGCAAGCGCACACCCGTCATTGCGTGTACTGCGAGCGTCACGAAAGACGACCGCGAGGCGTGCGAATCAGCAGATATGGACGACTACGTGTCAAAACCCGTGGCGCGCGATGTGCTCAACCGCGTATTGCTGACCTGGCTTGGACAGCCCGCCGCCGGCAGTTGATCGACTATCGCCGCTCCATCCCGTCGCGGATGTCGAGCAGGATCTCGAAGTAGAGCTGTTCGCGGCGGTACGCGAAGTCGAGTGACGCCAGCTGCGAATCATCACCGGATTCTTTCGCCCGGTCGAACGCTTCGCGGTACATCTCCTCGAGATTGTCCAGAATTGACGTGCGGTTGCGGGACATCGCTGGTCTCTCCAGTAGGTTCGGCGTAAGCCGCGGCGGATCGTAGCCAGCGGGTGGCGCGGGTGGCGCGGGTGGCGAAGGCTGCTTGGATGACTCGAGGAACAGCCTCTTCGCTGCTCCGAGCATCAGCCGCCGTGGGTTGAAGGAATCCGGCATCATCTGGCGTCAGGCCTGCGGCGGAATCGCCGCGCCGGCCATCCCGGTGCTACCGCGCGCTGCGTTGCGCGAGGAGCCGCGCCACGGCCGAATCTTCGTCCGCAAACGGCATGAGCGAGGCGGTCACTTCCGCTTCTGTGGCACCCTCGACGGCCATGAGCGGCGGCGCAGAGCCGGCGCTGCCCGAACTTCGCGGCGAGCCCGCTCTCCGATCGACTTCAATTACGGCGCGCACGGGCGTTTCACCTTCCGCCGTCACCCGGCGGATGCGTACTACCGGCCCGTTGGCCATCGTTCGTTCGAATAGAATATCAGTCATAAGAGGTTGATTCCGCATTCGAACCTGCGGCAGCGACCGACACTGCGCAAGCCATACGCAAGCTATCGTCAGTCAGCCAGCCGGTGAAACACCGCTTCCGCGACGATCCGGCCATCCTTCAGGTGCTCAACTACGATGCGCTCGAGCAGTTCCGGAGTGACGTCGCCGTACCAAACCCCCTCTGGGTACACCGCGACGATAGGGCCGCCACCACAGACGCCCAGACACGGCGCTTCTGACCGCTTTACCCGGGTCGGACCGAACAGAAGGTCCTCGCGCTGCAGGAGTTCGGCCAGCCGGCTGTAGATTGCACGCCCTCGCCGGCCCACCGAGCAAAATCCGCCGGTGCAGACGAGCACGTGGCGCCGGTACGGCTCCATTTCGGGCTTCAGGGGTGTCTTACCATATGATGCGGGCATCGCGGTTCGGGTAAAGTTAGTCATCACGGAGGAACTGGTTTCCATGCGCAGTGCACTCACGCCGTTCGTTCTCGCTGCGTCGCTGCTGGCGCCCGCTGCCCTCATGCTCCCCGCCACTGTCGGCGCGCAGGGCTCGACGACGGCGCCGGAGGCTCAGGCGGGCCTGGTCGATCTGGCTGCCCCCCTTACGCTCGATCCCGACGTTCGGACCGGCCGTTTTCCCAACGGGCTGCGCTATTTCGTGCGGCAGAATGGCCGACCGGAAAAGCGAGCCGAGCTGCGGCTAGTGGTCAACGCCGGCTCTATCCTCGAGAATGATGATCAACTCGGACTCGCACATTTTGTCGAGCACATGGCGTTCAACGGAACCCGCCGGTTTCCGAAGGCCGAGATCGTCAATTATCTGGAGCGGATCGGCATGCGGTTCGGGGCCGACGTCAACGCGTATACGTCGTTCGACGAGACGGTCTACATGCTCCAGGTGCCGACGGACACTGCGCGCTTGGTCTCCACTGCGCTCGACATTCTCGAGGATTGGGCGCACGGAATCACGTTCGAGCCTGCGGAGCTGAACAAGGAGCGGGGAGTTGTCGTCGAGGAATGGCGAACGGGGCGTGACGCAAGCACCCGCGTGTCGTACCGCCAGTTCCCCGTGATGCTCAACCAATCGAAGTACGCCGACCGTATCCCGATCGGCACGAAGGAGAACCTCGAGACGTTTCCCGACAGTCTCGCCTCGCAGTTTTACCGCGACTGGTACCGACCCGACCTCATGTCAGTCGTCGCGGTCGGCGATTTCGACCCGGACGAGATGATTCGGCTGATAGAAGCGCGTTTTGCGCGCATCCCGATGCCGGCGCAGCCGCGGCAACGTGAATACGCTCCCGTACCTGATCACGCGGACACGTTCGTCTCAATCGAAACAGACCCTGAGTATCCGGGCAAGGACGTGACGCTGCTCTGGCTGAAACCGGTCACAACAACGACAACGGTCGGCGATCACCGGCGGGAGCTCATTTACAACTTTCACGACAACATGCTCAACCAGCGGTTCGCCGAGCTGACCCAGCGGCCGGATGCGCCGTTCGTGTACGCCGGCGGCGGACGCGGTGAATTCGTGCGCACCAAGGCTGGCTACCAGCTGGGTGCAGGCGTCAAGGAGAACGGATTCGTAGTCGCCGCAGCGGCGCTGCTCGCCGAGGCGGAGCGCGCAAGGCGCTTCGGGTTCACGACAACAGAGTTCGACCGTATTCGCACCAACTACCTCCGCTCGCTCGAGCAGGTGTACGCCGAGCGTGACAACAGCGCGTCTAGCGGATTCGCCGGCAGGTATGTGCAGATGGCGCTCGACGATGAGCCCGTCACCGGAATCGCCCGCCAACGTGAACTCGGAATCGCGCTCACGCCCACCATCACACTCGACGAGGTGAACGCCGTCGCACGCGCAACGCTCAGCGACTCGAACCGCGTGATTCTCGTGACCGGACCCGACCAGCCCGGCACGGTGATGCCGACCCGTGATGAAATGCTCGGCGTGTTCGCGCGTGCAGCGGTTGCCAACGTCGCCGCATACGTGGACTCCACGAACAACGAACCGCTCATTGCCACACCGCCAACGCCGGGCCGCGTCGTGAGCGAACGCACGCTCCCGGAGACCGATATCATCGAGTGGACGCTGTCGAACGGCGCCCGGATGCTGCTGAAGCCCACCGACTTCAAGGCCGACGAAGTTCTCTTCGCCGGCAACAGTCCCGGCGGATCGTCGCTCGTGAGCGACCGCGACGATCTTGACGCGACGTTCGGCGGATACGCAGTTTCCGACGGCGGACTCGGAAGCTTCAGCTCAACGACGCTGCGAAAGAAATTGGCGGGTATTCGGGCCTCGGTCTTTGCGTCCGTAACCACGTCGAGCGAGTACATCAATGGCAGCGCGTCCCGAAAGGACCTCGAAACGTTGTTCCAGCTCGCGTACCTGCGGTTCACGCAGCCTCGCGTGGACAGTTCGTCATTCCAGGCTTTCGTGAACATGGTTCGTTCGATGCAGGAGAACGCATCGAATGATCCTGAGCAGGTATTCGGCGACACGATCGCCCTCACGCTGTCGCAGAACCATCCGCGAATGCGCCTCGTCCGCGCGGCGGCGTTCGACTCGGTAGACGTCCAACGCGCGCTGGCCATCTACAAGGACCGCTTCGCTGGTGCGGACGACTTCACGTTCTTCCTGGTAGGAAGTTTCCCGCTCGATTCTGCGCGAATGCTCACCGAACGGTACATCGCGTCCATTCCCGCGGCGGGCCGCAAGGAGAAGGCGCGCGATCTCGGAATCCGACGCCCGCCGGGCGTCGTTGAGAAGACGGTGCGCAAGGGCGTCGAGCCCAAAGCGTCGAACCAGTTCATTTTCCACGGCAGCTGCGAATACAGCTATGAGAATCGCATCGTTCTCGACGCGCTGCAGGACCTGCTCGACATTCGCCTTCGCGAGGTGCTGCGGGAGGACAAGAGCGGAACATACGGCGTCGGCGTGTCGGCTTCGTGCAACAGCATCCCGTACAGCCGCTACAGCGTAAGCGTTTCGTTTGGCAGCGCGCCCGAACGGAGGGAAGAACTCGTCGCCGCCATGTGGTCAGTGATCGATTCGGTGAAAGCGGGTGTCATTTCCGATTCGAACATTGTGAAGATTCGCGAGATGGCGGTGCGCAGCCACGAAACAGCCCTCAAACAGAACGGGTCGTGGATCGCGGCGATGCAAGACGCCGACGAGGACGGTCGCGATCAGCGCGACTGGCTTCGGGCACCCGCCATGACCGCCAAGGTCACTCGCGAACAACTGCGTGATGCAGCGCGGAAGTACCTCGACAGGAGGTCACTGGCCGTGTTCACGCTCCTCCCGGAAATCGCGCCGAAGCCCGTGCCCGAGCGCTAGGTTCCGTTCATGCCAGTGCCGGACGATTTCTTCGCGATCGACATTCGCGTCGGTACCGTTCTCCGTGCCGACGCGTTTCCTGAAGCTCGAAAGCCATCCATCAAGCTGGAAATCGATTTCGGCCCGGAACTCGGCACGCGGCGCTCGAGCGCGCAGATCACCACGCACTACAAGCTGGAATCACTCGTTGGCCGTCAGGTCGTCGCGGTCGTGAACATCGGCGAACGACGCATTGCGGGTTTCGTCAGCCAGTGCCTCGTGCTCGGCGCGATGCCGACCGAGACCGAAGTGGTGCTGCTCAAGCCGGATCACCAGGTCGCGAACGGAATCAAAATCGGATGAAAAACGATCGCCCCGGCAACGCCGCAGACGTCCGCGCCGACCTTCGAATCGGCCTCACCTGGAAGGGAGATCTGCTTTTTGACGCGGGTCCGCCCGGAATGACGCCCCTCACTATGGACGGCGACAGCAAGGTCGCACCGAGCCCGCCGAACGTGCTCCTTGAGGCACTCGTCGGATGCGTGTCCATAGACGTTGTGCTGATACTCAAGAAGATGCGGATGCCGCCCGCGACGGTGTCATGCGATGTGACGGCCGAGCGCGCCGATGCTTCGCCCCGCAGAATCACGAAGGTTCACTTGCACTTCAAGATCGCCGGCGAAGGGATCGTCGAAGAGCGGGCAATGCGGGCGATCGACCTCTCCGTGACGAAGCACTGCACCGTCCGCGAAACGCTCGACCCCGATATGCCGGTGACGTGGTCGCTCGACCTCAGCGCCTCAGCTCGCGGATCGCGTGCCTTAGCTCTGGAAGCAGAACCCGGGTAAGAGCGAGCTCGACGGCCGCTTTCGACCCCGGCATCGACACAACGAGCTTCCCGTTCGCTCCACCGGCCACGGCGCGGGAGAGAATCGCGGCGGTGCCAACCTGTTCGTTGAACGACACCATCCGGAAGATCTCGCCGAAACCAGGCATTTCCTTGTCGAACAGTGGGCGTACCGCCTCGACCGTTCGATCGCGGCTTCCGAGTCCCGTGCCGCCCGTAATTAGCACCGCGTCAACGTCGGCCCGTGCGACGAGACCGCGCACGTGCTCTCGCACCGCCGATTCGTCGTTCTTCAGCAGATCGTAACTGGCAACGCGGTACCCGGCTTCCTCGACGAGCCGTCGCATCAGGGCCCCCGATTCATCGGTGGCCTCGGTGCGCGAATCGCTCACAGTGAGTAGCGCACACGCGACTGGCGCTTGGGCATCGGCCTCGGCGCGATGACTCTTTGTGCTCTCACTCATCACTCCTCACCTCCCCGTCGCTCCTCACGCCTCACGTCCTCCTTACTCATCACTCGCGCTCCTCACACAAGCTGCCTTCTCGCGCAGAAAGCATCAACCACCGATATTCACCCCATGTCCCTTGCCGATCTCCGCCAGGAATACGCGCGCGAGTTGCTCACCGAGAGCGACGTGGACGCAGACCCGTTTCGCCAGTTCACGAAATGGTTTGAGCAGGCGCAGAACGCCGGGCTGGTCGAGCCAAACGCGATGGCGCTTGCGACGGCGACGCCGGAAGGACGCCCATCGGTGCGAATGGTCTTGCTCAAGGGCGCCGAACCGAGCGGGTTCGTGTTTTTCACCGACTATCGGAGCCGCAAGGGTCAGGAGCTCACCGCCAACCCGAACGCCGCCCTTTGCATGTGGTGGGACGTGCTGCAGCGTCAGGTGCGCATCGAAGGCACCGTGTCGCGTATCTCGGTTGCGGAATCGCTGAAGTACTTCAGGTCGAGGCCGTACGAAAGCCAGGTCGGTGCGTGGGCGTCATTCCAAAGCAGCGTGTTGATAGCGCGCGATGTGCTCGAGCGCGAAGTCGCGGCGTTCCTGAAGAAATACCCGGAAGGAACCGAGGTTCCGCTTCCACATCACTGGGGCGGCTACAGGCTCGCACCGACGAGCATCGAGTTCTGGCAGGGACGGCAGAGCCGGTTGCACGACCGGATTCACTATTCGCGCACGGACTCAGCGTGGACAATCGGGCGGCTCTCGCCTTAGCAGCGTAGCCGGTCAGTCCCAGGTGTTGCTCGGATCTGGAAGGTCGCTGAGCAGCTTGAGGTAACTCTCATAGCGAGCCGCTGATACGTCGCCGCGGTCGACCGCCGCGCGGACGGCGCAACTTGGCTCATGATCGTGCGAGCAGTCCTGGTACTTGCAGCTGCCAAGTACCGGCCGAAACTCCGGAAAGCAGCGGTCGAGATCTTCCGGCGGCATCCCCCACAGCCCGACTTCTCGCAGGCCGGGCGTATCGGCGACAAAACCACCGCTCGGATCGGTAAGCGGAATGAGTACCGCACCGACCGTGGTGTGCCGGCCCTTGTTCACTGATTCGCTGATCTCCCCGATACGAAGCGTCAGTTCGGGGTACATCGCATTCAACAGCGACGATTTTCCGACGCCGGACGGTCCCGAAAGGGCGGACGTGCGCCCTGCGAGCGCTTCGTGCAATTCGTCGAGGCCGAGCCGCTGCTTGACGCTCGTGCGATGCACCACGTACCCCGCGCGCTCATACGGCGCGACGAGCGCGTCCACCACAGCAGGCTCCACGAGTTCGACCTTGTTGATCACGATCCGCGCCGTCAGGTCATTCCCTTCCGCGATCACCAGGAACCGATCGAGCATTCGGACGTGTGGCTCGGGCTTCGCAGCAGCGAAGACGACGACCACCTGATCAATATTTGCGGCAACGATCCGTTCGCCTCGCGCGCCGCTCGGCGCGCGCCTCGCGAGCTTCGATTTCCTGGGGTGAATCGTTGTGATCGCCCACGCCGCGTTTACATCGCTCGCATCGCGTTCCACGGCTACCCGATCGCCGACCGCGAGCTTGGCGTTGCCGTCCTGCTTGAGCCGGCCACGCAACGCAGCGTCATGGCGTTCGCCCGAATCTGCAAGCACGGTCCAGACGCCACCGGTGCCGCTTAGCACCACTGCCTCGAATTCGTTCAACTGACTCCGGGTTCGCTGTCGCCGGCGTCGGTCGCTGTCCACCAGCGCCTCGTTGACGCGCCGTCGCGCGCCGTGAGCAGTTCGTCCAGGATGGATTGGGCCGCCGAAAGCTTCATGTTGGAAACTGAGCGTTCCGCGTCGGCGACGGTGGCGCCCCACGCGATGAACTCGCTCTCCAGATGTCCCTCGACTTTCTGCGCGCCAAGACGCGACCACTGCACAAACATCACGTACGCGCCAAACGGACGTGAAGAGTCGCCGGTATCGTCGCTGAGTATTTCGAGCGAGTAGGAAAAGCCGTCGCGCCCCTCGAGCGCTGCCGGGCGCGCGTGCACGGCAGCATACCCCCCGATCGTGGATTCATCGCCTTTCGACGGATCGGGAGGGAGAAACTGACCGTAAGCCATGCGTGCTATGGAACGATTCGCGTCGGGAACTCGATTGGTGTCGTTACGCGCAGTACGGCGAACGACCGGGCCTCAGGCGTCGATGTCGCGATCCGGTCGAGATCCGCGTCGAAAAAATTCCACGCCACGAGCCCGTCGTCCGACTGCGGTTCGAGGAGTTCCATCGCCAGCACGCCAAGCGGCTGCGATGTGCGCACTATGTACATGCGACCGGTCAGGAAGTACGGTCTGTCAGGGCGCCATGTGCCCTCGAGCCGAACTTCGGAATGGCCCTGGAACGGCGTACCCCGCCGCACTATGGAATCAATCGAGAACGTTTGTGCTCCGGCAACCCAAGCGTCTCCGCTCGTTTCTTCCACCACGATTCCGTGCAGCCGGAGGCGATGCATCACCGAATCCGACATCATGGCCGGCGTGATCGCGTAGGCGACCGGCATGGTCACGGACAGCGTCGCGTCAAAACGATCCTTCACCGGCATCTGCTTGGTCACAAACCGCCCGCTCCGCTTGAACCCGCACCGCATTCCCGGTTCGCTGAGCGGCCACTGGCATCCGCCGCGGCCCCCCGCACGACCGCCGCCACCACGCCCGGCCTGGGCGCCGCGGCCCGCTGCAAGCTGCTCGCGCGCCTCGGGCAGTGTATCGATGATCTCTTCGATCACCGGCTGGATGGACGGCGATTTCGTCATCGTCGCGCGGATAGGCACCGAAATCGGCTTGCCCGCTGCGAGCGCCGCGTCCGACGCGCGCGTTATCGCGAGCACCGACCGCGACTTCTGCGCTGTCACCGACAGAAGCTCACGTACGAACGCCGCCGTGCTCTTCACGCGACGCTCGAACGGGTCATGCGAGTACGCCTCACTCAAGATCGAGAGCCGGCCGCGCAATCCGTAGTAGTTCGTGCCGTACCGCGGCAGGTGCTCATACGTGGACCACGACCGCGGTTCACCCTGCGCGGCGGGCCCCTCGTCGCCTGAGAAGTTGCCGTAGTCGAACACTTCGAACTGGTGCCGGGTCCGCATACGCTCTCGGATCAACGGCAGCATCGAGTCGCGCGTGAAGCCTCCACCAAACGTTCCGCCGACGATCGCGGCGGCCGGGTGCAGCGACGGCGAGTACGTCAGTGCGTAGCCGTGATAACTGCCGTCGGTCGTGTGCAGGTCAACGAAGAGATCGGGATCCCACGCGTTGAACATCGCGAGCGACGCGCGCGTCTCCGGAGCCTCGGCCTTCATGTAATCCCGGTTCAGGTCGAGGCCCATCCCGTTCGGCCGCTGGCCCACCATCTCTGGCCCGTTCTGTGAGCCGCGGCGCTGCCCCTGCTGGCCGAACGCCTCGTTCCCATCGGCGTTGTAGATCGGCACTGCAATCAGCACGAGCGAGTCGAGAACGTTAGGGCGCGGATCGAACACCAGGTCTCGAAGCACCGCGAGCAGCGCCTCTTTTCCTTCCACTTCACCGGCGTGGATGTTGCCCTGGATGTACACGATGGGGCGGCCGAGGCGCTTGGCCTCCAGCGGCGTCGTTACCAGGGGACGTGACGCTATCACGTATGGAATCTCGCGGCCTTCGGTCGTGCGACCAATGATCCCGACGCGGATGTTTCCACCACGCGCTTGCAACGAGTCCACGAACGCGATGACGTCGGCGTGCGTCGACGTCTCCAGATAGGCCGTCCGTTCGGCGCGTGTCTGCTGCGCTGCTGCGGTCGTCGTGAGCGGCGAGGCAAAGAGTGTGCCAGCGATCAGCGCGAGTATGGCAGTTGCCGCTCGGTCAGTTCTGGCTGTACGCATCAGTCGTCCCGTTGAAGTTCAGCGGTGGCGTGTTCATATGGCCCGCTTCGCCCGCGTCGCGCTTCCGTTCACGACTTGTACACCGGCTTGCCGGTCGCAGCCAGCTGCGCGAGCATAGCGCACGGTTCGAACCGTCCCGGGTGCAGGCCATTCAGCACCTTCAGCCGGTTCACGACCTGCGCGGCACCTACGGCGTCCACCACGCGAAACGGCCCGCCTCGGAACGGCGGAAATCCGATCCCGAATATGGCTCCGATATCACCGTCGCGCGGCTGCCGCACGACGCCTTCTTCGAGGCAGCGCATGGCTTCGTTGATCATTGCAAGCGAAAGTCGTTCCTGAATGGCCTCTGCTCTCACGCGTGCCCGCGTCCTGCTGGTCCCGAGCAACGCATACACCGATGAGTCCACACCGAGCCGCTTGCCGCGTGCGTCGTACCGGAAAAACCCGCTCTTGTTCTTGCGGCCGAGTCGGCCAGATGCGAGCACGCGCGCCATCGCCTCTGACGGCTTCAGCCGGTCACCGAACGCCGCAGCGAAAATCGCCCCCGACTTGCCGGCGATATCGAGTCCCACCTCGTCGAGCAGCGTGATCGGGCCAACCGGAAATCCCCAATCGAGCATCGCGTCGTCAATGGCGTCGATCGCGACGCCCTCTTCGAGCAGGCGTCCGGCCTCGTTCATGTACGGCGCCAGGATCCGGTTGACGAAGAACCCAGGACTGTCATTCACGACGATTACGGTCTTCCCGATGCTGCGCCCGAACGCAACGGCGGTGGTAATCACCTGTGGCGCCGTCTGCGGCGTCACGATGATTTCGAGCAACGGCATCTTGTGCACGGGCGAGAAGAAATGCATGCCAATCACCCGCTCGGGACGCGTGGCTCCGCGCGCCACGTCAACGATGGGAATCGTGCTCGTATTCGTGGCAAGAATGGCGTCGGGTCGAAGCAGAGGCTCAACTTCGCGCAGAACCTTGTGCTTGACGGCGACGTCTTCGAATACCGCCTCGACCACGAGCGGCACGTTCGCAAAGCCTGTGTATTCGGTCGTACCGGACACCAGCGAAAACTGGTCGTCGTACTGCTGCCGCGTGATTTGTCGGCGCCTGAGCCGTTCCTTGAGCACGTCGCGCACTGCGGCCAGGCCGCGCCCGATCTGCTCGTGCGACACATCCTTGAACCTGACTGGGAGACCGGCCTGAGCCGACACGGCGGCTATTCCGGCGCCCATGAATCCGGTACCGAGAACAGCCACACGCGGCACGGGGAGCGCCGGCGGCGCATCTCCAGTAACGCCGCGGTCCTTCTTGAGCGCCGTCGTCGCGAAGAAGATGTTGATCAGTTGACGCGAAACCGGCGTCATTGCCATCTCGCCGAACAGGCGCGACTCGAGCGCATAGCCTTCGTGATGAGGGCCATAGCCGGCAGCCACTGCCTCGATCGCCGCGCCCAGCGCCGGATAATTCCCGCGCGCCCTTTTCTCGCTCATGGCACGCGCCTGCCGCAGCACGATGGACCGACCGATCGGATTCCCTTCCAGTAACGCGCCCATCAGGCCGGCGCGCCTTACAGGATGACTTCGCGCTCCCGTTGCCAGTTCGCGCGCGCGCTGGATGGCCACCGCTCGCAGGAGCGCGGGATGCACCAGCTCTTCGACGAGTCCGATCTGGAGGGCCTTTTTGGCTCGGAGGTTCTTGCCGGTGAGTATCATATCGAGCGCCGTCTGCAACCCGACCTGCCGCGGCAGTCGCTGTGTTCCGCCGAGACCCGGAATGAGGCCCAGTTGCGTCTCCGGAAGCGCCAGTATCGTCTTGGAATGCTCGGTGGCGATCCGGTACTGACACGCAAGCGCGAGTTCCAGGCCGCCGCCCATGCACGCCCCGTGAATCGCCGCAACCACCTGCGTACGCGTACGCTCCAGCGCCGCGAACCGTACCTGCCCTTCTGCGCTCGCAGCCCGCGCCATCGCAGCCGTGTTGAACGTGAGGAACTCGTCGATGTCGGCGCCGGCGATGAACGAGTCCGGCTTCCCGCTGATGATCACGATCGCGCCAACGTTTCCGACCGTGACCTCGCGCTCGATGCCCTCCATCACAGCGTCAAACTCGGCGATCACCGATTTCGAGAACTTGTTCACCGGCTCGCCGGGCATGTCGAACGTGACGATCGCCACGCCACCGTCGCGCTCCACTTTGAACGCACTCATGCGCGCTCCACGACCATCGCAAAGCCGAGCCCACCGGCCGCGCACACAGTCATCAGTCCGAACTGCCCGCCGCGTCGCGACAGTTCGTTGACCAGTGTCGTGGTAATGCGCGCGCCGGTCGCGCCGAACGGATGGCCGATTGCGATCGATCCACCCATCACGTTCAGCTTGCTTCGATCCACTTCACCGACCGGTGCACTGAACCCCGCACGCTCTGCCCACGCCCTCGACTCGAATCCCTGAAGGTTCGACAACAGCTGAGCGGCAAACGCTTCGTGCATCTCTACGAGATCGATGTCCTTGAGGGTCAGGCCGGCGCGCTTCAACGCGACGGGAGCCGCCAGCACAGGTGCCTGGAGGAGCTGTTCACCTGGGTTGAGCGCCGCATACGCATAGCTCCGGATGTACGCCAGCGGCACGAACCCAAGCGCCTTCGCACGCTCTTCGCTCATCAGCAGGACCGCCGCCCCACCGTCCGTGAGCGGTGATGCATTGCCGGCCGTGACCGTCCCGTATTTTCGGTCGAACACCGGCCTGAGCTTCGCGAGTTGCTCGAGGGTACTGTCCGCGCGCACGCCGTTGTCCGACGTCATCGCGCTCGTGAATCTCGGCGGCAGGTAGAGTGGAGCGATCTCCGCCGTCAGTCTTCCGTCGGCAGTACCAGCGCTCGCGTTTTGGTGCGAAGCCACCGTGAACGCATCCTGGTCGTCGCGCGTGATACCGTTGATCTTCGCCATCTTGTCGGCCGACTGTCCCATGGACTCGCCGGTCGTCGGCTCGGCGATGGCCGGCGTGATCGGTATCAGATGACGAGGGCGGATCCGGGCGAGCGCACCGAGGCGCGCACCCAGGGTCTTGGCCTTCGATGCCGCCACGAGCGCGTCGGAAAATCCGCGCGAGTGAAGGATCGGCACGTCCGACAGTGACTCGGCGCCGCCGGCGATCGCGATGTCTGCATGGCCAAGCACGATCTGATCGGCGGCGTCGGTGATGGCCTGATTGGCCGACGCGCACGCGCGCCCGACGCTCCATGCCTGCACGCCTTTCGGCAACAGGGGCATCAACGACACCTCGCGCGCAATATTCGGCGCGAGTACCGACGGAATGACCGTCCCGAATGCCAGCAGTTCGACGGATGCGGGCTCGACGCCCGAGCGGTGAATGAGCTCCCGAACCGCGATCTTGCCGAGTTCGATGGCACTGACCTGCCTGAGTGCCGTGCCCGCTTTGGCGAACGGCGTACGCACTCCGGCAACGATTGCGACTCGACGTCCAGGCGGCGGCTGCGGCATCATCGGAATTTGGGGGGTGGCGCCGGGCCACGCTATCTTCGGACGGTGAGTTCACTTTCGGCTGACACTCCGCCTGTCGCGTGGCGCGAGCGTGCCCTCGAGCGCCTGTCAGCCGACACGTTCGATTTGCTCGTCGTGGGCGGCGGAATCACCGGGGCTGGAATTGCGCGCGACGCCGCGCTGCGCGGCTTCTCGGTCGCACTCGTCGAACGCGACGATTTCGCCAGCGGGACGTCGAGCCGCTCGTCGCGACTCATCCACGGCGGCGTGCGCTACCTGGAACACGGGTTCTTTCATCTCGTGTTCGAAGCGAGTCGCGAACGGAGAATACTGCTTCGCACGGCGCCCCAGCTCGTCCGCCCACTTCGGTTCACCTGGCCGGTGTACCGCGGCGCACGCATCCCGCGTTGGAAGCTCCGGGCTGGGCTCGGGCTCTACGACTCTCTCGCGATGTTTCGCAATATCGGACGACACCGCGGGCTCTCCCGTCAGAGCGTGCTAGCTGCAGAGCCAGCGCTGGCAAGCGACCGACTGCTGGGCGGAGCAGAGTATTGGGATGCCGCCACCGACGACGCAGCGCTCACTCTGGCAAACGTGCTCGATGCGCGAGAACACGGTGCCGTCGTGCTGAACCATGCCGAAGTCACGGAACTCGTAACCGACGGTGGGCGCACGACCGGAGCGATAGTCCGCGACAACATTGGCGGCGCCAGCACATTCGTCCGGGCGCGAGTCACCGTCAATGCCACCGGACCGTGGACCGACGGCATTCGCAGAATGGTCAATCCGACCGCGGAGCCGGCCATGCTGGGGACGAAAGGGGTTCACATCGCGGTTCCTGCGCGCAGAGTGGGGAACGGGGCAGCCGTCACGATGCTCTCCGCGGTGGACGGTCGCGTCATGTTCTGCCTTCCCGCGGGCGAACAAACGATTGTCGGAACGACCGACACAGCAACAGCAGCGAGCCCTGACGAGGTTCGTGCAACACGTGCTGACGTGGAGTACCTGCTCGCGTCGGTGAACGCGTCTTTCCCCGCCGCGGAGCTCGGCGCTCGTGATGTCACGGCTGCGTGGGCAGGCATCAGGCCACTCGTCTCGACCAAGAACAGCGGCGATCCAGCATCGGCATCGCGAGAACACAAGATCTCTGCGGGATCGACGGGCGTGATCGCGATTTCCGGTGGCAAGCTCACTACGTATCGATTGATTGCAGAACAGGTCGTCGACCGCGCGGCGAGGCAGATCGGACGCGGCAGCGTGCGTTGCAGCACAGCGATTCGGCCACTCCAGGCGCCCCCACGACCGCCCGTCTTCGGGCTGCTCTTCGAGCCGATCGTCGAGGGACAGCAGTGGACGCTCAGTGATGCCACGCGCGCCGTGCAGAACGAAATGGCGTGCACGCTCGCGGACATTCTCGTGCGAAGGACCAAGATTGCGTTCGCCTCACGCGACCACGGGATTCCGGCGGCCGCGCGCGTGGCCGCTGCCGTGGCACGGCACGCGGGATGGGACGCGGCTGAGTGCGAGCGGCAGGTCGAAGCGTATCGTGCCGAGGTCGCACGCATTTTCACCATTGATCCGTGACCACGCTTAGCGGCCCGCTCACCGGTCCTCAGGTCGCGTCGTTCTTCGCTGAGCTCGGGATCACGCACGTCGTGTCTGTACCTGACAGCACGATCGGCCCGTGGCACGAAGCCATCGCTGGACACCCGGCACTCCGCCTGGTGCGCGTTTGCCGTGAGGGCGAAGCCTGGGCGGTGGCCGGCGGCCTCCACTTCGGCGGCGCCGTTCCGCTTGTCCTCATCCAGTGCACCGGGCTTTTCGAGAGCGGTGACTCACTGCGCAACATCGTGCATGACTGGAACCTCCCGATCTTCAGCGTCATCGGATACCGAAGCTACCTCAACCAGGAAACGCTTCCTGGTGACACCTGCCTCGTCTTCACCGAGCCGATGCTGACCGCGTGGAAGATCGACTGGCTCCTCGTCACCGATGCGTCGCAGCTCAGCGAGATGCGCGCCCATTACGAGCGGTGTCGCAACGCTGGCGTCGCGGGTTCCATCGTCGTTGCCGAAGGAAGAGCATGAGCGCCACATCGAAGAAAGGCGGAGCTCCGGGTAGCCCAACGTCACGCAAAGCGATGCCCCTCCGTGAGGCTATCGAAACGCTGCGCGCCCAACGCGGCGCCGGAGACGTCGTCATCACTTCGATGGGAAGTGCGCGCGAGTGGATGGCGATGGGTCCGCTCGATCCGCTCGATTTCATTCACGTGCCGTCGTCAATGGGAGAGACGCTTTCGCTCGGGCTCGGCATTGCGCTTGCACAACCCGCACGGCGGGTGGTCGCCTGCTGCGGCGACGGGTCGCTCCTGATGAACCTGGGAGCGCTCGTCACGATCGCGTCGGAAGCGCCGCCGAATCTCGTTGTCGTGGTGTTCGACAACGGCGTGTACGAAGTCACCGGCGCACAGAGCGCCCCGGGAGCGAGAGCGGGCGCTGATTTCGCGGTGCTCGCGCGAGCGAGCGGAATCGCGTCGGTGCATCGCTTTGGCGACTTGGACGCATGGCGTTCGTCGGCGGCCAGCGCGCTCGGCGCTCCCGGTCCGGTTTGCATCGTGCTCGACGTCGCACCAGTGCCGGGTGCCATCGGGCCGCGCTCGCCGGGCAAGACCGCCGAGCGCGGACCTGCATTTGCCCGCGCGCTACAAGGTGGCTAGCGGCCGTTAGCGCCTGAACGGCGGTGCCGCGTGCATCACGCGACCACCCACAACCGTCATGAGCACCTTCGCCTCCTTGAGCTGAGTGGCGGGAATGGCGAACAGGTCGCGATCCACAACCACGAAGTCAGCCAGCTTCCCCGTCATCAGCGAACCCTTGTTCGCCTCCTCGCCCTCGGCCCAGGCGTTGTTCACCGTGTAGCTCCGCAGCGAGGTCTCGAGGTCCAGTCGCTGCTCAGGGAACCATCCGCCTTCGGGCTTGCCATCGAGCGTTTGTCGCGTCGTAGCGGCATAGAGGATTACCATCGGGCTGGCCGTGTACCAGCTCGCATTGGTGCCCGGCCAATCCGAACCGAACAGCAGCGGTACGCCCGCGTCCTTGAATGTCCGGAACGCGTACGCCCACTTCGAGCGTTCACCAATTCGTTCTTCCATCCATCGCATGTCATCAATGGCGTGATACGGCTGAACTTCTGCAATGAGCCCGAGGCGCTTGTAACGGTCGGCAACCGCCGCGTTGCGAATGACCTGCGAGTGGATGATGCGCCAGCGGCGCTCCTTCGGCCCGTTGGTGGTGAACACCTTTTCCATGATGGTCAGCACCGAGTCGATCGCTTCGTCGCCGATGGCGTGTACGTTGGCCCACCATCCCGCTGAGTCGAGACCGAAGAGGAGGCGCTCCATGTTTCCTGGTGGCATCATCCCGGAGCCAAGGCCATCGGTGGCAGCGGTATTGGTGCTGTCGCGCCACTCGCCGCGTTTCCCGGAGTGCAGTTGCGGTTCGTAGAACCGGGCCGTGGAGTTTCCCTGAATACCGTCCACGAAACCCTTCAGCGCGCGGATGCGAATCCAGTCGTCGCCGAAGCCCGGCGAGACTCCAGCGTACGTGAGCTCGTTCCACTTGTCGAGCGTCGGGCGTGCGAACACGCGTACCGTGAGCTCGCCCCGCCGCTTGAGTTCGGTGTACACCGGCATCTGCGTGGGTGGCGTGATGTCATGGATCGTCGTGACGCCGAGTTCGGCGAGATGTTCCATCGCCGCTCGCGCCTCGCGCATACGCTGATCGAAGGTCTTTGGCGCGATCGCGCGACGCACCTGCGCCAGCGCGGCTCCAGACACACGACCCGTGGCACGCCCCGCCACGCACTCCAGTCCCGCGACTGGTGCTGCGCAGGAAAGTCGAGCGAGGTTGAGCGCCACGCCGTTCGCGACGTACGCGCTCCGGTCCCATCGATTCATCAGAACTGGTGTCGTACCGCTCACTGAATCGATCATCGTGCGGTCGGGCGAGAAGCGCGCAGCGGGCCTCGCGGCGGGCGCTCCGGCGCTGTTTGCAGGATTGTCTTCGTATGCGCCCCAATCGCCGCCGGTCAGCCACGCACCGGGGCTCATGCGTGCCACCGCCGCCTTGATGCGCTCCGCGAAGGGAGCTGCTGTACTCACGTCGAGCAGGTTGGCACCGATGAGCAACGCGCCGGCCTGAGCAAAATGCGTGTGGTCGTCAATGAATCCCGGCGTGACGAACCGACCGCCCGCGTCCACGATGCGCGTGCGCGCCCCTCGGTGGGCATCGGCAGCTGCGTTGTCGCCCACCGCGATCAGGCGCTCGCCCCGTACCGCAAGCGCCTGCGCGTAGGGCCGCGCCGAGTCGCCCGTCCAGATGCGTGCGTTGCGCAGAATGAGGTCGGCGTCCTGTGCAGACAGTACACACGGCGCGATGAGAATGAGCGCAACCGAAGTCACGCGCAGGCGATTCGGGATCGGCATCGTCAGTTCACTCCCCAGAGCATCGGCACCCGGACGTTCACGGTGATGAGTCGGGCGCGTTCGGGCGCGAGTATCGACTGCAGGGACGTTACGACATCCGCGTGCCGGGCGCACGCAATGCTCCGGTCAGCCTTCGGGCTTGGCCTCATGGATCGTCACCAGCTTCACGACTTTGAGCTTGCGCGTCCCCGCCGGGAGTTTCAGCACCACGACGTCACCCTTCTTCTTGCCGAGCATCGACCGCCCAATCGGTGAGGCCATCGTGACATGGTTGTCTTCGAGTTCAACCGCGTCCCCGAACACGAAGTGGTACGTCTCTTCGACCTTCGTATCCTGGTCGAGAACGATGACTCGTGATCCAAGACCCACGGAATCGGTCGCGATCTGGGTGATGTCAATCTGGGAAAGCTTGGTCAGGCGGGAACCGAGTTGCCCGAGCCGCGCCTGCACGAGCCGCTGGCGCTCGAGCGCAGCCTTGTACTCGGAATTTTCGCGCAGGTCGCCCATCTCAACGGCGCGCCGAATTTCCGCCGGCAGCGTGACCGTCAGCTCGTGGTGAAGCTTGGACACTTCCTCATTCAGCTTTTTCTTGAGAGCGTCGAGCATGGTCCGCGTCGTTCGGGGTTGTGTCGCTGAAAAAACGCGACGCCCGGCTCGGTAAACACAAGCCGGGCGCCACGCGCTGGTTGGGATGATATACCAGCGAGGAGCGCGGGGCAAACGAGCCCCTGCGGAACCGGTCTCGAACGTTGACCGTGGTTCGATAGACGCCCCGCCCGTCTACTTTTCGCGCATGCTTGCGGTCGAGACCCATGACGACGTGCAGCGCCTCAACTTCTCCACGTGGCGCAGCCGCCGCGCCGGCTTTTCGGTCAGCACGTTTGCCGTACGAGGCGTACTGATCGATTGCGCGTTCGACGGCGTCGGCGCCGAACTGATGGCGTGGATCGCCGCGAACCCCGTCGCCGGTGTCATTATCACTCACGCGCACGACGATCACGGCGGAAACGCCGAGCGCGTCGCCCGCGCCGGAATCCCGGTCCAGATGGAATCCGACACGGACGCGTTGCTTCGCGCGCCGCGGCGGCGTGGCTGGCACCGGAAATGGACGTGGGGCCGAATGCCCCTGCTCACGTCGCCCGTAACGGCGTTCAAGGCGTCCGGACTCGAACTACTACCGGCCCGTGGACACTCGCCGGATCACTATGTGGTGTGGGACGCCGATCGCGAAACATTGTTTGCCGCCGATCTGTTCCTCGGCGTCAAGGTGAAGGTCGCGCACCCTGTCGAGCGCGAAGATGTTCGCCAGCAAATCGACTCCGTACGGCGCGTCGCGGCGCTGAAACCGAAGCGAGTGTTCGATGCGCATCGCGGCTTGCTGGAAGACGGCGCGACCCTTCTCAAGGCCAAGGCCAGCTGGATGGAAGAAACAGTCGGGCGTATCGACACCCGAATCGCGGAGGGGTGGCCCGACGCGTCCATCGTGCGGGACGTGTTTGGGCGTGAGTCGTTCTTCGCCTACACCTCGTTCGGCGATCTGTCGTGCGCGAACTTCGTCACCAGCGTGCGATCGACGTATTCGCGCTAGCCGTTCGCCTTCCGGAACTCGCTTTCAAGCTGCGCCATGAGCGACGCGCGCTGGTCGTACAGCCGCTTGAGCGGACGGCGCCGGCGCTTCGCCAGCGCATAGCTCGTCAGCAGCGGCAGTGCGACAGTTGAATCCATGTAGCACACCACCGCATCTGGTAGCCGGTCCGGGTCGATCTTGCCCCAGCTCACCGCCTCTGCAGGTGTCGCGCCCGAGAGCCCGCCGGTATCGGGCCGCGCGTCCGTGACCTGCAAAAAGTAGTCGTGCCCTTTTTCATCGATTCCGAGCACTTCCTGAATCTGCGGCTCTGTTTGCAGCGCAAAATTCTTCGGACTCCCACCGCCCATGATGCAAATCGCGCTCTTGCCAGCGCGCGCCTTGGCCGATCCGCGCTTGGCACCGAGTACGATTGCCGCGGTCTCGTTCACGTCCTTGTTCGGGTCGAGCACGCACTTGCCACCCTCGAGCGCCAGCGCGGCGACGTTCATCCCGATGCTCGAATCGCCGGGCGATGACGTGTAGATCGGAACGCCGCACTTCCACGCCGCCGACAGCAGCGACTGGTTGCCGATGCCGAGCAGGCGCTCCCGTTCTGCGATGTACCGGCCGCACAGCCAGTGGAACTCGGCGCTCGACATGGCGCGCTGAAACTCCGGCCCTCGAATGATCTGGCGGAAGAAGGCGTCGGTCGAAAGCAGCACGTCGTAATCGAAAAAGACGTCGTAGATGCGCACGACGCCTTCTTCGCGGAGCACGACGTCGCTCTCGGTCGGATTTCCGCGGTGCATCGCGAGTCCAAGACCGAAATGCGCGTCGTGGTAGAGGTTCGCTCCCGTCGAGATGATCCAGTCGACGAATCCGGCTTCGATGAGCGGAATGAGGCAGCTCATGCCGAGCCCTGCCGGTGTGAGCGCACCTGTGAGCGTGAGCCCGACCGTGACACTGCCGTCCAGCATCTTGTCCGTGAACAACTGGCACGCTTCGCGCAAACGGCCGGCATTGTACGCCTGGAACGCGCCGTCCACGAGTTGCACCACCGTTTCGGTTCCGTCGATCCGGCGCGGCGCAATTCTCGCGCCGCGCAAGAACCGGCTCGCCTCGGCTGCGACATGCTGCGCGCCGGTCGCCTCGCGCGACTCGGCGGCCTTCTTCTGGGCAGCCTTTGGTCCGGCTGCGCTCGACCGGTCGGGGCCGTGGCGTGACGCCTTGAACCCGCCGCGCGCACGTTCGGCAGGAGGCGCACCAGTACGCGACTTCGTTCGCTTCGGCGCGTTCGTCGCAGCCTTTGCCGGGCGCGTCAGCTTTCGCTTCGACGCGCCCTTCTTTGCTGCCTTTGTGGTCTTCCTGGCAGGTCTTTTTGGTTTCGCGGCCATTTGTAGTTGTCGTGTGTAGTTGTACGGCTACCGTGTACTGTCTACCGTCGACTTGCCGTGGGCGCCGTCATCTCTTATCCGCCGCAACCTGAGCGGCGTATGCCGCCGCCACCACTTCCACCGCTTCTTCAGGATCGTCAGTCAGCGTCATCAGGTCGATGTCGCCGGCAGAAATCTTCTTCTCGTTCAGCACGCGACTCTGCAACCAGCGGAACAGTCCCGCCCAGTAGTGCTTTCCGAACAAGATGACCGGGAACTGCGAGATCTTTCCCGTCTGGATAAGTGTCATCGCTTCGAACATCTCGTCAAGCGTGCCGAAACCGCCCGGAAAGATGATGAACGCTGCGCTGTACTTGATGAACATCGTCTTCCGCACGAAGAAGTATCGGAAGTTCACGAGCGTGTCGACGTACGGATTCGCGCCTTGCTCGAACGGCAACTCGATATTGCAGCCGATCGACCGCCCGCCCGCGAGTTTCGCTCCTTTGTTTGCGGCCTCCATGATGCCGGGGCCTGCACCGGTGATCACGGCGAAATCGCGCTTGGCGAGGAGGCGCCCCACCTCGACGGCCGCATGATATTGCGGATCCTCCGGCGCCGTGCGCGCCGAACCGAATACCGTGACCGCCTTCTCAAGGCTGGCGAGCTTATCGAAACCTTCGATGAACTCGCCCATGATCCGCATGACGCGCCATGTATCTTCGCGCGTGAACGCGTCGCCACTGAGGACGCCCTGCAGCAGCTTGGAATCCTCAGTTACCGCACCTCCGACAACGTTGCGAATCGAATGATCGACCTGCGACGGAATCGAAGATGCCGGTTTGGGAGGCGGTGCCTCGCGACCCGCCGCCCGATGGCCCTCGACCACGCGCTCGTAGTAGCCCGAGAGGGCCTGAAACTCGGCTGATCGCCTCCGCGCGGGCTCGCTGGCGGATTTGGGCGATTTTTTTCCTTTCTTCGCGGCCGATTTCGCCGTCGCCGAGGATGGCTGTGCCGGTGCCGCCGGTTTTCGTCTCGCCATCCACGGAGTTTACCTTCCCGCGTGCCCCCACGCGACAAATCGCTCCAGAGTGTCGTAATCCTCGTTGCCGACGGCGCGCGGCCGGATACCCTTGCCGCCGCGATCGATCGGGGCGAACTCCCAGCCCTCGCACGGCTGCGAGCCGAAGGCGGAATGCACGAGGTTTCATCCGTCTTTCCGTCGGTCACCGGACCGGCGTACACGCCGTTTCTCATGGGCCGGTTTCCCGGACCCGTCGGCCTGCCGGGCATCCGCTGGTACGACCGCGCGCGTACGCGCACCCGTTGGCCCGCCTACGCGCGCAGCTACGTCGGCCTCGACATGCGTGAGATCGGACGCGATATCGATCCCTCCGTTCCGACGCTCTTTGAGCTCGCGTCGAGCAGAGTTGCGGCGCTGAGCATGATCGAACGCGGACTCGCGCGGCACGAAAAGGTGGCGCGCGGGCCGGCTTTCGTATTGCGGGCCGCGTTCACACACTTTCGGGGAAGTGTGAACGGATGGCTGGACATCGACCGTCACGTCGGCGCACGCGTCGCAGAACGCATTGCCCGCGAGCGGCCGCAGGTGGCGTTTTGCGCGCTCACCGGAATCGACAAGACATCGCATTCCCAGGGCCACGATTCGGCGGTGGTGCGCAATGCAATGCGGATCGTCGATCAGACCGCCGCCCGCATTCGTGCCGACGCCGAGCATGACGGTCGTTGGGATCAGATGCACCTGTGGATCGTCAGCGACCACGGACATTCGCCAGTGCGCACACACGAAGACCTCGCGGGGCTCTTGCGCTCGTGGGGGGTTGGCGTGCGGGCGCACCCATGGACCTTCGGCCTGGGACAGCGCGCCGCCGTGATGGTGAGCGGGAACGCCATGGCTCACATCAGCCTGGATATCGATCGCCTGATCCGGCCATGGTGGCCTGCGCTCGCCGCACAATGGGAATGGTTGGCGGAGCGCCTGCTCGAGCGCGAGTCCACCGACTTGCTCATCCTCCCGATCGACGCCGAAACGACCGAGATTCGCGCGCGCGGCCGCGGCACGGCCAGGATCGTAATGCACGGAGGGCGGTTCTCGTATCGGCCGGCTACGGGCGATCCACTTGGCCTGGGTGAACTCCCCGATCTGGATGCGAATGATGCGCACGCCGCGACGATTTCGAGCGACTATCCCGACGCGCTCGTCCAGATCGCCCACCTGACGGCGAGCGCGCGTTGCGGAGATCTGCTCATCAGCGCGGCCAGACAGTGGGACCTTCGGTCGAAATGGGAACCGATCCCGCACGTGTCGTCGCACGGCGCGCTGCATCGTGAGCACATGCTGGTGCCGCTCCTGCTGAACAGGCCGGCGGCGGTAACGCCGCGCCGCACGGTGGACATCTTTGCCTCCGCAGCCGCGGCGATCGGCGCCACGGCTCCCGGTGACGGGCAGAGCTGGCTGCCCGAGTAATCGCCCGGCCGCGTCGTCGGATTGCTCAGCCGGCTGGACGCGTGCGCGGGACCGGCCTAGGAGCCGGATGCGCGCAGCAGATCCTTGAGTCGCTGAGCAAGCGCGTGCTGGCGCTGCCTTAGCGCCGCAACCCGTTCGGGGTGTCTGCGGAGCACGAGATACCGCCGGATGGATTGCCAGACGAACTGTCGCGACTCGCCGACCGCCATCGCCACGAACGCGAGAGCGGGGAGTGCAAAGAACGCCACCACAGCGGCTGACCATCGCCACGTCGTCCCAACTGCAGCAGCGAGCAGCACGAACCAGACGAAGAACACAACCGCGCCGTACATCACACGAAACGTCGGAATCGAATCGTCGCCCTCGATTTTCGACGCCCGCGTCCCGATGACGCCGGTCACTTCGCGCGGAACCCAGAACAGCGCCAGTCCAAGAGCGGCGATGGGAGTCATGAGCAATAGCGGCATCCGGCGCAGCAGCCGTAGCGCAGCCGATCCGGTGGATATGTTCGCCCTCACAGTGGTCGGCGTGAGTCCGAGCCGGCCCAACACCCGCTCGTGCGAGCGCAACTCGCGCGCCACGGCGCGCCATGCGGGATCATCACCGAGGCGGAGCTGTGCAAGAGCGCGCGTTGTCGTCGCGAGCCTGTCAATCTCGGCTTCCGGGGTGCGGCTCAGTTCGAACTCAGCGCGCCACACTTGTTCCGCCATCCGAACTATCTGTTCATCCTGCCAGTCGTGCAGGTTCAGCGTCACGGCGCGCATCGACTCCTCGATCCGACGCGTCAACTCACGCACAGCATCGCGGTCGCCCGGGCCCCGCGAGGCCAGATCGTCCCACACGCACGATCGGCCGACGACGACCCGCGCCCGACTGCGAAATGCCCGCCGGTCGCGAAACACCATTCCGATCGGCACGATCGGGAACGCGCGTCCGAGATGCTCGGCCGCGCCGAGCGCGATTCGTGCAGCCCCGGTCTTGAGCGGCTGGAGTCCCGACGCACTGTGACTGGTGCCCTCGGGAAAGATCCCGACGGCGTGCCCCTGCGCTATGGCCCGGTAGACCTCACGAAACATGTCGAGGTTCTGTACAACCAATCTCGGATCGTCCTGCCGGCGGTATACCGGAACGGAACCGACAGCCTTCACAAGCCATCCGAGCCCGGGATACGTAAACAGCGGCGCCTTGGCCATGAACCGCACTGCGCGCCGCGACGCGACGCCCACGAATGCAACGTCTAGGAGCGAATTGGTGTGGTTGGCCACTACGAGCTCGGGTCCCTCGCGCGGCGGATGCTCACCGCCCAGCGCCACACGGTAGTAGCCGTATGCCGCCAGCCGACTCATCATGGGCATGGCGCGGAGCATCCACATTCTGGCGGAATGATACGTGCGAAGCCGCACCGTGGCATCGAAGGCCTTTGACTCGTCCACTGCGGCGACAATCTTTCTCGGCATGAGTTGGCCCGCACTCTCCGTCAGGCTCCTGCTCCGCACGATCGTGCATCCACCGCTCGCGCTGGACCTGTTGCGCGTGGCTTGGCGTTTCAGGTCGCGGGACTGGTACAGACGCCCGCCATTCCTGCCGATTCCTGATCGGACCTACATCGCGTGGCGCATGCACACGGCCTATGGCGATCACCGCGCCGTGCCACCGGCCCACGACATCGAGCGCTACGCCCGCTGGACACGCCACACCCCTTGAGCGCAGCAGCAGGGCGATCGCTCGCCACACAGCTCAAGGCGCAGGCTTACGCCGCGGGATTTGACCTTGCCGGTACCGCGCGACTCGGCGCGGCAGAGAGTGCGGATCAGTTTGACAGCTGGCTGGCGGCCGGATTCGCGGGAACGATGGCGTGGATGGAGCGGAATGCCGACATCCGCCGCGATTCGTCACGTCCCGCGCCCGGCATGCAGTCTGCACTCGTCGTGGGACTCAACTACGGGGGCACGCAACCTACTGGCGCTGTTGCTCGATACGCCCGCGGCGGCGACTACCACCGCGTGATGTGGGATCTGCTCGACTCTCTGGGTGTATGGCTCAAAGCCAACTCAGGCGGCGAGTACCGAAGCTTCGTGGATACGGGTCCGGTTCTCGAACGCGATCTCGCACGGCGCGCCGGCCTCGGTTGGTTCGGAAAGAACACCACACTCATCAATCCTCGGCTCGGATCGTTCTTCTTCATCGGCGCGCTCTTCACCGATCAGGTGTTGGAGCCCGACGCGCCATTCGAAGACGATCGGTGCGGCACATGCCGCCGCTGCCTTGACGCGTGTCCAACAGATGCGCTCACCGAGCCGAGAGTACTCGACTCGAACCGATGCATCTCCTACCTGACCATTGAACTCCGCGACGAAATACCCGAAACGCTTCGCCCGCAGATGGCCGAACTCGTGTACGGCTGCGATATCTGTCAGGACGTCTGCCCGTGGAACGTACGGTTTTCGCGCGACGCCTCGCTCGCCGCGATGGCCCCGAACCGAACGGCAGCTGATCCGGATCTCGCCGAACTCCTCGCGCTCGACAATGACGGCTATCGCCGGCGCTTTCGCGGCACGGCGATCACGCGTGCGAAGCGCGTTGGCCTCGCGCGAAACGCAGCCGTCGCAATGGGAAATCGACGCGCGCCACACGACGTTGGGGCCCTCGCCTCCGCCCTCATGAAAGACCCCGAGCCACTCGTGCGTGCGCACGCAGCCTGGGCGCTCGGGCAGTTCGCCGGCGATCAGACCGCGTTGGGCGCACTCGAGCACCAACTGACGACTGAGGCCGACCTCGCCGTGCTCAGAGAAGTCGAGTCTGCGCTCGTGACACTGCGTTCTCGCACAACCGCGTCCGCCGCGCCGGCCGGAACCGTGCCGACCGCTCCGGAACAGCTGTAGTGACCGGCAGCGCGCGCGCCCGCTATGCGGCCTTTCGCAAGACTCAGCCGCGGTCGCCACGACTGACCAGACAGATGGTCACGACCCGCGGACTCGAGTTCGCGGTCTACACGACCCCTCCGGTCGCCGACGCCACTCCGCTCGTCTGTGTGAATGGCGGAATGATCTACAGCCATTCGCTCCTCTGGCCGGCACTTGCTCCGCTCGCCACCGGCCGGCAGCTCGTGCTCTATGACCTCAGAGGACGCGGACTTTCGCAGGCCGCGCCCGGACAGCGGCAGTCGCGCATCGAGTTTGACGCTGGCGATCTGCCGGCCCTTCGCGAAGCGTTGGGGCTCACCCGTTGGGATGTACTCGGCCACTCCTGGGGCGGTGGAATAGCGATGCTGGCCGCGGCGCGCGATCCACTCGGCGTTCGCAGGCTCGTCCTGGTCGACGCCGTGGGTTCCAACGGCGGCTGGATTGATGGACTCCACGACGCCGCGTTGGCGAGACTCGACGGTCGCCACCGCGTCCTTCTCGAGTCCCTCGATCCACGCCTCTTGCACGACGACAACCCGCAGACGCACTCCGAATATTCCCGGGCGATCTATCCCGCGTGGTTCGCCGACCCCGATCTGGGCGCGGCGTTCGCTCCACCAATAGAGAAAAGCCAGTCGGGAGCGTCGGCGGCTTCCCTACTCCGGCGCGAGGGCTACGATTGGCGCGATGACGCGCGTCGCGTCGCCGCGACAACCCTTCTCGTGCACGGTGCCCAGGACATCCTGTCGCCCGATCTCGCTCGGGCGACGGCCGCGCTGATTCCGCGATCGCGCCTGGCCATCATCGAAGGCGCGGGCCATATGCCATTTTGGGAACAGCCCGCCGAGTTCTTTGAGCACGTCGGCGGCTTCCTCGAAGGCCGGGACCTCGGATCGTGAAAGTGGCGAAAACATTTCTTGTTATGCTCGGCGTCGCGTTCGCCCTGTTTATCGGAATGCAGGCGGGGCGTACATCGGGCGGCCCGGCTGCCGTGGACAGTCCGGCGGCTGATTCGCTCGCCACCGTCGAGCTGCGGACGCAGGAAGGCGATCTCGTTCGTGTTCGCCGCTCGACGCTCCCGCCCCCCGCGACGCGTGACTTCGTGGCTATCGATCGGGCGCTCGCCGAGGGCCGGGTCGTGACGTACATGGACGAGATTCTCGCCGCGCGTGGCGGCAATGTGGCTCGTTGGATCGACCGCCGCGACGATCCGATCACAGTCTGGATACAGCGCTCGCCCGGCATCAGAGACTTCTGGCCGGACTATCCGGAGCTCGCCCGCGACGCGTTCTACACGTGGTCGAACGCCGGGATTCCGTTGCGCTTCCTCTTCATCGGCGATTCGGCATCGGCGGAAGTGCGCGTGCGCTGGGTGGATCGGTTCAATGATTCTGCGGCCGGAAAGACGTTTTGGGCCCGCGACGTCAACTGGTGGATTCTCGGCGCAGACATCGAACTGGGCCTCCACTCTGCGGCCGGCGAGGCCTACGATCGGCAGGCCGTGCACGCGATCGCGCTACACGAGGTGGGGCACCTGATCGGCCTCGATCACTCGTCGAATCCAAAAAACATCATGTCCCCGCGCGTGCTTTCGCTGCGGCTCAGCACCGAGGACCTGCAGACGGCGAATCTCGTTTACCGCCTCCCTCCTGGCCCGGTGCGCGATTCCGCAAAGCCGTGAGGGCGCTCCGGAATCGACCGACACGCCCTCTGGACTCACTCGCATAACGCATTCTGGTCGGTCAGGGCGCCCGAGTCTTGAACACGACGGTCACGAGCTGCTTGGCACGCCGAACGCGAAGCGTCAGCCCCGATGGGCCGGCCCGGTCAACCAGGCGCCAGAGGTCGCCAACTGAGCTCACCGTCGAATCGCCCACAGCCACGATCACGTCGCTCTTGCGCAGCCCGGACGCTTCTGCCGGACTTCCCGCAGCGACCGAGAGGACAAGTAGTCCCTGATCCACGCCCAGTGTCTCGCGCCACTGCGCATCGAGCGCAAGGAACTGTGCACCACCAATCAGATTCGGCCCAGCTGTCGCGAAGGGCGTCATGAATACGAACCCATTGCCCGCCGACCGCGGCGCCTCGCCCTCACCAATAATGACGGTGGTCGTGCGCGGTGTGCCCGATCCACCGGTCCGCGGCAGCATGGTCGTTTGCGGCTCCCACCGAGCGCTCGCGAGCATGTCATCGAGCCCGGCGCACGGCGACCCAAATCCTTCCGGGCGCTTGCCGACAGCGACACTAATGTCCTTCTGCTGTCCTGACCGAAGCACACGGACGACCAGCTTTGCGCCAGGCTTGAGCAGCGCGCCCAATGGAACGGGCTTGCGAGCATCGTAGCCCGCGATACTGACGATCTCATCGTCCGCCGCAAGCCCGCCAAGGTCCGCCGGTGAGCCCGGCTCGACTGAAATGACGTGCGGCGTCGATCCGAACGAATACATCACGGGGCCATCGTCGACGCGCCGAATCTCAATGCCCTCGAAACTCACACCGAGGTAGCCATCGGGCTGCATGTCGTCGCGCGCACATTGAAACCGGACGGCCGACATCAGGCCCGCGTTGCGCCGCGTCACCGAGGATAGCTGCGACTCCAGATCGCGGAGCCGCGAACCGTCCGCGCCATCCGAGCGCACCTCGCGCACTGCCTTCGCAAGGCGTTCTTCTGCCTGACGCAGAGTCATCAGCTCGCTGATCAGCCGCAGAATGTCGCCCGATTCAACGCGAACAGTGAAGTCGACGGTCGAATCTCTGCCGGATGGGTCCACCGTCCGCGTGCGAATGGTAGCCCGCCCCTGTGCGGCGAGCGTGGGAGCCGCCACCACGGCGGCCAGCATCAGCGATAGGGCTCGCTTATGCACCGTCAGACCTGCGTTGAAGGCGGGCATCAGTACCTCCCGAGCGGCCGGGAGTTCGGCAGCGATACGGCAAGCAGGCGCAGCGTCTGCTCCCGCGCCGTCTGTAGTGCGAGGTAGTACTGGTTGAGCAGCGGATCCTGCGGCGCACGGTACAACGCGGCCCGCGACACTGCGGCCATGTCGTCGAGTGCGCCAAGGCGCGTTCGATACGACTCCGAGTTCAGCCCAATGAAGCGCTGGCTCGAATCCTGAGCAGCAAGAAACGCAGCGGCATTCTGATAAGCCTGCTGCGACACCATCAGAGCCTGCATCGCGTCGTCCTGCGTCTGGAACGCCACCGGTTGCGCGGTCAGGCCCGCTGTTGAGCCTGCGCCAAACGACGGGCCATTCAACCCGATCATCGACCCGCCGGTGGAGAGCCGGCCGGCCGCCGCACCAATGAGCATGAATCCGAGAGCGGCAGCGGCACGAATCGTCCAGCGGCGAATAAGCATGCCACGATCCGGCCCAGCGATAATTCCTTCGGCACGAAGCCTCGGCACCAGAGCGTCGAACTTCGAGACCGGCGCGATCAGACCAGCGCGCGATTCCACGGCCAGCCGCGCAAGTCGCCGATGGGCCGCGAGTTCGTCCGTGCAGGCGTCGCACGTCGTGACGTGCGCTGCTTCGATCGGCGTCGGCGTGTCGTCAACCAACGCAGCGAGTCGTTCAGGAGTGAGATGCGACATCGTCTTGGTAGTCCTTCGCCGGGGTTGGAGCGTCCACGAGGTGCGCGAGCAGCCGGCGAAGCTTCGCGCGCGCCTTGGAAGAGCTGTGATTTCGAACCGCCCGAGGTGATGCCCAGCTCCGTGGCGATCTCCTCGTGTGTGTAGCCCTCGACGTCGTGCAACACGAATACCGTGCGCGCTCCGGGCGAGAGCTTTTGCACGGCCTCGTCGATGGTCTGCGCAAGCATCATGCGCTCGCCGTCGTGCTCTACAATCGACGTGTTTTCGTCAATGTCCACTTCCGACTTCGAAATCCGCCGCAGCGACCGAAGTGCGTTGAGCGTCCGGTTGACCGCAATCCGGTGTGCCCAGGTCGAAAACTGCGAGTCCCCACGACAGCTCGGCAGGGCACGGAAAATCTGAATCCAGACTTCCTGAGCCACGTCGGCCGCGAGATCCGAATCGCCCACCAGCCGGTTCACCACCGCGTCAATGCGCGGCGCGTGCTGCGTCCAAATGGCGCGCAGCGCGGACTCGTCGCCATTGACCGCGCGACGTATCGTGATCTGGTCGGTGGGTGCCATCGGATTCATATGCTATGTCACAGGGTACTGGAGTATGGTTTCCCGTTGCACCCTCCAACGCCCGCTCGTCTTGACCCGTAGGGAATCGGACCGTACTTCTCCTCCCTCGCCCACCCTCCCTCCTTGCCCATGCTTCGCGCCCTCCTGATCATCACCGCCGTGCTGTCGCTCAACAGCGACAGACTCGTGGTGCGCCCACCAGGCGAAGTAGGGATGTCGGCCGAGCGACTTCAGTCGATCAGTGGCATCGTGAGCAAGGGAGTCGCCGCCGGTGGGTTCCCGGGAGCAGCCGTCATCGTCGGCCGAAGCGGAGCAATTGTCTACAAAGAGGGGTTTGGCCGACTCAGCTGGACCGCCGGCGCCCGCAAAGTGTCCGCTGACGAGTCCATCTACGACCTCGCCTCGCTGACCAAAGTCGTCGGCGCGACCACCGCGCTTATGGTGCTGTACGACGAGGGCAAGCTCGACCTCGACGACAAGGTGCAGAGATACCTGCCGGATTTCGTCGGCGCTCGGAAGGACCTGGTGACGATCCGCCAGGTGCTCGCGCACCGCGGCGGGCTCGCCCCGGGACGAGTACTCTGGAAGAAGGCCACGTCTCCGGCGCACGCGAGAGAGATGGTACTCACGACGAAGCTCGGATACCAGCCCGGCACGATGATGGACTATTCCGACCTCGGCGGGGACATTTTGGGCTGGGTCGCCGAGGCGGCGTCGGGCCAGCGGCTTGACCGGTTCCTCGAGGCAAAAGTGTTCGGCCCGCTTGGCATGAAAAACACGATGTTCAAGCCGGCCGACTCACTCAAGGCCCGCATCGCACCGACCGAGGTATATCCGCCACGTGGGCATCCGATCCGAGGCGAGGTACACGACGAAAACGCGTACGTGCTGGGCGGGATCGTGGGGCACGCCGGGCTCTTTTCGAGCGCGAGCGACCTCGCCGTGTTCGCGCAGATGATGCTGAACAGGGGCATTTATGGTGGGGTTCGGATCATTGCCGACTCCACGATTCAGCTCTTCACAGAACACGTCGCCGCGACCCGGACTCTTGGCTGGGAGCTCGGCGCTGGCCAGCACGGGGCCGGCGATTATCTCGATGAACACGCGTTTGGCCACACCGGCTTCACTGGGACGTCGCTTTGGATAGATCCCGACCGCGATATGTTCGTGATCCTGCTGACGAACCGGATTCACGAAGCCCGGGCTCGGCGACCGTCGATCGTGATCGCCGACATCCGAAACGACATCACCGATGCCGCCGCACTCGCGGTGCTCGATCCCGATGTCGCAATCGTAGACCCGCCGAAATCGTTCCGTGCCGACCGTGCCCTGGACTGGAACCGCCCGGCTGGGACTCGGTCCACCAGGGAGCGCGTCAAGCCGGCCACGAAGCCGACGCCTCATCCAGCGCAACGCGTAGCAGCGACGAATCGAGCACCGTAGCCCGGAAAGGCGTGTACCGGCCAATCCCGAGCAGATTGGTCCCGATGCGCTACATTTCGCGATATGACGGAAGACATTTCCGACGCGCCAGCTCCCGAAAGCGGCATCACGCCCGATCTGGTAAAACTTGCGTTACGCCGGGTAAAGGACCCCGAAGTCAATCTGAACATCGTTGACATGGGGCTCATCTACGACGTGCGCATTGAAGGGAGCGACGTCACCGTTGACATGTCGCTCACGACCCCTGCGTGCCCGTCCGGCCCCGAAATAATGAAGGACGCGGAAGATCAACTGAAGACGCTCGACGGCATTGGCAAAGTCGAGCTCAATCTGGTCTGGTCGCCGCCGTGGGGTCCGCAACGGATCGAGCCAAGAGTGAGGGCGTACCTGGGCTTCTGATGTCGCGTGTGAAGTGGCAAGCGTGAAGGGGCCCAATGGAGGCTTCGGGCCGCGTAGAAACCTCGGTCAGCTCTCGCGATACGGAGATTGGCTCGCCGGCCGTGAGGCGCCGGCGGCACGCGACGATTTCTCAGTCGGCGGTTTGGCGGCCGGCGTCGCGGGTTCGGCAGCAGCGGGCTTGAACCCCTTCAGGGCAGTGACAAATGCATCGCCGAGTTCGGCCACCTGCCATGCACGGAGCCCGCCGAGTGCGGAGATTTCCTCGACCGTCCTGGGCACGGCGCGCGCAACGCTCTCCATTCGGTCGCGGGAACACAGAACTCCGGGATCGATTTCCAGACGTTTGGCCGCTGCATCGCGTGCAGTTTTAAGGTGCGACACCTTTGTGTCGAAGTCCGGATCGCGTGCCCATCGTTTCGACTTTGGAAACGTCGGCAGGTCAGGCTCAGCAACGGCGAGTCCACGCTTCACCGCCGCCAGGATGTCGTCGGCGTGCCGATCAACGATTCCGCGCGGCATTCCCTTGATCTTGGCGAGCACGTCCCGGTCTGTTGGCGCGAGACGCGCCGCGTCGAGCAGCGGCTCGTTGCCCACGACGCGAAACGTCGCCTTGTCGAGCTTGAGCGCGACCGTGTCGCGCCAGGTCACGAGTTCACGAAGAAGTGCGAGCTCGCGCCGCGAAAGGTCGCGCGCGCCCTTCATTCGCAAAAAAGCCATCCCCGGCTCTTCAGCAGACCATCGCGTGCCCTCCAGACGGAGAAATTCCTCCTCCGCCCACGACCACCGGCCCTTCTTCTTGAGTTCCGAGGCTAGCTGGTCGCGCAATCCGAGCAGGTGCATTGTGTCTTGCGCGGCGTAGTCGAGCATGCCTTTGGTCAACGGGCGCATGGACCAGTCAGCGCGCTGATGCTTTTTGTCGAGTTTCAGCTGGTAATACTTCTCGAGCAGCGCAGCCAGTCCAAACGACGTAATTCCGAGAAGCTGCGCGGCGATTCGCGTGTCGAAAATGCTCCGGACCTGCCACCCGTAGTCTTGGTGCAGCAGCCGCAGATCGTAGTCGGCGTCGTGAAACACCACTTCGATGGCAGGGTCTTCGAGAATGCTCCCGAGCGCCGGTGGCGGCGAAATCGGCAGCGGGTCAATGATCGCGTGGCGATCATTGGTCGACAGCTGGATCAGGTAGACCCGGTCGACAAACTTGTGGAAGCTCGCACCTTCAGTGTCTATCGCGAGCCGCGTGATTTTTCCAATGCGGCCTAGAAACGCCGCGACCGCGTCGTCCGCCTCGAGGTACTCGACGGCGGTCGGCACCTACCTCGTCGGCCGTCCCGGCGGCGTATCAGACTTGAAGATGTCACGGTTGATCTGGACGTACTGCACCTGAGCAGCAGGCACGTCCTCTTCGGGGAAGATGGCCGTCACCGGGCACTCGGGTTCGCACGCACCGCAGTCGATACACTCGTCGGGGTGGATGTACAGCATTTCAGGCCCTTCGTAGATGCAATCCACGGGGCAAACATCCACGCACGACTTGTCCTTCGTATCCTTGCAGGCTTCGGTGATGATGTACGGCATCAGATTCCTCTAGAGCAGTGCCGCGCCCGAAGGCAGAAAATGCCCGGCGCGTCGATCGAATTTAGCTCCAGCGACACACGACAAACAGTGCGAGGCGCCCACGGTGGCTTACCCGTCCACACTCCCAACGCTCGCTCTGCCTCCTCACTCCCTACCCCTCATTTCCTCCTCACTCCTCACCCGCGCCCCTCACTCTCCATCGTATCTTGATCCATGCGCCTCACCGTCAACGGCAGGGACCACGAGATCGCCCCGGCTCCTGGCGAACGCCTCCTGACACTGCTTAACGACCGGCTCCACCTTCCGGGCACGAAATTCGGATGCGGACACGGGGAGTGCGGTGCCTGTACCGTGCTCCTGAACAACCGCCTCGCCTACTCCTGCATCGTGCTTGCGGAGGCGTGCGACAGCGCCACCGTGACTACGATCGAAGGGCTTGCGAGCGCCGGCAAACTGGCACCGCTGCAACGCGCGTTCATTGCTCACGACGCGGCACAGTGCGGCTACTGTACGCCGGGCCAACTCGTTGCAGCGACGCATCTGCTCGCCAGAAACGCGGCGCCCGATGAGGCGGAGATCAGAGAGGCGATGAGCGGCAACCTCTGCCGCTGCGGAACGTATCCGAAGATTGTGACGGCAATCGCTGCGGCATCGCGCGGCGATTTCAAAAACATGAGTTCGGAGACTGACGAATAGTGGCGCGCCAGTCGAAGCGCTCTACCGCGCGGCGAGGCCGCACCTTCGTCGAAACCGTCGTCGAGGTCGAGGGGCGAACGGAAAAGCGTGTTGTGGAGCTGCCGGCATTCGAGCCGGCAGCGTGGAAAGCCGACACAGCACTCGAGATTGTCGGCGCCAGAGTTCCGCGTATGGACGCGCACGAAAAGGTCACTGGGCGCGCTCGGTACACGGCCGACATCGCGCTCCCGGGGATGCTGCACGCGCTCATTCTGCGATCGCCGGTCGCCAAGGGAAACGTCCGGTCGTTCGACGCCACGGCGGCGCGCGCCGTGCCGGGGGTACTGGACGTACTCGCCACGGGCGATGCTCCGCCTGATACGCGGCTTTTCACCGGCAAAATCTCCTACGCTGGCCAGCCCGTGGGAGTCATCTGCGCCGAAACGTTCGAGGCCGCGGCCGCTGGCGCCCGCGCGATGGCAATGACGTTCGACGCCGCGCCGTTTGCCGCGACCTTCGAAGCCGCGGTCGCACCGGATGCCCCGCTCGTCCGCTCGCAGGGAAACCTGATGGCTGATTCGCCGATGATCGAAGGTCGTGGCGACATCGAAGCGGGACTCCGCGCGGCCGACGTAACAATCACACGCGAATACCGGACCCCGGTGCAGCTCCATTCAGCGATCGAACCACACGGAGCGGTCGCGGAATGGAACGCCGATCGTGTCACGATATGGGAATCGACTCAGGGAATTTTCCGTGTCCGCGAGCAGGTGGCTGCCGCGCTGGGTATATCGCAATCGAACGTGCGAGTCATCAAGCACTACATGGGCGGCGGATTCGGCGCGAAGAACGGCGCTGGCGCGCACACGTACATCGCTGCGCTTTTCGCACGCCGCACGGGACGCCCGGTTCGCTGTGTGCTCAGCCGCCGCGCCGAGCAGTCTGATTCCGGAAACCGGCCAGCCACAATCCAGCGAGTCACGCTTGGTGCCAAGAAGAACGGGACGCTTACTGCCATCGTCCTCAGCGCCGACATTCCGCTTGGCGTCAGCGGATGGGAGGGTGGGCCCGCGCAGATCTATCACGAACTCTATGCCTGCCCGAACGTGCGGACGGAGGAAACGTTCGCCTGGGTGAACTCGAGCGGCATGCAAGCCTTCCGCGCGCCTGGTTACGCCGAGGGGGCGTTCGGCCTCGAGAGTGCCATGAACGCACTCGCGCGCGAACTAGGAATGGACCCGCTTGCCCTCAGGCGAAGAAACTTCACGCGGATCGACCTCCGGCGGAGCCAGAAGTATTCAGGCAACGCGCTCCGTGAGTGCTATGACGAGGGCGCACGAAAATTTGGGTGGGCATCGCGGGAGGAGCGCCGCCAAGCCTCGGCCAACCCGGCGGCTCCAGCATCGGTCGTGCCCAGTAGTTCAGTAGCGAGCGTTCGTCGCGGCTTCGGCATGGCCGCTCAGCTCTGGCCCACGGGTGGCGGACCACCATCGTATGCGCAGGTACGAATCAACAACGACGCGTCGATCGACGTCCTCGCCGGCACGCAGGACCTCGGCACAGGCGCACGCACGGTGCTCGCGCAGATTGCCGCCGAAGCGCTCGGCGCGAAGCTGTCGGACGTGCGTTCGATCATCGGCGACACGGAAACGCTTCCGTATGCCGGTAACTCATGGGGTTCCATGACCACGCCGTCCGTCGGCCCGGCCGCCCGCATGGCGGCCGAAGACGCGCGACGGCTCTTGCTCGAGGCGGCGGCGCCAATGTTCGACGTGCAGCCCGGCGACCTCGAAACCAAGGACTCCCGCATCGTCGTGCGCGACACCGACCGCTCCATGACCTTCGCCGAGGTCACGAAGAGCCTCGGAGACGTCATGATCGTTGGGCGCGGGTCGCGCGGTCCGAACCCAGATGACGTAACGATCGCGACGTTCGGGGCGCAATTCGCCGAAGTCGAGGTGGACGTGGAGACTGGCATTGTGCGCGTACTGCGAATCGTCGCAGCACACGACGCGGGACGAATCATCAATCCCACTCTAGCCGAGAGCCAGCTCGAAGGCGGCATCATTCAGGGACTTGGCTACGCGCTTTTCGAGGAGAGGATTCTCGATCGCGCGACCGGAGTGCAGCTGAACGCCGACCTGCACGACTATCGCATCCCCACCATGGCCGATATCCCGGCGATCGACGCGTTCTTCGTCGGTACCGCCGACACCGTGGCGAATCACACAGGCGCGCGCGGCCTGGCCGAGCCGCCAATCATTCCCACGGCCCCGGCCATCGCGGCCGCCGTGGCCGATGCCATTGGCGCCGAAATGACGCAGATTCCGCTGACGCCATGGCGGGTCCTTGGCGCGCTTGAGAATCAGCGCGGATAGCCGCTCAACGGTGACCTAAAACGGCGACTCTGACAAGACAATTCTTGCTATCTACGCGATTCTACGGGCGCTACCGGCGCCAGGGCGGAGTACCGTCCTTCCGCTTGAGTTCCGGGTTGGGCCGATAGAACGTCGCCGTCCGGCCGATCACCTGCACGACCTCCGATCGCGTTGACACGGCGAGTTGCCGCGCGAGTTCGTTCGGCTTCACGCCCGCCTGCTTCGACAGTTGCGCCTTCACGAGTTCGTGGGTGCGCAATACATCGTCGAGCGATCGTACGGCACTGTCGTTGGCGCCGGCGTGTCCTACGTGCACGGTGGCGGTGAGGCGGTTCGCTTCTCCACGCAGAGCGGCTCGCTCCTTTCCGGTCATTGTCATGATTTCGCGGGTGTCGCTGTGAGGGTTGCCGGCTCAACCAGGAACGGCACTGGATTCACCGGCGTTCCGTTCCACCAGTTCACTGAATCGGTCATTCGCATGACCTGAAAATGGAGGTGGGGAACGTCGCGTGGAGAGTTTCCGGTTGTACCGACATAACCTATCGGCGTTCCGCGGACGACCCGATCGCCGGTCCGAATACCCCGCGCGTAACGGTCGAGGTGTGCGTAGTAATACACGAAGCGGCTGTCGGTATCGACCATCCATATCACGTTTCCGCCGAGCGCGTTGGTACCAACCCGGAGCACGCGGCCGTCGGTGGCCGCCACTACTGGAGTACCGCGCGGCGCCAGAATGTCGACCGCATCGTGACGTCTCCCGCCGTCACGCGGGGCGTCAAATGAGTCCTCGATCTTGGCGAGGAGTACTCCGCGGACCGGTATCAGCAGACCGCTAAGCCGGAGCGCGACTACGTCGCCTTCAGCGACCGGATCGAATGGGCTCCAGATCCCGCCCGGCGACGGCGATTCCACCGCCATTTCCGGGAGCGGATACGCGGGAAGAGGCGGCGGCAGGATAGGCGCGCACGCTACGGTGGCCAGGACGACAGCCACGAGAACAGTCGGGCAGGTTCTCACACAGGTCACACGACGGCCCAGCTCGGCTGGTCACGGAATGTCCGGCCGAAGCCGGCGTCTCGGTCCACGGCGGTGGGCGTGGATCGTGGAGTCAGGCCCGACGTCAGGGGTTCAGGCTGCAGCATTATCTAGCGGGTTGTCACGAGCCGCAGCAGCGACGTCGAAACCCAGACGCGGTCCCGCTGCTGACCGGTCAGTTCAGTCGCGACGCCGGCTTCTTCGAGCCGGGAAATCGCCGTTCCGACTGTCGGTGTGGTCAGGCCCAGGCCCACGGCGGCGTCGCGAATGTTGAACGTGAGATTCGCGTGCAACCAGCTCGCAACGGCGGCGTCGGTGGCACCGGTGCGTGCCCGCGCCTTGGCGTCGCTTCGCTCCGACTTGAAGTTCGCCGACAGCTCCTCAACGGCACGCAGGGCTCCCGCCGCTTCGCGGGCAAGAAGCGTACACCAGGCCCGCACCCACGTCTCCCATGATTGCGAACGGTCCACCTGAACTGCTGCGCTCCGTGCTTGCGCGTCGAGCTGCCACACGGTGAGGAACGGCGCTGACACGATTTCCCCCCGTGCGAGGATCAGTGCGCCCGCGAGCGCCGCCGCACGCTGGGAACTGGTCTCCGACGGGGCTGATACGACCAGGTATCCCGCCGCTTCCGCCGCAGCGAGTACCGCCGAGCTGGTCCGCGGGTCGCGCGCCCATATCCCGTCGAGCTCGTCACGTACACGCTCCGGGATTGCGTCACCAAGATCGGCAGCTTCCAACAATGCGCCGAGGCTCGGAAGCTCACGACTCGCAGGCTCGATGCCGTATCCCGCGGCAGCGCTCGATCCAGCGCTGATTATCAAGCTCGGCGTGTTGGCGTCGCCCGGCCCCGTCAGGACAGCGTGGCGCACGAGCATGGCTCCCGCGCAGGCCGGTCCAGCCGCGGCGACAGCAGAATCGAGCCGCGCGGCGGCCACCGAGGCTGCCTCAAACGCCCGCAGGCTGTCTCCGGACACCGCGATGGCTGGTGCTTCATCCATTATCAAATATTAGCTATTTATTTTATCTAACACAAATATGGCACACTATTCATATTCATAGCTGACCTTGTCAAGCTATACAGTAATCAAATCTATAATCCATATTTACTTTATCTGTCGCCATCTGTGTTCGTTCCGAACCGGAATGGCTCGAACCCGATCTCCCGCGCTGCTGGCGCAGGTGGTGTCGGCAGCGCACCTTGTCGCTCAACCATCTCATGGCTCCCCTCCGCTATCGTGCCGCCGAAACTCTTGAGAGCGCCCTCACGCTCATCGGGCGTACCGGCTCACGCCCTATAGCGGGCGGAACTGACCTTCTGGTCGCAATGGAGGCCGGTCTCGATCCGGCTACAGAGGTCATCGACATCACACGGGCGTCGGAACTGACGCAGATCGTCGCCACGGGTGATGGAGGCCTGCGAATCGGCGGTGCTGCACGCCTCGAAGACATCGCCGGCCATCCCGATGTCGCCAAGCGGTTCAACTCTCTGGCGCTCGCATCGGCCGCTGTCGGCACGCCGACACTTCGGGCAATGGGCACGCTCGGCGGCAACCTCTGCCAGCGACCCCGCTGCTGGTATCTGCGTTCGCGCATACCCTGCTTCAAGAACGGCGGTACGGGCTGTCCCGCCGAGCACGGCGAGAATCAATACCATGCTGTCTTCGGCGGTGGGCCGTGCCACGCCGCTCATCCGTCCGACCCGGCGGTCGCGCTTCTCGCGCTCGACGCGGTGATCGTCGTGCGCGGCGCAGATACAACGCGAAGAATCGGAATCGAGCAACTCTACGCTGACGCGGCGACCAATCCGCTCAGCGAGACGACGCTCGCGGGCGGAGAAATCATCGAGGCGATCGAACTTGCTCCAGCGGCCGCGGGTGGCGCTCAGCTGTTTACCAAACTGATGCAGCGCGGCGCGGGTGATTTCGCGACGGTTTCGCTCGCCGGCGTCAAACGTCTCGACGGAACAGTGCGCCTCGTGTTCGGTGGGGTCGGGCCCGCACCTCTGCGAGTCAATCCCTCAGTCGAAGAAGACGTGGAGAGCGGCGAACTCGACCAGGACAGCGTCGATGCGCTCGCCGAACGCGCGATGTACGACGCGAAGCCCCTCGAGCTTAACGGCTACAAAGTTCAGCAGGCCGCCGCGCTGCTCAGGCGCGCAATGTTGGAGTTGTCGCGGGCGTGAGCGCCGCGAACGCCTTCCCCGTCGCGGTGGTAATCGTCGGCGCGGGTGCGGGGAAACGGTTCGGCGGCCCCAAGGCCACTGCCAAGCTCCCCGACGGGCGACGGTTTGTCGACGCAGTTTGTGCTACGGCATCGGACGCAGGTCTGTCCCCGATCATCGCTGTTCTGCCGCCCGATACCCACGCGCCGCCTGGTGTTGCGACCGTCGCCAACGCAAACGCTGCCGGCGAACAGATCGTGAGCGTGCGGCTCGGCCTGACACGCCTCGCAAATCATCCTGTGATCGGCGCGATCGTCTGGCCGGTGGATCACCCCTTCATCACGCTCGAGACAATTCTCGCCATCGTGGACGCGGCGAAGCGGTCGGGGGCTCCGATCGTCGCGCCAGAGTTCGCCGAACAGCGTGGTCATCCGGTGTTCTTTCATCGAGACACGTGGCGCGAACTGCTGACCGTAGCCGACGGCGGTGCTCGAGCCGTCGTGCGTTCCTACGGGGCGAAGGTGCTGCGCGTCGCCGTACGGGACGGCGGGGTTCGACGGAACATCGACGTGCCGGGCGATCTGCTGGGTAACTGATTGACGAGTTTGCGGCTCGAGTGTTGGCGCTCACCGAAACCGACCGTTCAATCCGTACGTACTGTTGGGGGTGTCTGAACTCGTAGCCTCCACCCGAGAGACCAAACCATGTTGACGCATTTGCGGTCTACCGCCCGTTCGGCGGCGATCTTCGCATTTCTCCTCTGCGCGGCACCACTCGCGCTGTTTGCGCAGAACACCCGCTACGTGATTTCGATCGGCGATCACCCGGATGTCGTTGGGCTCCGGATCAACTTTCGCGACAGCGACCTGCGCCGTGTAGATGGCGTGAATCTCACGCTCTGGGCGCCGTACGAGCCGGCTCGCGGTCGGGTGCGCGGTCTGGCGTTCGGACTACCCGTCACTGGCGCCGAAGATATCTCCGGAGTCGCGACGGGTGTTTTCGGTGTGCGGGCCGGACGCAATATCACCGGCATCGCGATCGCTCCGATCGGCGCGGGCGCTGGCAATCGCATCAAGGGAATCGGATTCGGCGGAATCGGGCTCGGCGCCGGCGGTGACGTTCAGGGGTTGATGGGCGGCGGAATCGGAATTGGCGCCGGCGGAAACGCGAAAGGCATCGTCGTCGTCGGTATCGGCGCAGGTATTGGCGGTAGCGCGACCGGGTTGGTGCTGGGCGGAATTGGTGCTGGCGCCGGCGGTGATTTCCGGGGTATCGGCGCGGGCGGCATCGGAATGGGAATCGGTGGCGACATGCGCGGCATCGCAATGGGCGGAGTCGGCGTTGGCGTCGGCGGAAACGCCCGCGGCTTGCTAATGCGCGGTGTGGGCGCCGGGATCGGCGGGAACTTCCGGGGCATCGCGGCGGGTGGTGTCGGAGTCGGCGTGGGTGGCGACATGACCGGCATCCTGCTCGGAGGCGTCGGCGCCGGCGTCGGTGGCACGATGCACGGCATGGCCATCGGCGGACTCGGTGTGGGGGCGGCGAATATTGAGGGAGTTGCGATCGGAGGCTTCGGTGTGGGCGGCCTCAATGTGCACGGCTTCACCGCTACCGCCGGCCTGCTGCGCATTGAGCCCGACGGACGGTTCCGTGGCTTCTCGGTCAATGCCCTTGGAAGCATGATCAAGGGCACGCAGAACGGCGTCGTCATCGGCCTGGTGAACTACGCGAGGTCGGTCAACGGCCTCCAGATCGGGCTGATCAACATCATCGACAGCGCTACCTCGCACCGCGTACTCCCCTTCTTCAACTGGCAGGACTGACCGACGAACGTTTGCGCGCGGCCTCGCGTAACTACAGAATTAGTCACTTCCCTTCGGGAGGTCGTTGTGCGAAAAGCAATCCTGTTCTCCGCGCTCGCGTTCGTAGCGGCGCCGAGCCCCGCGCGTGCGCAGGCGAACGCGCTTATTCCGATTCAGGAGTTCACCGTCCCCTGGGGCCGCGAAGGCCGCCCGCGCGACGCCGCCGTGTCGCCAATCGACGGAGCGGTGTTCTTCGTCGGCCAGGCAGGCTCCGCGCCCAGCGGCAACTACGTCGCGCGACTCGATCCCAAGACCGGCCAGTTCCGGAAGTACGAGTTGGAACCCGGAACGAACCCGCACACTTGCCTGGTCGATGCCAAGGGATTCGTCTGGTACACGGGCAACCGCAACGGCACGATTGGCAAGATTGACCCGAAGACCGGCGAGATCACGAGCTACAAGGTCACCGACTCCACGGTGCGCGACCCACACACGATGGTGTTCGACAAAAACGGAAACATCTGGTTTACCGCGCAGCAGACGAATGCGATCGGATTCTTTGACGTCACCACCGAGAAGTTTCGCATCGTGAAGCCCCCGATTCCGGTGGGGAGCCAGCGTAGATCCACGAACCCTTACGGCATCGTCCTCGATTCCAAGGGGCGCCCGTGGTTCAACCTGTTCGCGACTAACATGATCGGGACGGTTGATCCCGTGACGTTCGAGCTCAAGACATATCCGCTCGCGAGCGACAGCACGCTCAACCGGCGTATCGCGATCACGTCCGACGACCAGATCTATTACACCGACTATCGTCGCGGTCGGCTCGGTCACCTCGATCCGAAGACCGGCAAGGTGCAGGATTGGGCGCTGCCCGGGGGTCCGGGCTCGTTGCCGTACGGAATGATCATCGATGATCAGAACCGGGTCTGGGTGGCCGAAACAGGTTCGCAGCCGAACAAGCTCGTCGGATTCGACCCGAAGTCCAATCGGTTTTTCAGCAACACCGTGATTCCCGGCGAGCGGAACACCGTACGCCACATGTTCTTCGACAAGAAGACCAAGCAGATCTGGTGGGGAATGGACTCCGGCAAGATCCTCAAGCTCGACATCAGCGGCATCAAGATCGCGATGTAAGAACCGCGAAATTCACTCAACCAACGGCGGAATCCGTGGAAACAGCGTTTGCCACCGGACTTTCAGGGCCATACAACAATCAGCGGCGCGCACCCCCCACGGATGCGCGCCGCTGACTGTTGTCCTGCCAGTGCCTACCTGAGTTACTACTCGCCCCCGGGTGGTTTGGGTCCACGCAGCGGTGCGTTCGGCCGGTGCTCGCGGCGCCACGCCTCCATTCGCTCGCGGGCCTGCTCGCGAGTGAGTGTTCCGCCGCGAACCTCGGCGCCAATAGCCTGCCGTTGCGCCTGCATCGCAGCACGTCCGGCCTGCAGCGTCTGGCGCTGTTCGGGGGTCATGTTGCGAATGCGTTCACGCGCCACAGCACGCTGCGCAACCATCCGGTTGCGGATCTGGCGCCGGTTGAGTTCGACTCCCCGCTCAGCGCCGCCGCGCCGAATCATGCGGGCGCGCATCTCCAGCGCCGGCCCAATCTGGCGGACCTGGCTGTCCGGTCGGGCGGGGCGCGCCTGACGCCCGCCCGGTGGCCCGCCCGGTGGCCCGCCCTGCGCGTCAAGTGAAAGGGCCGCCAGCCCAAGCGCGCCGGCGACGGTGAGACCACGGATGATGAAACGCATATCTCCTCCAAGGTGCTTCGCGCCCGGGTTGGTGTTCGTTGGGCGCGTCACTGAGTCTGACGTGCCAGTTCAGAGTATTGTTAAGGGGTGCTGAGTCCCATTTCGGTGCTCAGCAGCACCCGACAAAGCGCTCGCCACACACAACCCTGTGTCACGTACCAACTTGGGCCATTTTCAGACCTCAAAAAGCACCGCAAGTCCAATACCAGCATTGAATTAGACTCTATACCCGAGTAACTTGCTCGCCATGAGTTCGTCCATCGAATCGCTGGTCAATCGCGAGTACCAGTACGGCTTCGTAACCGACGTTGAGTCGGACACGATTGAGCCGGGCCTGAACGAAGATGTCGTTCGTCTGATATCGTCCAAAAAGGATGAGCCGCAGTGGCTTCTTGACTGGCGGCTGAAGGCATTTCGGCGATGGCAGACGATGACTGAGCCGCACTGGCCGAATCTCAAATACAATCCGATCGACTATCAGGGCGCGCGCTACTATTCCGCGCCCAAGAGTGTGAAGCCGCTGCAGTCGCTCGACGAAGTGGATCCCGAGTTGCTCGCGACATACAAGAAACTCGGCATTTCGCTCACCGAGCAAAAAATGCTCGCTGGTGTGGCCGTGGATGCCATTTTCGACTCGGTCTCCGTCGGCACGACCATGAAAGCGGAGCTCGCGAAGCACGGCGTGGTGTTCTGCTCGTTCACCGAAGCGGTGCACGACTACCCGGAACTCATCCAGAAATACCTCGGCTCCGTTGTGCCGTACAGCGACAACTTTTTCGCGGCACTCAACTCGGCCGTCTTCAGCGACGGATCGTTTTGCTACGTGCCCAAGGGCGTGCGCTGCCCCATTGAGCTTTCGACGTATTTCCGGATCAATGCGGCCGACACGGGACAGTTCGAACGGACACTGATCGTGGCCGACGAGGGCGCATATGTCAGCTACCTCGAAGGATGCACGGCGCCAAAGCGGTCAACCAACCAGTTGCATGCCGCGGTCGTGGAGTTGGTCGCACTCGATCGTTCGTCCATCAAGTACAGCACGGTTCAGAACTGGTACGCCGGCGACAAGGATGGCGTGGGCGGCATCTACAACTTCGTGACCAAGCGCGGCAAGGCGCTTGAAGACGCCAAAATTTCGTGGACGCAGGTTGAGACAGGCTCGGCAATCACGTGGAAGTATCCCAGCGTGATTCTCCAGGGCGACAACTCGGTCGGCGAGTTCTACTCCGTTGCCGTCGTGAACAACAAGCAGCAGGCCGATACCGGCACGAAGATGATCCACATTGGCAAGAACACGAAGTCCACGATCATTTCAAAGGGTATCAGTGCCGGCGAAGGCCAGAATTCGTACCGCGGCCGCGTGCAGATGCTCCCCAAGGCAACGGGCTCGCGCAACTACACGCAGTGCGACTCGATGCTGATCGGCAACAAGTGCGGGGCGCACACGTTTCCGTACATCGAAGTGGCCAACAACAGCTCCACCACGGAGCATGAAGCCAGCACGTCGAAGATTGGCGAGGATCAGATTTTCTACTGCAAGGCGCGCGGGCTCAGCGCCGAGCACGCCATCTCGTTGATCGTGAGCGGATTTTGCAGAGAAGTGTTCAAGGAACTGCCGATGGAGTTCGCGCTCGAGGCCCAGCAACTGCTCGGCATCACGCTCGAGGGTTCAGTCGGTTGATCCAGTGTATTACCGCGTAACTCCTTGCTGCTGTCGTCCTTGCAGTTCTCCGCGAATCTCCGGCTGTTGTCCGTGGATCTCCGCGGTTCGGCAGTAAGAGTCTTCAACCATCCGAACGCATAGGAATCACGAAGAGTGCTTAAGATCGAGAATCTCCACTGCAGCGTTGGAGAGAAGGAAATCCTGAAAGGCATCTCGCTGTCGGTGAACGCCGGGGAGATTCACGCCATCATGGGCCCGAACGGCTCCGGCAAATCCACCCTCGCGCAAGTCATCGCCGGTCACCCCGGGTTCGAAGTCACGCAAGGTACGATTGACTACGAAGGCTCCGACCTGCTCGACATGGAGCCCGAGGTGCGTGCTCAGAAGGGCGTCTTCCTGGCCTTCCAGTATCCGGTCGAAATCCCCGGTGTCACCAACGCGTATTTCCTCCGGTCGGCGTACAACGAAATCCGGAAGGCGCGTGGCGATGAGGAAATGGATCCGATGGAATTCCTCGACCTCATGGAAGCGAAGCTGAAGCTTGTTGACATGGATACGGCGCTGCTTCATCGCTCGGTGAACGCCGGATTCAGCGGCGGCGAGAAGAAGCGCAACGAGATTCTGCAGATGGCCGTGCTCGAGCCAAAGCTCGCCATTCTCGACGAAACCGATTCCGGCCTCGACATTGACGCGCTGCGAGTCGTTGCCGGCGGCGTCAACGCTCTCAGAAAACCCGATAACGCTACGGTCATTGTGACCCACTACCAGCGGCTGCTCAACTATATCGTGCCCGATTTCGTGCACGTGCTCGCCGGCGGCAGGATTGTGAAGTCCGGTGGCAAGGAGCTCGCGCTGGAACTTGAGGCGAAGGGATACGATTGGCTGGTCGAGGCAGCGTGACCGGCGGTGGCGCTCAGTACAGTGAAGCGTTTGCGGCGCTTGGTGGCGGCGGCCCGCCTGCATGGCTCGCCGACCTGCGCAAGGCGGCGCTCGCCGAGTTTTCGACGCTCGGATTCCCCACGACCCGTAATGAAGATTGGCACTTCACGAGCGTAACGCCGATCGCGGAGCGCACGTTCCGCAGCGCCAAGCCACCCTCCGGCGCGCCACCACTGACCGAGCTGCTCGAAGCCGTCACCGGTGATCCGGCGTGGCCGCGCGCGGTATTCGTGAATGGCAGCTTCGACGGCTCGCTGTCATCGCTCGGAGGTTTGCCGCAGGGCGTAAGGGTGAACACGCTTACAGCGGCGCTCAAGGAGGAGCCGGAGTTCATGGCGGCCCACCTTGGCAAGTTGGCAACGTTCGATGCACAGGCGTTCACCGCGTTCAACACGGCGTTTGCTCAGGACGGACTCGTGGTTCGGGTACCACGCGAACTCAAGGTCCCGCTCCCGCTGCACATCATCCACGTAGCCGATGCGCAGGCCGCCGGCTGCATGTTGCATCCGCGACTGCTCGTCATGGTCGAAGAGCTCGCTGAGTTCGCCATCGTCGAGAGTTTCGTCTCGTTCAACGGCACGGAATATTTCACCAACTCGGTGGCCGAGGCGACGGTCGGCAACGGCGCGCGCTTGCACCACTACAAGGTCCAGCGAGAGAGCCGTGAGGCGTTCCACGTGGGCACGATGCAGGTGGCACAGGGGCGCAGCTCGCTATTCCACTCGTTCTCGTATGCCTCCGGCGCCGCCCTCTCGCGCACCAACATCTACGCGAAGCTCCTCGGCGAAGGTGCCGAAGTACAACTGAACGGGCTGTATCTCATTGACGGATCACAGCACGCTGATCACCAGACGTTCGTTGAGCACATCGCGCCTTCGTGCGCGAGCCGCGAGCTCTACAAGGGGATCGTCGACGGCGACGCGCACGGCGTGTTCAACGGCAAGGTGTTCGTCGATCCCGAAGCGCAAAAGACGGACGGCAAGCAGTCGAATCACACGCTGCTGCTCTCGCCGACCGCGCGGGTAGACAGCAAGCCGCAGCTCGAGATCTTTGCCGACGACGTGAAGTGCACGCACGGCTCCACGGTAGGCCGCCTGGATGAAATCGCGCTCTTCTACATGAAGAGCCGCGGCATCGGCGCTGAGAATGCCCGCGCCCTCCTCACCTACGCGTTTGCAGCCGAAGTACTCGAAACGGTTGAACTCGACGCGCTCCGTGACGGCCTGGAACACATCGCATTCCAGCGGTTCACCCACACCGACCAGCGATAGAAATGATCGCGATGGTGACCGCCTGATGTCAGCGGAGCTCGACGAGCTCTACCAGAGCATTATTCTCGACCACAACCGGCGGCCGAAGAATTTTCGCGAAATGGAAGATGCCACGGCCAAGGCCGACGGCGTGAATCCGCTCTGCGGAGATCAGCTCACTGTCTGGCTCAAGATGGACGGCGATCAGATCGCCGACGTTTCGTTCCGCGGCCAGGGATGTGCCATCAGCAAGGCCAGCGCATCCATGATGACCCAGGTCGTGAAAGGAAAGAGCCGGACCGACGCCGAACAGCTATTCACGGATGTACACGCCTTGGTCACCGGAAAGCCAACCGGCGCCGATGTGGGATCGCTCAAGGCGCTCTCCGGCGTATCAAAGTTTCCGCTGCGCGTGAAATGTGCGTCGCTCGCATGGCACGCGATGCACTCGGCGTTGCAGGGCAGCGCGGCTCCGGTGAGCACCGAAGCCGAGGGTCCGGGGAGCGCGTCATGAAGTCGTCGGTCAGAACGTTCCGGCATCATTCGTCGCCGGCGGCGGCATGAATCGGCCGACGGTGGGCGTACGCTCCGCGTCGGCCGCTCCGGCGGGTTTCGTCGCCGATCACGGCGCGCTCGCGCCACGCGCCGATTTTCCGCTGCTGGCCGCACAACCGCGCCTCCACTACCTCGACTCGGCTGCGACGACGCAAAAACCGGCATCCGTGCTCGCGGCAATCCAGCGCTACTACGAAACCGAAAACGCCAACCCGCATCGTGGCGCGTATGCGCTCTCTGCTGTTGCGACGGAAGCGTATCACGCGGCACGCGTGCGCATCGCGAAGTTCCTTGGCGCCTCAGACGCCGAAACGCTGATCTTCACGCGCGGTACCACCGAGGCGCTCAATCTCGTCGCGAGCACTTGGGGCCGCGCGAACGTGAAGGCCGGCGATCGTATTGTGGTCACGCGACTCGAACATCACGCCAACTTCGTGCCGTGGCAGGAACTCGCGCACGCCGTCGGGGCTGAGTTCGTGATTGCCGAACTCGGTGCGAACGGTACGCTGGACATGGAAGCGTTCGCTGCCGCCGTAACGCCAAAAACAAAGATCGTCGCTTTCGGCCACGCCTCGAACGCGCTCGGCACGGTGAACCCGGTCGCAGACATTGTCGCGATCGCCAAACGCGTCGGAGCGCTGACCGTGTGCGACGGCGCGCAGAGTGCGCCGCATATGGACGTTGGTGTGGATTCGCTCGATGTGGACGCGTATGCCTTCAGCGGCCACAAGATGCTCGGACCGATGGGTATTGGCGGCCTCGTGATGCGCCGCGAAATCCTCGAGGCGACGCAGCCCTATCAGTTGGGGGGCGATATGATCGCACATGTCGGCGACCAGCACACCACATGGAACGTGCTCCCCCACAAGTTCGAGGCAGGTACGCCGAACGTCGAAGGGCCCGTCGGCCTCGCAGCAGCGTGCGACTACCTCACGTCACTTGGCATGGAGCGTGTGATAGCCCACGAGCGCACACTTGCCGCTCTTGCGATGGAAAAACTTGCGGCGATTCCGGGCGTCAGCGTTCTCGGTCCGGAAATCGCGCATCGCGGTGGTGTGGTGAGCTTTACGCTCAAGGGCGTGCACCCGCACGACTTGTCGCAGTTGCTCGACGGTGATGGAGTGTGCGTGCGGGCGGGACATCACTGCGCCCAGCCCCTCATGCGCGCGCTCGGCGTGCACGCTACGACGCGGGCAAGCTTCTACGTCTACAATGACGGAGCAGACGTGGTCGCGCTTGCCGAGTCGGTGGCCCGCGCGAAAGAGAAGCTCGCTTCAGACTGATTTTTGCGTCGGTGCGGACGCTGACTCTCTTGTCGGCGCCCGCCGATGTTCATCAGGGCACGCGCCAGTCCGCCGCGAGCTCTACGTCGCCCCACGCAGCGATCAACTTGCCTGCGGGCGCGCCCGGTTCGCGCGATGGAACCAGGTTGACCCTGAAACTCTCGACGGGCGTAGCCAGCGTTTGCTTCTGCAAGGCGATGCGCGCAACGTCGTATTGCGGCGCGTACTCCGTGCCCCACTGGCCGGTGTTGGAATTGACGATGAGTGTCCACCCTGCGGCCGTGGGCAGCGCGTACAGTGAGTACTTGCCTTTAGCGATACGCTTTCCGCCGAGTTCGAGGTCCACACCTGTCTCGATCGACGTCGACTCGTTCGCGCCGAAGCGCCAGACCGAGTCGAACGGCACGAGGTCGGGCGTATGCAACCGGCGCCCGCGCAGGTGGGGCTGCCCATAATCGATATGGATGGTTGCCGGCTCGACTCCCTCGACACCTCGGGCCGGCGTCAGGCTCACCGTTGCGCTTGCGCGCGTGCTGGGTTGCGCCATTCGCTGGACATCCTGCGCGCTGGCCGCAGGGGCGATTATCAGAGCTCCGAACGCGATCAACAAGGTGCTGCGGTGCATGGACACTGCCTCGCTGGAATGGTATCCGACATCGTATCGGACAGTACAACCTCGCCACAAACGCACGGGCGAATCAAGGGCGCGGCCTACTTCGTCAGACTCTGCATCTGCGCGCGTATGACCGGCAATGCCGATCACAGTCTGCACGTTTCGTGTCCCGCACCGGCGTCAGATGACGTAGGGCACCGGGTGACGGCGTTGCAGCCGGGCGACTCGGTGCGACTCGGTGCGACTCGGTGCGACTCGGTGCGACTCAACAAAAACGTCGCCAATCTCGTAACCATTGAGTGACTCTGGATGTCATAGCAGGAGCGTCAATCGCGTTTGCCCCTCACACGCCCTCCTCCGCCACATGCGCATTTCCGCCATCTTCGCGACCGCGGTACTGGTCGCGTTTTCATTCGCTGGCCCCGCGTCGGCCCAGAACGCGACAGCCGCCGCCGCACCTACGGGCGTCGACCCGCTCGCCGTGTTCCTTGACTGCCGGAACGGCTGTGACCGTGACCTGATCCGCACCGAGATCACATGGGTGAACTGGGTTCGCGACAGGGCCGATGCGGACGTTCACTTGCTCGTTACTAACGAGGATGCGGGCGCCGGCGGCCAGCAGTTCACGCTGGTGTTTCTCGGTGCGCGCGCGTTTGCGTCGCGCGGTGACACCCTGAGGTATACCAGCAACACGATGACGACCGACGACGAGCGGCGGCGCGGGGTACTGCAGGCGATTTCCGTGGGCCTCGTTCAATTCGCTGCGCGCACACCAGCCGGCCGCACGCTTCGCGTCCAAGCGGGCGCGGCAACGCTAGGCGCAGCCTCGACGGGAGCCGGGCCTGCCAATGATCCGTGGAACTCATGGGTGTTCGAAATCGGGATGAACGGTTCGGTCAATGGTGAGCGCTTCTACAAGGGCCGCAACGTGAATGGGCGCTTCGAGGCCAATCGCGTAACGGAGCAATGGAAGACGAATGTCGAATACTCATTTCGGTACAGCGACAACGAGGCTACGGTACAGGAATTCGATGATTTCGGCACTGTCACGTCGGAGCAGACGTACAACAATCTGCAGCGTAGCTGGGACGCCGAGTGGCTTCAGGTAAAGAGCGTCAACGATCACGCCTCACTCGGCGCACAGTTCGAGGCCGCGTCACAGACCTTTCGCAATCAGGATTTGCGGTTTGGGGCCCGTGCGGCTGTCGAGTTCAACCTCTTTCCGTATTCGGAGAATACACGGCGCGAATTGTCGTTCCGCTATGGCATCGGCTTCACACGGTACGACTACGCGGACACGACCGTATTCGACAAGATTCAAGAGACGCTCCCCAACCACTTCTTTGAAGCCAGCTACAGGACGCGGCAGCCGTGGGGCGGCGCGAACGTCAATGTCGAGCACCGCAATTTCCTCACGGACGCTTCGAAGCGGACCACAGAGCTCAACGCCGGATTCAACGTGCGGCTCTTTCGAGGCCTCAGCCTGAATGCTGGCGCCGGCTACAGCTGGATTCACGATCAGGTGTATCTGCCGCGCGGTAGCCAGGACGCCGTAGACGTGCTCTTGCGGCGTCGCGCGCTGCTCACCGGCTTCGAGTACCACACCAATTTTGGGGTGAGCTACACGTTCGGTTCGATCTTCAGCAGCGTCGTAAACTCCCGATTTTGAACGACTTAGCTCTCTGAACACACGTCCGTCGGCGTTCCCTGACGTCCGGCGGCGTGATTTCCCTACAAACGGTCGGGACACCACTGACAGCGCAGACGTCCTAACACGCCGATTCTCATATGCAGATGCGAAACTCTGATACGAGAACTGGCTGTGATCGGTCGTACCGCTGACTACGCGCTACGCGCGCTCCTCGTTCTCGCCCGCGAACAGCAGGGCGGGCGGTATCTCCACGCAGACGACGTCGCCGGCGCAACCGGCGCCCCGCGCAACTACACTGGCAAGGTGCTCAACGGCCTTGCCCGCGCTGGCTTCGTGACCAGTTCGCGAGGCCCGTCGGGCGGATATCGCCTCGCCAGACCCCCCGCGTTGATCTCGGTTGGAGCCGTGATTGACCTGTTCGATACGCCGGTCGCACAACAGCGATGCCTTAACGGCATTGCATCCTGCAACTCCCGACGGCCGTGCGCCGCGCACAGCCGGTGGGTTGCCTTACTCAACGCGCGGCGCGCACCGCTTGACGATACGACCATCGCCGACCTCGTGGACCACCGGAGTGCGCCGCGACCGCGCACCTCTTCACGCCGCAACGGCACGGCACGCGCGCAATCACACTCATCCTAAGGAACGCACCATGTCGCTCTCCGACACCATCGTTCGTTCGTCCCGCCGCTTCGGCCTCGCTGCCGCGGTCCTCTCGTTTGCTGCGTGCACGGCTGGCGCGCCGGCCGGTGGTGGTGCACCACTCGGCGCGATCACGCCGCCGGACGTCACGGGCGAAGAGATTGCCGTCCTGACCTCGCCGCCCAATGTGCCGCCGCCAATCACGCGCACGACGCCTACGAAGATGATCGTCAACCTCGAAACCATCGAAAAGAGAATCACGCTCACCGATGGCGTCGAGTACTCGGCGTGGACGTTCGGCGGCTCCGTTCCCGGATCGTTCATCCGCGTCCGCGAAGGCGACCAGGTGGAGTTTCACCTGAAGAACGGGCCGATGAGCATGATGCCGCACAACATCGACCTGCACGCGGTGACCGGCCAGGGTGGCGGCGCGGCGGCGACGCTGACGCTTCCGGGCGCCGAGTCGGTGTTCAGTTTCGCGGCGCTCAATCCCGGACTGTACGTGTATCATTGCGCCACGTCGCCGGTCCCGATGCACATTGCCAATGGCATATACGGACTCATCCTCGTCGAGCCGAAGGGCGGCATGACGCCGGTCGACAAGGAGTTCTATGTGATGCAGAGCGAGTTCTACACCAAGGGCAAATTCGGCGATCAGGGCGTCTTTACGCTCGACATGGACAAGGGAACCGACGAGAATCCGACGTACGTCGTGTTCAATGGCTCGGTCGGCGCCCTCACAGGTGCCGGTACGCTCAAGGCAGCCGTCGGCGAGCGCGTGCGGCTCTATGTCGGAAACGGCGGGCCAAATCTGGTATCCAGCTTCCACGTGATCGGCGAAATTTTCGACAAGGTGTACGGCGAGGGCGGCAGCACCATCAACGCGACGAACGTCCAGACCACCCTGATCCCAGCCGGCGGCTCGGCGATCGTTGAGTTCGCTCTCGAAGTGCCGGCCAACTACATCCTCGTTGATCACGCCATCTTCCGCGCGTTCAACAAGGGAGCGCTCGGCATTCTCGAAGTGACGGGCCCCGAAAACCTCAGGGTGATCAACCCGATCCAGGCCGGCACCACGCCGACGCCGAGGTAGGGGCCGGACCGTGATGCCATTCCGGGCTGCCCTGACACACCCTGTCGCGGGAGTTCTGCTCCTTGCGCAGGCAATGCAGCTCGAAATGGTTCGCGTTCCCGCCGGATCGTACACGCCGCTCTACACGAACGCCTCCACGCGCGAAGTACGCGTGGAGGCTTTTCGCATCGATCAAAGGAAGGTCACGCGCGGTGAGTTTCTGACATTCGTCCGCAAACACCCGGGCTGGCGTCGGGACAGCGTTCGCGCGGTATTTGCCGACGACCGGTATCTGTCCGACTGGCCTGGTCCACTCGACCCCGGCGATACAGCAGCGCGGAACCGCCCGGTTACCTCGGTGTCGTGGTTCGCCGCACGCGCCTACTGCGCCGCCGCCGGCAAGCGCCTGCCGACTATCGACGAGTGGGAGTACGCTGCTTCGGCCGGCGAGACGCAGCGTGACGCCACTCGTGACGCCGCGTTCACACAACGGATCCTCGATTTGTACACCGCGCGCGCCGCAGTGGCAGAAGGCACCGCTCAGCGGGGAATCGGCAACGTCTACGGAGTCCGCGACCTGCACGCCTCGGCCTGGGAATGGACCGAAGACTTCAACAGCATCATGGCGTCCGGCGACTCGAGGCAGACCGGCGGGACGTCGAAACACACTGACTTTCGCGCCGTCTGCGCCGGTGCGGCAATCGGCGCGTCCAATCCCGACAACTTTCCCGCCTTCATGCGTTACGCATTCAGGGCTGCCCTGAACGGACGGTCAAGCGTGGACGCGCTCGGCTTTCGATGTGCGGCCGGGGCGTAGGAGTTTCAGATGGCCAGCGCTCAGCGTAGTTCACGTCGATTCGCACGGACAGCCATAGGCGCCGCCTTTCTGCTAGGTGGGCTCGCCGGCTGCTCAGCCGGCGACAACGATGGTGAACGTGCCACGTCAGGCGTTGAGGCCTCGGAGAGCCGCGCTTTTTCGGTGTACGACCTCGACTCGAAATGGGTGGACCAGCACGCCGCGCCCAGAATGCTGGAGTCGCTCAAAGGACGCCCGCAGGTCGTGGCACTCGTGTATACGACGTGCACGTCCGTCTGTCCCATGACCGTGGCCGCGATGCAACAGGTCGAGGCGAAGTCTGAAGGGCGCGCGGATTTCGTCCTCTTCTCGCTCGACCCATCGCACGACGCGCCGGAACAACTGGCTGAATTTGCAAAACTGCACGCGCTTTCAACTCGATGGACTCTTCTCACCGGGAGCGAATCGGATGTGCGTGCGCTCGCAGCCGTACTCGGCGTGAAGTTTCAGCGCGTGTCCGACACCGAGATCGTCCACACCAATACGCTCACCGTGCTCGACGGCGACGGCCGCATCGTTGCACAATTCAACGAAGTCGACGCAGCCGATCGGACTATTGCCACTCTCCGGCAGTTCACACGCTGACATTCCCTTTTCTCACCATGACGACCACTACAACCAGGATCGTGCGTCGCACCCCGCTCGCGGCGTACGCGCTCTACGCGCTCTGCGCGCTCCTTGGCGCGATTCCCGCGCATCTCGCCGCCCAGACCACAGCACCGGCCGCCGTTCCGGTCACGTTTTTCGGTGAGATTCGCGCGCGTTCCGAGATGGACCGGCCGGGCGGAGGGCTCCCCACGGACGTGTTCACGTACCTCCGGACGCGAATCGGGATTCGGGCCCAGCCAGCAGATGGCGTTCGGCTTCTGTTTCAGCTGCAGGACAGTCGCGTGTACGGGGCGAACACAGCAGTGGCCGCAGCCAGCATTTTCGACCTGCATCAGGGGTACGTCGATTTTTCCGCAACGTGGCGCGATGCTGATGTCACCACGCGTGTTGGGCGTCAGGAAGTGGCGCTTGGTAACGAGCGGCTCGTTGGCGCCGTGAACTGGTCGAACACCGGCAGGACGTTTGATGCCGCGCGCGTGCTCTTTTCGCCGCGCAGCGCCGCGAGCGGCGCTGCAGAGTGGACCGCAACAGCATTTGTCGCCACCGTTGACGAACGTGGACGCCGATTCGGCGCGACTCCAGCTGCCGACGATCTTGAACCAGCCGATCGGGCGCTCGTTGGAGCATACGCGACCCGCAAGATTGACGACGGCACCCTCCACGCCACGTTGCTGTTCGATGCCGGTGCGAACTACCGGTCATATTCGAGCTCGAATCGGTTCACCGCGGACGCCCGGTATGTCTCAAACACCGCCGCTCGTTTCGGTGTCGATATCGAGGGGGCATATCAGGCCGGCACCCAGCACTACCGCGCGAGCGGAACGTCTACGACCTCGTCGCAGGACGTGGGCGCCTGGCTCCTCGCCGCGCGTGCTGGCGTGTTCCCGAGCGCAGGCCGTCGCACGAGCGCAATCGTCGGCGCCGACATCCTCTCGGGCGACGCGACGAGCGTTGATGGGCGCTACACGGCGTTCGCAACGCTGTATGCGACAAACCACTCGAAGTACGGTTTGATGGACCTGTTCGGCGATCCGGCAGGACGCACCAAGGAGCGGGGACTCGTGGACGCGCTCGGGATGGTAAGCCGGGAACTCAATTCACGAACCACGTTGCAGGCTGAGCTTCACCGATACAACACGCAGGCCGGCGACACCCGCGAGATCGGATGGGAACTCGATGTCGTCGCACCGGTCCGGCTCTCGGGAGGCGCGTCGCTCCAGTTCGGGTACGGCGCCTTTCGCGCTGGACCGGGTGCCGCGGCAATCGGACTTGGCGCCGAAGGGTCATCGCGCCACTGGGCGTTCGCAATGGTACGCGCTGCGTTCTAGCAGCTTGCAGTTTCCGACGAACCGACGTGGCCCCGGGTGCTTGACGGACAGTGCCCGAAGACACAGGCTTGCCAAGACCAATTGCGCATCAGCTGAACCGCGAGAGGACCATGGGCAACCTGCATTCGAATCATGACAGCCGACGACGCTTCATCCGGCTCCTGGCGGCGACGCCGCTCCTGCCGCAGCTCGACTTGCCACGATCCTGGCTGCAGGCAGCCCTGCAAGAGCGCGAACTCATAGGTGCTCCCTCGGAGGCGCTGAACGTCTTTGACTTTGAGCCGGTGGCGAAGAAGAAGCTCCCACCGGCCCATTGGGGTTACCTGGCCACCGGGTCGGACGACGACGGAACGCTTCGCGCGAATCGCGAAGGAATGACCCGATACCAGCTTCGAATGAGACGCCTTGTTGACGTCAGCAAGATCGACATGTCGGTGAACATTTTCGGGAAGACCTACCCGACACCAATCGTCATCAATCCCGTCGGCAGCAACAAAGCGTTCCATCCTGAAGGCGAAATTGCGGTGGCGCGCGCGTCGCGGGCCAAGGGCAACGTGCAGGTGCTTTCCACCGTCGCTACCACCTCGGTGGAAGACGCGAGTGCGGCGCGCGGAGATCCGGTCTGGTTTCAACTCTACCACCGTCAGGACTGGAACCAGACACTGCAGATGATTCGTCGCGCTGAACACGCCGGGTGCCCTGCGATCGTGTTCACCGTTGACCTGCTCGGCGGTAGCAATCGCGAGACGCTCGAACGCTACGCTCGCGTCGACTCGCGGGACTGCAGCCAGTGCCACTCCGGAGGCGCGCCAGTGCCGGGACGATCAGGCCGTGTGGATGACCGCGACAACCGGCGCAAGCCGGCGCTGGCCGAGTTTGTGCCCGGCACGCCGATCCCGGAAGTCGGCACACCAACGTGGGAGTTCGTGCAGCGGCTCCGCGACTCGACCAAGATGAAAGTTCTCATCAAGGGAATTGTGACCAAGGAAGACGCGGAACTGGCTATGCGGCGCGGAATCGATGGCGTCTTCGTCTCAAACCACGGCGGCCGGGCCGAGGATAGCGGACGCGCAACTATCGAATGCGTGAGTGAAGTCGTGGCGGGTGTACGCGGCCGCGGCGTCGTGATCGTTGACGGCGGGTTTCGTCGTGGCACCGACGCCTTCAAGGCGCTCGCTCTTGGTGCCACGGCCGTTGGCATTGGCCGCCCGTATGTCTGGGGGCTCGCATCGTTCGGTCAGCAGGGTGTTGAAACGGTACTCGACATCCTGCATCGCGAGCTGCAAACAGTGATGAAGCAGGCCGGCACGACAAGCATCGCCAAGATCACGAACGAATACGTCATTGACCGGAACGCACGCAGCTGAGGAGCGCTGCCGGAGAGACAGCTATCCAAGCGGCTAGCGGGTGCTACGGGTGGACTGCTGCGGTCTTTCGCGCAGCCACCCATCCGCTTAGACCAGCCAGCCGTCCTTGAGGTTGATGATCCTGTTTCCGTAGGCCGCGTTTGCTTCCGAGTGTGTCACCTGAATGATCGTGACGCCGGCGGCATTGAGCGTCGTGAAGAGCTCCATGATTTCGCGCGCCTGCGACGAATGCAGGTTGCCCGTCGGCTCGTCGGCGAGAATCAGCGACGGTTTGTGAATCATGGCACGCGCCACCGCGACGAGCTGTTGCTGGCCGCCCGAGAGCTGCGACGGATACAGGTCCTTCTTGGCGACCATTCCGAACTTGTCGAGCGTGTCCGCCACCATCGACTGACGCTCGGCCTTCTTGATGTCGCGGTATGAGAGTGGCACATCGAGGTTTTCGGCGACCGTCAGGTCGTCGAGCAGATGGTACTGCTGAAATACAAACCCGATATACTGCTTGTGCAGGGCAACACGCCGCTTGTTGTCGAGCTTGTGTACCTGATGGTCGTGCAGCGTGTACTCGCCCGTCCAGGCGCCGTCCAGCATTCCGAGCACGGCGAGCAGAGTGGACTTCCCTGCACCAGATGGGGCCATGAACGTCACGAACTCGCCGGCAGCGATATCGAGCGATATCCGGCGAAGGACGAATGTCTGTCCTCCGGCCGACGGATAGGCCTTTTCTACGTTGTGAAGTGAAATCATTTAGGTGCGGGCAGAGGTGACTTGGAAAGTTCGCGCGCTGCGCCTCTGCCCGCGATACCGCCTAGTGAGCGGCGACCGCCTCGTCCACGACCTTTCCGTCGAAGACGTGGATCTCGCGGTCGGCGTGCTGTGCATACCGCGGATCGTGGGTGACCATGCAGATGGTCGCGCCGCCCTTGTGGAGCTCGCCGAGCAGTTCCATTACGTGCTCGCCATTCTGCGAGTCCAGATTACCTGTCGGCTCGTCGGCCAGCAGGATTGCCGGGTCGCCGGCGACTGCGCGTGCAACGGCCACACGCTGCTGCTGACCGCCGGAGAGCTGGGCCGGATAGTGCTTCATCCGATGGCTCATTTCCACGCGCTCAAGCGCCTTCTGGACGCGTTCTTTCCGTTCCGGCGCGCTCATGCCACGGTACGTGAGCGGAAGCTCGACGTTCTCGTAGACCGTGAGGTCACCAATCAGGTTGAACGCTTGAAAAATGAAGCCGATCTGGCGGTTTCTGACTCGCGCCCGATCAGCGGCAGAGAGTCCGGCCACAGGCTCACCGGCGAGCGTGTATTGCCCTTCGCTCGGCGTATCGAGAAGGCCAAGAATCGAGAGCAGCGTTGTCTTGCCGCAGCCCGATGGTCCGGAAATCGCGACGTATTCGCCCTCTAAGATGTCGAGGTGAATGTCGGCGAGCGCATGCGTCTCGACTTCGTCGGTATAGAACACTTTCTTGATGCCTTCAAGCTTGATAAGCACTTCGCCCGTCGCCGCCATGTGATCTCCGTGTGATTTCGTGTGTATCGCTGTTCGCCTGAGCCGCTACTTGATTCGAACCCGCTCTGCATTGTCCCACTGCGTCATATCAGACAGAATGACCTTGTCGCCGGGTTGAAGACCGCCGATGATCTGTACCGCATTTACCGAACTCACGCCGAGGCGAACCTGCACGCGCATCGCGCCCTTGCCGTCCGGGTCGAGCTTGAACATTCCCACGGTCGCTCCGTCCTGCCCGTACGCCGGGCGGCCGGTATACACAACATTGGTCAGCTTCTGGATCTGAATAGTTCCGTCGACGTTGAGGTCGGGACGTGCGCCCGCCGGTAGCGGATCGTCGAGCGACACATCCACCGTCACCGTTCCGCCGGACGACGCTGGGTCGATACGCGAAACGTGCCCCTTCACGATTCCGTTTCGCGTATCCACAGACGCGAACTGGCCAACCGCCACGTCCTTGGCCTGCGTTTCCGGAATGCGGATCACGGCCTTGAGTTTGCCTGGCTGGACGATTTTGGCGAGCGTCAGCCCTGCGTTCACATACTGACCCGGCTCGAGCAGCGCACCGCCGGAACCGGCGGATAGTTCCTGAAGAATGCCCGTGTCGCCGGCCCTCAGAATCAGTGACGCTTTCTGATTCTCGCGGAACGCGGCGATTTGCTTTAACTGTTCGACGTTCTGCTCCTGGACCGTGATCTGCTCCTCGTTGGTCGTACGGAGCAGTTCCAGTTCAGCCTTCGCAATGCGGTAGCGCGTGGCCGCTTCTTCGCCCGCGGCCTTCCGGGTGGCGAATTCGAAATTGGCAATGAGCTGCTTGGCACGGAGGCTATCGGCTTCTGCCGACTGCTGTTGAGCCGTGATGTCCGCCGTCTTCGCCGAGGCTACCGCCGACTCCTGCGAGAAGAGCCCGCGCTGCTGGCTGACCCGAAACGCAACGAGGTTGGCCCGCGCGTCATTGTACGCCTGTTCGGCCTGCATCGCGAGAATGTCCACATCGGGATTGGACATTTCGAGGAGAACGGTCTCGGGTGTGACCGCCTGGCCCACCTGTGCGACGATACGATCCACTCGCGCAGTCGTTACCGCCGGAACCTGCCGGACGTGTTCTGGGACCAACGTACCCGGGCCACGAACTTCACGGATCATGTCGCCCTGACGCACTGAGTCGATCGAAATGATGGCGCGCTCGACAGACGGTGCCGCCGGCTTGAGACGCGACAGGAGCACGGTCACTACGATGAGCGCTAGCGCACCGGCACCGTACATGACGTACTTGCCCGTCTTTGGCTTCGGAGCGCGTGCGATATCAACCATGTATTGGGACTTTGTTGGTGAGGAGAGTGTACACGCCAAACGTATGATGTCACGGATTGGTTTCGGGCCGCCATGTGGGCGGTCCGCAAATATCCGATAAAGCACTGTCCTGATTGGAGTTCGACACCAAATATCGCCATATGGTTTGGGGACGGGGGCGGCGCAGGCCCCGCCCCAACCCTACCTTTCGTCGTCGCACAGCCGGCTGAGCCCATCCGCCGCTGTACGGCCGCCCGGCGCGCGACCCGCGCAGCCAGTCGGGCAGAGCACCGATCATCATGAAAACCCACGCAAATGCCGCCAATGCGACAGTGCGCAGCCATCATTGCCATCCTCGCGATCCTCGCCTGCACTGTTGCCAGCAGCGGGTCTGCACAGCAATCCGTGGCCCATCAGGGCGGCGCCCTGGGTGCCGAAGCGCCGCAGACGACGGCGGAAGCCGTTCGCGTGACGCGTGCGCCGATCATCGACGGGAGCGATTCCGACGACGCCTGGCGCTCGATCGAGCCCGTACGCGGTTTTCGCCAGTTCGAGCCGTCGGAGAACGCGCCACCCACGTTCGAAACAGAGTTCCGGGTCGGCTACGATGACCGTCGGCTGTACATCCTGATTCGTGCGTTCGATCCGCATCCAGATAGCATCGAGACACTGCTCAGCCGGCGGGACGTAAAAACCAACTCCGACCAAATCACGGTCATCATCGATGGCTTTCTGGACAAGCGGAACGCGATCGAGCTCATTGTGAACCCGGCCGGCGTGAAACGCGACGCCGCGCTGTACAACGACGTGACCGAAGATTTTTCGTGGGACGGCGTGTGGGACGTGGGTGTACGAGTGGACGACGCAGGCTGGGTCGCGGAATTCAGCGTTCCCTTCAGCCAGCTTCGGTTTCGCGCAAGCGACGTGAACGCGTTCGGCTTCGGGGTGCGACGCGACGTAGCCCGGCTCAACCAGCGCGACGCGTGGCCGGAGTACCGAAAGACCACGCGCACGCTGGTATCACAGCTTGGAACGATCCAGTCCATTCGCGGTGTGCCCGGAGCCCGCCGCGTTGAGTTGCTCCCCTACGCCGTTTCGAAGAGCGTGCCCAACCTGTCGGCGCCGGGGCTTGGGAACCGTACTGAACTCACCGGTGGGCTCGACGCTAAAGCCGGAATCGGGTCGAGCCTCACCGTAGACGCGACCGTGAACCCCGATTTCGGGCAGGTCGAAGCGGACCCGGCCATTCTGAACCTCACTGCGTTCGAGACCCGGTTCGATGAACGCCGGCCGTTCTTTCAAGAAGGCATTGGCCTCTTTCGCTGCCTCACGATCTGCGGCGGGCCATTCTACACTCGGCGGATCGGACGCACCCCCCAACTTCGATCTAACCAGAGCGACCCCGCGTTCACGACAATCCTCGGCGCGGCGAAGCTCACGGGCCGGCTCAACGGCGGCTATACACTCGCGATTCTCGACGCCGTGACGCGCGAAGAGCGGGGCGTTTCGGGCAGCGTCATTGAGCCGCAGAGCAATTACTTCGTGATGCGTGCCGCGCGCGCGTCGCGGGACGGTGCGCGCCAGGTTGGTCTGCTTGTGACCGACGTGCGCCGCGAACTTGACGCGACGACCGCACCCAAACTGCGACGGTCCGGTACTTCGGCCCTCCTGCAGGCGAGCACGAGATTCGCGCGCAACCAGTACGAGGTGATGGCGTTCCAGTCGCACGCCTGGGTCACAGGCACCGAGCAGGCGATTGCGCTCACACAGCGCGGCAGTGTCCACTATTTCCAGCGACCCGACAACGACGAGCACTACGACTCCACTCGCACGGCCCTCGCGGGCGGCGCCATTGGCGGAAGTTTTGGAAAAATCGGCGGTTCGGTCAAATTTGAAACGTTTCTCCGCCATTCGGCACCGCAACAGGAAATGAACGACCTCGGCCTCGTGCCGGGCGTCGATGATGCGAGTATCCGGCAAACGCTCAGCTACCAGCAGCGCGCGCCCAACCGCTGGTTTCGGTCGTCATTCTCGCAACTCTCCGCGGAGTCGCACTGGACCGTCGGCGGGCTTCCTTTCTCGCGCAGCGCGACGCTTCACGCCAGCGCGTCGCTCGCCAACAGCTGGGCGGGCGCCATCACCTGGAGCGCAACTGACTTCGGTGGGGTGAATTGTGTCTCGTGCGCCCGTGGTGGTCCGTCGCTTCGCCAGTCGCCGAACCTGAGCGCCCGGTTTGACGTCCTGGGCGATCCGCGCATGCGGATCATCCCGACCGGGATGGTGACATTCAGTCGGGGTGACGAAGGGCAGAGCTGGGGCCGCGTGGGGCAACTGGGCGTCAACATTCGCGTCGCAAGCCGGTTCTCTGCATCGCTGACCGGCTCATACGCAAAGGCCGTCAACGATCAGCAGTGGGTCACGAACTTCGGCTATTTCCTCAGCGACACGACGCACTATACGTTCGCGCACCTCGATCAAGAGACGTTGTCAATCACGACGCGCGTCAACTGGACCGCAACGCCGGCACTATCGTTTCAGCTGTACGGGCAGCCGTTTGTTAGCGCAGGATCGTTCACAAGATGGCGAGAACTCGACGCCCCGCGAGCGGCGGAATACGATGACCGGTTTCGGTCGTACGGCGGCGGCGCAAATCCAAACGGCTTCAATGTGAAGCAGTTCAACTCGAACGCCGTGATCCGGTGGGAATACCGGCCAGCCAGCGTACTCTTTCTGGTTTGGCAGCAGGGCCGGGATCAGACCGCCCTCAATCAGGGTACGTTTGACGCCTCGCGAGACCTTGGAGATCTGTTTGGCGCCACGCCACGCAATACTCTACTCGTCAAGCTTTCGTACTGGTTCAACCCGTAGAGGGAGGCACCCATGCCCGTTCATTCGGTGCACTCGACCAGCCGCCGGTCGAACATGGGCCGTCGATTAGGGGCGGCTTGCGCAATCGCCGCGATCGCCGTGACCGTTCACCCCGCCGGCACGCGTGCTCAGGCTGGTGCGTCGTTCGAGGTGGTTGAGGCGACCATCGCCACCGTGCACGGCGCATTCACGTCCGGGCGCCTGACCTGCCGTCAGTTGGTGCAGGCGTACCTCGACCGGATCGAAGCGTACGACAAGACGGACCCAGCCATCAATTCGCTGATCGTGACAAACCCTCGCGCGCTCGGAATCGCTGATTCGCTCGACCGCCGCTTTGCGAGAGAAGGTCTCACGGGTCCGCTGCACTGCGTTCCGACGATCGTGAAGGACAACTTTGAGACCAACGACCTGCAAACGACGGCTGGTTCCGCGGCCCTCGCCGGCTGGATTCCCCGGCGGGACGCGACGATGGTAGCGCGCATGAAAGCGGCCGGCGCGATTGTGCTGGCCAAGAGCAACCTCGCGGAGTGGGCGTTTACTCCGTACGAAACGGTCAGCTCGATTCTCCCGGGCTACACGCGAAATCCGTATGATCTGTCACGCGTCACCGCCGGCTCGAGCGGTGGAACCGCAGCAGCCGTTGCGGCAAGCCTCGGCCTCGTGGGACTCGGCAGCGACACCGGCAACTCGATTCGCGGTCCGTCGGCTCATCAGGCGCTCTTCGGGATTCGCTCGACCATGGGTCTCACCTCCCGCGCTGGCGTGGTGCCCCTCAACAATCGCGCCGATATTGCCGGCCCAATGGCGCGCACGGCCGACGATGCGGTGCGGGTCTTTCAGGTCGTGGCCGGGGAAGATCCGGACGATTCGGTCACTGCGGGCGCGAACGCGAAACGGGAACGTGATTACACGTCGTTCCTTACTTCCGGCGCCCTCCAGGGAGCCCGAATCGGCGTACTCCGACAGGCGTACGAGCGAGCCACTACTGATACTGAAGTGGTCCGCGTGTTCGACCGCGCGCTCGCTGAGCTCCGCGCGGCCGGTGCAACGATCATCGACACGGTCATTGTGGATTCGCTCGGGGCGCTGACACGAAATCCGAACGGTGGTTGCAATCCGTTCAAGTACGACCTTGAGCGATATTTTGCGGCGCGCGGCGAGGGTGCGCCGGTGAAGACGATCGCCGAGGTGCTCTCTCGGCCCGGCAACTACCACCCGACCGTGCAGTCGCGGCTCGAAGCGGCGCAGCGAGTTACGACGACGCCGGAGGAGACACCCGGCTGCACGTATCGCGAGGAAGTCGTGAAGCCGCGTTTTCGGGCGGCGATAACGGCTCTCATGGACTCGCTGCGGCTCGACGCGCTCGTTCACCCCACGTGGAGCAACCCGCCGCGCCTCATCGGCGACTTGAACACGCCGCACGGCGATAACAGTCAACTGTTTTCGCCGACTTCGGGATTCCCGGCGATCACTGTTCCCATGGGGTACACGCGCGGAAACACGTTGCCGGCCGGAATGACGTTTTTGGGACGCGCGTGGAGCGAAGGACGACTGATCTCGCTCGCCTACGACTATGAGCGCGCCAGCCATCACCGCCGGCCTCCGGCCATAACCCCGCCGCTGAGCGCGCGACCGTAGCAGCGGCACGGCGCGTTAGCGCCAGCGAAACTCGACGTGGCCGACCCACTCAACTTGACACCTTTGTGCGATAGATCACTATTCCGCTGATCCAAGCCTCTGGGACCGAAGGCGAAGGAACCCAATCGCAAGAATAGCCGTAACGACTGCGCCTACCGCGGAGTACCCCGTGGCGGCGCCCATCGCGCCGCCGACCGCGGCGCCCAGCACTCCGCCCAATGCCATCCCGGCACACGCGACCACAACCGGCGCGGCGAACTTTTCGTCACCGAACGCCCGGAACCAGGCGAGCATGCCCTGCATCACGACGAGTGCGAACGTTCCGACGATCAGAATGCTCAGCATGAGCGGCGATAGCACTCGACCTGCGAGGAACGACAAGTAGTGAGGACCGACAATCGCGAGTAGCAAGAGTACCGCAGATGTCCCAAGAAAGACCCACGCCGCCTGAACGAACGCGTGTCTCGCGGTGTCGTCAAACGTCTGCAGCGCGCCCGACGCAGCCAACGCGCCAAGGCGCGGATATCGCGCGTGCATCCACGCGACGCTCAGCACCAGCGGCGCCAGAGCGAGCGCGACGTGCAGGCCGACATCTCCGGCAACGCGTGCGCCGTGAAGGAACATCGCTGCCGGAGTGAGCAGCTGCGGCGCAATCCAGAGCGCCACCCAGACTCGCGCCGACCGACTCTGTTCCGCGCGGTACTGATCGGCGAGCCTCTCGGCGGAAAGGTCGGCGACCGGAAGCTTGCCTCGCTCCCTGAACAGATACACTGCGACCACGGCCAGCTGAACGACCGCGGCCCACGCGGCAGCACGGATTCCCGGGCCGCTCCAAAGTCCCAGCACCGTCGCGCCGGCAATCATTAGCGCCTGCACGGCGCGCATGCGTTGCACACTTTCCGCGCCACCGCCGCCCTCGCGCATGCACACGAGCGGCACGAGGCGGATATACGCCGCAGTGCACCCTAGAACGAGGACCCACGGAACCAGAAAGTTTACGCTTGCCGAATTCGCGCCGATCGCGAAGACATAGCTGCCGAACGTTGCGCCGATTGCGAGTAACGTCAGCGCGGCGCGCGAATACCAACGTTCCGTGGCACCGCGCAGCGTTCCGCGCTCCGACGGACGCACACGCGCGGCGAACTGCACGACGAGCGTCCCCATCCCGGTTTCGAACAACTGTCCGAGCGCGACGATGTTGATAGCGATGATATAGAACCCGCGCGCACTCAACTGCTGCCGCGTGACGAGCAGATACATGGTAACCGGCGCTGCGAGGAGCGCGATCACGCGGGCGCCCGCAAGCCAGCGAACCGACGGATCGCCGAGCAGGAGGCGCAGCTGCCGCATCATTCGAAGTTGATGCGCTCGAGCTCGAAGATGTGCGGAACGTCGCGCACATGGGTCCAGATCGTGCCGACGTACTCCCCGACAATACCTATGAAGAACAACTGCACCGACGTCAGGAAGAAGAAACCGACGAGGATCGGGGCTACACCGAGTGAGAAGCTGTCCCACATCATCAACTTGGCGATCAGGTACCCCAGGCCGGTCAGCACCGACAACACACCGAGCACGAATCCGAGCATGGTCGCGAGGCGCAGTGGCACCTTGCTGTGACTGGTGATGCCGAGGAATGCCTGATCGTAGAGCGAATAGAAATTCTGCGACGAAATGCCCCGTTTCCTTTGCGGCTGGTGGAACGGCACAAGCGTCGGCTCGTATCCGATTTCGGCGAGCAGCCCGCGAAAGAACGGATACGGATCGGCGATGCGCCGGAGATGCTCAATCACAACGCGATCGTATATACCGAACCCGGTGCTCTGAACCACGGGGGGCGCGTCGGAAATCCGTCCAAGCATTCGATAAGTACCAGCCCCGAATCGCAAAGAACACCGACCGCTCAGCCGCCGACGTCTTTACGCCGAGTACGACCTTGGAGCCGCTCTCCCATCGGGTGATGAACTCTCCGAGCAGCTCGGGGGGATCCTGGAAATCGCAGGCGAGGGCGAGCACGGCTACCCCGCGCGCTTGCAGGAGCACATGAATACCGGACCGGACCGCGCCGAAATTTCTGGCGTTGAATATCGCCTTCACGTTTCGGTCGGAAGCGCAGATTTCCCTCAGGATGGAACGGGTGCCGTCGCGCGACGCGTTGTCGATGAAGACGTGCTCGTAGCAATACTGCGGATGCTTCGCCAAAACGCCCCGCACCGCTTCATAGAGCGCGCGCACGTTCTCTTCCTCGTTGTAGCATGAGGTGACGACGGAGAGGAGCGGCTTGGTACCGGCGGGCATTGTGGGGTCGGTCACGTGTTGAAGATGTGCGTACGGACGGTGTCAGTCGAGCCGGTGCAGAAGATCGGGCAAGTCGGCCAGACTGTTGAGCGCGCCGGCCGCAGGTGCGTCGGCAACGCCGAGCGGTGATCCATACCCGTAGCCGGCTGCGACAAAACGAAGCCCGTTTCCGGCGGCCGCTTCGGCGTCCTCGGCGGAATCGCCAACGAAGATCGCCGACGCAGCGGCGATTCCATGATCGGCAAGGAGACGGGCCACCACGGCCTGCTTTCGCGGCGCGGGCGGCGTGAGGGAATCGAGCGAGTACAGCCCGGCCAGGCGTGTAGCAATTCCGAGGCGTTCGGCGATCGCGCGCGCCGGGACGTGCCGTTTGTTCGTGACCACGAACGAGCGCCGCCCCGCACGTTCGAGCGCATCGAACATTTCCACGAGACCGGGATACGGCTCCGCGCCGAGAATGCCGTCGGCGTCATACGTTGCCTTGAACGCCGACGCGAGGCGGTCGAGGTCCGAACCTGGTGCGATGCCGGTAAGCCGAGTCAGCGTCGCGAGAAGCGGCGGACCGATGACCCGTTCGTCGATCTTCTCGATCGGCTCGACCCCGGCCATGGATAGCGTTTTCCGGAAACCGGCCAGAATTCCGGGCGCCGTGTGTACAAGCGTTCCGTCAAAATCGAACAACACGGTGGAGATCATCCGGATCGCACGGTTGGAGATATCGCATATGCCACCACATCAAAACCGGCGTGAGCGTGCGGCCGCAGGTGCAACGTGTATCCCATTCCGAGCCCCGAAATCCACGCAGGTATGCTCCACAAGTGCTCTGGGCGGTGATACACACACGTCGCCAGCCGCGGCCGAGCTAGTCCGATCGTCTCGCGCGCGCCTTCAAGCGCCTCCTGCTCCGACCCTTCTATGTCGAGCTTGATCTCCGTGGGCGTTCCTCTGGCGAGCGCCGAGTCGAGAGCGCGAAGCGCCACTGTGGGGCCGCTACCCTCGCCGCTAATACGGCTTGCTTCGCCCGCACCGGAATCGAAACGTACGGTGCCATCTTCCGCCCCCAGCGCTGCTTGCACGAGCGAATGTGTCGGGGCAGCCGCCCCAAACGCCGTCCACCACCGAGCGAGTGCCGCGAAGTTTGCGGGATCGGGTTCAAACCCCCAATAGCGCTCCACCGTTATTCCGGCATCGAGCCAGGCGCGCGCTGTATCACCGTCGAACGCCCCGCCGTCCACGAAGTGTGCCGCACCCGTAGGCTGCGGCAGATCGCTCGGCCTGTACGGTACGCCGCCGACCGGGTCGGGCAAGTGTGACGGATCGCCCGTGAGCCGGTAGGCAAGCAGGCGCGCGTAGTGCTCGCGGCTTGAAGCGTCGTGCCATTCGTCGAGGCCTTTGCGTATCGCCTCCGCATGACACCGAAGTGCGGGCTGGGCCACCAACCAGTATTGGTCGCCAAGCTCACGCGCAAAGCGGGCGTGCAGAGCGACGTAGTCAATCACGTGCTGCGCTCCGGCACCACGAAGCACCGCATGGATTACGCGCGGGTCTGCATCGCGGTTGAACACCGCGATCACCACGGGCAGGGCTGTGTCGTGCGCCTCGGCGGGCGACAGCACCGGAATGCCATCCAGCTCACCAAGCGCCGCCGATCGCACGTCTATGAAATGTGTGACCCGTACGCCGGATTCCCGAAGAACGCGTGAGACGTTTCTCCCGGCGTTGCCCGCACCGTACACAGCCACACGCGCGCCAGACACGAGCGCGGTCGCCGGGGACGAACGGCTGAACAAGGAACGCCTGGGCGTGGTACTCCGCCACGAGCGCGCCGATCTCGGCTCGAATCGCCGCGGCGTCTCGCACGGATCGTGTGGCGTCAGTCACTCGCCAGGAACTCGCGGTACCACGCAATCGTGCGGTCGAGTCCTTCGTCGAGATTGAACGTCGGCTTCCACCCCAGCTGCGTGCGCGCCTTCCGGGCGCTCAGCCACTGATGGTGGATCTCGTGCTTCGCCTCTGCCCTGACATCGGGCCTCAGCTTCACCTGCATCTTCGCAAGAATCCTGTTCGTCAGTGCCAACACGTCGACCTGCAGCTCGTTGGAGAAGTTGAACGCCTCGCCGCGCAGTTCCGGGCGCTCGTGCAATGCCCGAGCAAGCTGCATGTAGGCCGCGGCGCCGTCCTCGACGTAGAAGTAGTCGCGGATGGGCGATCCGTCAGAGCGAATCACCGGCCGTTCACCCTTGAGCGCCGACCGGATCGTTCCAGGCACGATTCGGTTCCAGTTCAGGTCGCCACCGCCGTAAAAATTTCCGCAGCGCGTTATTGCGACCGGGACGCCGAACGTCACCGCGTACATTCGCGCAATGAGGTCAGCGCACGACTTGCTGGCGTCGTACGGATGCTCACCCTTGAGCGCAGCCGTTTCATCGTAAGGAAGCGTTTCGTGGTCTCCGTAGGCCTTGTCGCTCGATGCCGTGACGATCGAACGTACCAGCGGACTGCGCCGGGCCGCTTCAAGCAGCGCCCACGTGCCGCGGATGTTCGTGTCGAGCGTGGAGACCGGATTTCTGTTGGCCACACCAACAACCGTTTGGGCGGCAAGGTGAAACACGGTGTCGATCTCGTATTCGCCCAGGGCGCGCTCCATGAGCTCCTGATCGCGCACGTCGCCGCGCACGAGAGTGACCTTCGACAGAAGCTCGGACGACAGCAGGATGCTCTGCGGTACCCAGTCGCGGACGAGCGCGACGACCTCGGCTCGTTCCTCGACGAGGCGCCGCACGAGCCAACCGCCCACCAGTCCGCTCCCGCCGGTCACGAACACTCTGCGGTCACGCCAGAATCCGCTCACCGGAGCCCGCGCAGTCGGTTTCACCGTGGCCGTTCGTTTTTTCGTCACCAGGTTTTCCATGGCGCGTGGCCCGTCGCCCACGGCGGTCCCCGCGATCACACCGGCACCGGGATGCACGTTGAAAGTGACTGCAACGAGCACTGCCGCGCGCCATGGCTTCTCCTCGAGCGCGTCGGCCACGGCAAACAGGACGAACGGTACGGCAACGCTAGCCGTTACGAAGGCAAAAAACGGGAACTGAGTCCAGTTCAACGTCCCGCAGTATGACGGTGACGCCGCAATCAAAACGAGCGTCGCCACGACAGCCGCGCGCGGCAAGGAAAGCGCGCGTAACAGGCGCCAGACACTGAGAAAGAGGAGTCCTTGGCAAACCATGAACGCGGCTCCCCAAGCGACCTCGACATTCCAGCCCAGACGGTAGACCCATCCCGCGAGATGGTACAGCCAGAACGGGCCCGCGAGCCCCGCTGCAACCAACAGGTCGCCGGGCGGATACAGGCCCGGCGACGCTGTGGCGCGCGCTATCGGGAGGGCCAGCCACTCGTCGAATACCAGCGGAGCAAGATCATAGAACGGCTTGTGCGCTACGAGAATGACGACGAGCGCGAGCAAGCCGAGACCGTCGCGCACACGCGTGAGCGGCGAACCGCTGGCGCTCATGCTCCCGGACGGCGAGCTCACCTGGTACTCACCGAGCCGCAACGCGGGCGCCACTGCGGGCCAAGATCGTTCCCAGCACCAACGCCACCACATACCCGTACGGCAGCGCCGCAGCGATCAGTGCGATGAGCCCGACAAGAGCGAATCCGCGCGCGTCGCCTGCCACGTCGCGCGCGAGCGAGAACAGGCTCACGGACTCGACGAGAAGGAGCACCCCGAGCACGGGAGCCGGGAAGAGCATCGCCAGCTCCCCTATGCTTCCGCCGAACAACAGTCCGGCCGCGAGCGTCAGCGAGCCAATGATGATCACCGAACCGCCAGTGCGCGCTCCGAACGCGTAGTGACCGGCAATCCCGCCGGAGCCATGGCAGACGGGAATCCCGCCGAACCACGGCGCGAACAGATTCATCGCCGCGTAGGTCACGCCGATTTTCCGCAACGTGAGCGGCGGACGCGTGGGAAAGAGATCGGCGGTGATCTGCCGTGTCGCGAGCACCGAGTTCCCGAGCGAAAGCGGGATCTGTGCAAGCGAAAGCAGAAGGAACCCTTCCCAGACGGCACCACCCGTCGGCACGTGGAACGTGGGCATGTGCATGCCGGCAGCACCGATCACTGCAGCGCCTGCACCGCCAACCGTTACCGCGTAGATCGCGCCGGCGGCAATGATGATCGGAGCCGGCGGCACGCGTCGATTGCCGATGAGCACCACAGTCACGAGCAGCGCCAGTCCGGCCAGCACGTAGCCGGACGTTCCGCCGGCCGGGATGTAGTTCGCCACGGCGACGCGGCCGAGCTGAATAGCCAGGCCAACCTGAATCCCGCGCACGACCACTTTCGGCACGACGCGGCCAAGCCAATCGAGTGCGCCCGTAACTGCCAGAACGAGCATGAGGACGCCGATGGCGAGACCGCCGCCAGCGATCACGTCGCCCGATATCTGCTGCGCGATCACGATGGCGGCGACCGCCTTGAGGGGCTGCACGGGCATCGGCATCCGATACACGAGCCCGGTTGCGATCTGCAGTACGCCGTAGACCAGGAGCACGCTCGTCGCGTCGAGGTGCGCCGCCGTGATCATCCCGATGATGAGCGGCAGCGAAGTGCCGAGATCGCCAAACGCTCCCGAAACCTCGTTCCGGTCGAACCGTATTGTGCCTGCGGTCGTACTTGAGGTTCCGCCCATCGTCATATATTCGGAGCGAGTCTCCCGTCAAACAAGGGACAGAAGGACAGCAATGACCGAACTCGCCCTCGACATCCGGGCAATCTCAAAGAGTTTCGCCGAGCACACTGCGGTAGACGGGCTGTCGCTCGCCATACCGAAGGGCAGCGTCTACGGACTCCTCGGACCCAACGGCGCCGGCAAGACGACGACCATCCGGATGATTCTCAACATCATCGGACCAGACAGCGGTTCGATATCGATTTTCGGTTCGCCGAACACCGATCGTCGCGTAATCGACCGGGTGGGATACCTCCCGGAAGAGCGCGGCCTCTACAAGAAGATGCAGGTGCGCCGGGCTCTGCGATTCCTCGCCGAGCTCAAGGGCGTCAGCGGTCGCGAAGCCGACCACCGTATTGTCTGGTGGATGGAGCGGCTCGCCCTCAAGACTCCCGAGAAGGACTGGGGGCTCGCCAAGATCGACGAACTATCGCGCGGCATGCAGCAAAAAGTGCAGTTCATTGGCACGCTCCTGCACGATCCGGACCTCGTGATTCTCGACGAGCCGTTCAGCGGGCTCGATCCGATCAATGCGCAGGCGCTCAAGGACGTGATGGTCGAGCTCAAGCAGCGCGGCAAGACGGTGATTTTTTCTACGCACCTGATGGACAACGCTGAGCGGCTATGCGATTCAGTCTGCATCATCGCCCGTGGAAAAAAGGTGCTCGACGGAACGATCGCGACCGTCAAAGCGGAACACGGCGCCAATACCGTGGCGCTCAGCGTGTCGAGCGGACGGGAGGTAATCGCCGCGATGCTCCGGGGCGATCCGGCGGTCGAACGCGTCGATGACCAAAACCGATACTTCGAAGTCACCCTGCGGCGCGACGCCGACAAGCAGGCGCTGTTGCGCGCGATCGTCGCCACCGGCGTCGAAATCGAGCGGTTTGAGGTTGTGCAGCCGTCGCTGCACCAGATTTTCCTCGAAAAGGTCGGCGCGACGGGCGTCGAACCGGGGATGACCGGTCATGGATAGGCTGATGGCAGTGATCAAGCGCGAGTATCTCGAGCGCGTACGGACCAAGTGGTTCATCATCAGCACGATTTTCGGCCCGGTATTCCTCGCGGTCATCATGGTGTTGCCGGGACTTCTAACGGTGCGCAACATGCGCGCGATTCAAGTCACGGATTTTCGCATCATTGACGCGACAGGTTCGGGACTTGGCGAGCGCGTGGCACGAACGCTTCGTGACCGCGCCGAACGGGACCCCGCCCGGATCGCCGCGGCAGAAGCCGGCACGGCGTTGGATCAGCTGGCCGAAACCGAAGTCGTGCCGACGCCTGCCGATGGCGTAGCGGCGGCAGAATCGACCGCCACCGCAGACGTGATGGCCGGCGTGACGCGCGGCTATATGGTCATCGACTCGGCGACGCTTTCCTCGACGGGCAAGGCCCGCTACGCCGGGAAGAACGCATCATCCATCGCCGAAATGAACCAGATCGAGGCCGCTCTGCGCGGTGCGCTCGTGAGCCAGCGACTCGAGGCAGCCGGAATCAACAGTGTCCGGGCCGACTCGATCTCACGGGTGCGCGCGGACATGGAAACCGAGCGTATCACATCCAACGGTCGCGGCGGATCCGGGCTCGTGAGCGCGATCTTCGGATTCGTCATCGCGTTCCTGCTCTATATGATGATCATCCTCTATGGCCAGAACATTCTGCGCGGCGTACTCGAGGAAAAGACTACTCGGGTGGCCGAGGTCGTGATCTCGAGCATCTCGCCGGAAACGCTCCTCGCCGGCAAGGTGATTGGCGTAGGCGCCGTCGGACTCACGCAACAGCTCATCTGGCTCGGTTTCGCCGTCGGCATCGGGACTTACGGCATGGCGATGGCAACGGCGTCGGGAGCCGTCGCGTTCACCCTGCCGACCGTAACGGTGTTCCAGATGGTCGCGCTGATTCTCTACTTCCTGCTTGGCTACACCTTCTACGCCGCGCTGTTTGCGGCGGTGGGTGCGATGTGCAGCAGTCAGGAAGAAGCAGCGCAGGCCTCCCAGCCCGTCATCATGCTGCTGGTGGCCGCCGTCATCATGGTGCAACCGATCATGACGAACCCAACGGGAACGCTGGGCACCGTGATGAGCATTCTGCCGTTCAGCTCGCCGATCATCATGCCGCTCGTGATGAGCGGCACGCAGGTTCCGGCCTGGCAGATTGCCACATCGCTCGGCGGCCTCCTGCTCGCCTGTCTCGGCGCAATCTGGGTGTCGGCGCGGATTTACCGCGTCGGTCTGCTGATGACTGGCAAGCGGCCCAGCATGAAGGAACTGATGCGCTGGATCCGGTACGCCTAGGCCAGCCTCGTTTGTCTAGCTGCCCTTGACCGACTCGATCAGCGCGAGCATGTGCGCGAAGTAACGATCCATCGCGCGGCGGCCTGCGGCGGTGATCTTGTACTCGGTGCGTGGCACCCGCCCGGCGAAACCTTTGTGGCAGCTGAGGTAGCCCACGTCTTCCAGTTTGCGGGCGTGGACACTGACGTTCCCATCGGTGGTGTCGAGCCGCTGCTTGAGCTCGTTGAACGTGAGCCGCTCGTTCACCGCCAGCGCGCTGATGATTCCCAGTCGAATCGGTTCATGTATCGTGCGATCTAGCGCCGATGCAACAGAGGACGAGCGCGGTGTCTTGGGCACAGGCGCATACTACGGCCGCAACTCTGCATCTACAAGTTCTTTTCAATGACAAGCCCCGCCGGTAGGAACCGGCGGGGCTTGCGCGCGCGTTGTCGTGTGCTGGTTCAGCGGGAATGTGACTCTGTGATTGGTGCTGTTTAGACGACTACCGCAAGGGGTTCG
>JAQBYI010000030.1 GCA_027622655.1 Gemmatimonadota bacterium | reverse complement strand
AGAACCAGTCGCGCGTGATCGCGCCACTGGAGGCGATGCCGGCCGACGCGGCGGTCGTCGCGATGATTCAAGCGCTCATCCCGCTCGGGCTTCAAGCGGTCGAGGACGCGCTGCAGCAGGAAGTCACGCGGCTCGCCGGCCCGCGCTATGCCCATGGCGACGGCCCCTCGGCCCTCGTGCGATGGGGCGGCCAACGCGGGTCCGTCTTTCTTGCTGATCAGAAGCTCGCCGTCCACGTGCCGCGCGTGCGCGATCGCGCGATGGGGCGGGAAGTGCCACTCGCGACGTACCACGCGCTCCAGACGCCGCGGGCTGGGGACGTGGGGCTCTTCCGCCGCGTGCTGGCCGGCATCTCGACGCGCGAGTATCGGGCGGCGGCCGAGGCGGTGCCCGAAGCGTTCGGACTCGCGCGCACGAGCGTGCTGCAGGGACGCGGCATACTTGCCAGCGACCGCGTTGACACCGATCCCGTCGCGGTCGTGAACCAGATGTTCGTGGACCAGCACCTCGGCGGCAAGGATCCGCTCGGAAAACGAATCCGCCCCGGCGGCCTGAAGAGCACGGAGCCGTGGAGGACGATCGTCGGCGTGGTGCCGACCGGCTTCAGCGGACGGCAGGACCGGCCAAGGACGCCCGAGTACTACATGCCATTGACGCAAAACCACTCGAATTTTGTCTACGTTGCTGTCGCCACGGCCGGACCGCCGATGGCGATCACGGGGCAAGTGCGTTCGGCCGTCGCATCGCTGAATCCCGACATCCCGATGTACTGGATCTATTCGATGGAGGAGGCGCTGGCCCGGCCCACGTGGTTCATTCGCGTCTTCGGCACGATGTTCATGATCTTCGGATTCATCGCGCTCTTCCTGGCATCGATCGGGTTGTATGCCGTGATGTCGTTCTCGGTGAGCCGGCGCGTGCGTGAGGTGGGCATCCGGATGGCACTGGGCGCGCAATCACGCGACGTGGTCGGGATGATATTTCGCCAAGGCATCGTGCAGGTCGCGGTGGGAATGGTGCTTGGGCTCGGACTCGCGGCGGGCGTCGCTCAGTTCATGCAGGTCATTCTGTTCGACGTGCAACCGCGCGACCCGTTGATCTTCGGCGGCGTGGTGGCGGTGCTCGGCACGGTGGCGCTGATCGCCTGTCTCGTGCCCGCCAGGCGCGCGACGCTGATAGATCCGTTGGTGGCGCTCCGAGCGGACTGAATACTCCATCTTGCGTCGGCGGGCCGGTAGGTGCTTCTGCGCCGGCCGGCCCGCAGCGCGTTCAGGCCTGAAGTACCATATTTGTCATGCAGGCATGCGAAATGCCGATCGTCCGCCACACCGTCAGGAGCGCCACGTGATTCGTCGTCTGCTATTGCTCGCAATCTTTGCGCCGCTGGTTGCAGCCGCGCAGTCCGCGCCAGCTCAGCCGATGCCAAAGCCGGAGATCTTCTTCCGTGCCCCGGTGAACAATGCTACGGTGAGCTCGACGTTCGACGTCGTGTTCGGCCTCCGCAACTATGGTGTCGCGCCTGCAGGCATCAACGCCTCGATGACGGGCCACTTCCACATCGTCGTGGACATGGACGCGCCGGCGACCGGCGAGTTGATCCCGAAGGACGCGGTAAACCTGCACTACGGTACGGGGTTGATCGAAACGAAGATCACCCTGCCGCCCGGAAGGCACACGTTGCGCCTTGTGCTCGGCGATATGGATCACAAGGTGATCGGCCCGGACCTCGTGTCCAAGCCGATCACGATCACCGTTAGGTAGCGGAGCGATCGCTGGCCTGGTCGGCGTTCCACCGCGCCACTGCTTCGCTCAGCGGTGGCGACACCGCTGGTTCGCTGGCGAGTACGGCCAGATCGCTTGGCGCAACAGACCCGCCGCCGCGAATCAGAAACCGTGATCGCACGGTCGCGGTGGCGATCACTTCGCCACGCCTGACGAAATCCTGCTGAAGCAGCAACGCCTTTTCGTCCCAGCCGATTACCCGCGTGTCGATTGTGAACCGATCGAACAACTGCAGTGATTTCCTGAACCGGATCGTTTCGGCCACCACGACCGGGTACCACCGACGCGCGGTGAGCCTGCCCATCAAGCCGGCGCGGTACATCAGGTCCACGCGCGCGACGTCCATCATCGAGAGATAGACGCCGTTGTTGACGTGAAAGAGCACGTCGAGGTCGGTCGGCAATACGCGAAAGGGTGTCGCACACGGGCCGAGTGGCGGCACGGCGGCGCGCCAGCGGCGGGCTATGGCCGTCCAGATGAGGCGGAAGAGCAGGTTCATGCCCAAGAAGTTACGCGAACGACGTGGCCGCTACCTTTCGCCCGATGACTGCGCAGAAACAAGACACCAGTCGACCGTTTGATGTCCGCCGTTCGCCTATCCAGGGTCACGGTGCGTTCGCGACGCAGGTGATTCCGGCCGGTGTGCGCTTAATCGAATACGCGGGAGAGCGCCTCACGACAGCTCAGTCCGACGCCCGCTATCCCGACGTCGAAGGCGAGCGACACCACACGTACCTCTTCGCGATAGACGACGACGTGGTGATCGATGCATCTGTGGGCGGAAACGACGCACGGTGGATCAATCACTCATGTGATCCGAACTGCGATGCCGTCATCGAAGACGGGCGTATCTGGATCGAGACGATTCGCGATGTCTCGCCGGGCGAGGAACTCGCCTATGACTACGCGTACGTTCTCGAGGAGCGGCACACGCCGGCGGCCAAGCGGAAGTTTCCGTGCCACTGTGGCGCGGCCACCTGCCGAAGTACGATCCTCGCGAAAAAACGCTGAGCGCGCACTGAGCGCGCGCTGTGCGGCGCTAGTTGGCCCGCATCGCCCGTGACGGATCAATCTTCGACGCACGGTGCGCGGGGAACCAGCACGCCGTCAATCCGACCACGCCCATTGCCAGCGCCACGAGTGCGAGCGTGGCTGGGTCGTTCGGAGCCACGCCGAACAGCAAGCCCTCGATGAGCCGCGTGGTGAACAGCGCGCCAACGATGCCGAGCACCAGTCCTGCGACGAGCAATATGCCGCCTTCGGCAAGCACCATCCGTTGCACTCTTCCGCTGTCGGCGCCAAGGCTCATGCGAATGCCGATTTCGTTCGTGCGGGCGCTCACGGAAAACGCGAGCACTCCGGCAATCCCGACGGCGGCGATGATCACCGCCAGTAGGCCAAACGACGACACCAGCGATGCGTTCAGGCGCCGAGGCGCGACGCTCTCGTCGCGAATCTGTGGTACCGTGAGAATGTTTTCGATGGGGTCGGTGGGCGCGATACTGCGCACGAGTCGCGTTGCCGCCGGCACGAGTGACGCCGCCGTCACATCGCCGGCGCGAATGACCAGGCCGCCCGAGAACGCAGCTTCCTGCGTGAACGGCATGAACAACACCGGCGCTGGCGCGGCGTCCAGTCCGCCGTCCTTGGTGTCGCCGACCACGCCCACGACCGTGCGCCAGTCGCCGCTGAGGCCGATGAAGCGCAGCACGTCGCCGGTCCAGGCCACGCGCCGGCCAATGGGGTCAATGTCTCCGAAGAGCTGGTCGGCGAGTGTCTTGTTGAGGATCACCACGAGTGCAGAGCCCAGCCGGTCCGTTGTTGAAAACGAGTTTCCCTTCAGAACAGGAATGCCTGCCGCGTCAAAATATTCCGGACTCGCCGTGCGGAACTCGGCGCGTGGTATCGCTTCGCCCGATGCTACGGCGCGCCCTTCTGCCTTGACATCGAGCATGAACCCGCCGGTGTTGCGTAGCGGCATGACGGAACCGATTCCCACTTCGCTCACTCCGGGAATCGCAGCCACCTCGAGCCGCATGCGGTCGTACAGCGCTTTCACGGCCGTGTCGGACCGGGCGCCGCCCGACAGCGGCACCTCCATAGTAAGCACCTGTTCGGCGTCCATCCCGGTGTCAACTTCGGACAGGCGAACCATCGTGCGCGTCAGCAAGCCGGCGCCGGTGAGTAGCATGACGGAAACCGCGATCTGGGCCACCACGAGGGCGCGCTGCAGGCGCTGGCGTCGGCCGCTGCCGCTCATCCGGTTGACCCCGGCCGAAATCCATCCGCCGAGCGACCCTTCCTTGGTGAGTCGCGGCACGAATGACAGGATGACTGCGACCGCGAGCGTGAGCACGAGCGTGAAACCAAGCACCATCCCATCGAGCTGAATCTCGCCGGCGCGCGGCGAGTAGCGTTCGGCGAGCGACACGAGGAGTTGTAGCACACCGACGGCGAGTACGAGACCGAGCGCGGCGCCGGTCGTGGCGAGCACCAGATTCTCGGCGAGCAGCAGTCGACGGAGCCGCGCAGCACCCGCGCCGAGTGCTGCGCGTACGACGAGTTCCTGCTCTCGGCGTACGCCACGCATCAGCGTGAGGTTGGCCACGTTGGCGCACGAGATGATCAGCACGAACGCGGCCGCGCCCATGAGGAGTCCGAGCGTGAGTCGCGCCTTTTCGCCGAGTACGTCCTGAAACGGCGTGAGCGTCACACGGTACCCCGATGCGGCGTCGTACATGTCGGGATGATCGCTCACCGCGCGCCGCGTAATGTCGGTGACCTCCGCGCGGGCTTGCTCAACGGTGGCACCCGGCGCGAGACGTGCGATCATCTCCGTCATCCGGTGCGTTCGACCCTGCACCATGAGTGCGCTGGTGTGGTGCTCGCTGATGACCATGTTGAGAATGGCGTCGAAACGCGCCGGAAAGGTCGGGGCGGGTTGGAGCACGCCGACGACCTTCACGGCTCTGCCGTCCAGCAGGACGTCAGTGTTCACGATGCCGCTGTCGCCGCCGAACCGCTTCATCCAGTAGTCGTGCGTCAGGATCATCACCGGCGGCACTTTGGTGCCGTCATCGGCGTCGGTAAGCGGGCGTCCGAGAATCGTGGAGAGGCCCATCACGTTGAAGTAGTTGCCGGTGACGAGCCCAACGGTCATGCGCACTGCATCGCGCTCTCCCTGCAGTGTGTACGTCATGGCGGAATACTCGGCGATTCCGCCGAGCGTGCGTGCCGCGTTCCGGTAGTCGTCAATCTCGGGCACGGAGAACACGATGTTGTCGCCGCCCGGACCGCTCACCGAATGCCGCAGGTAGACCAGCCGCTCACCATCGCGATGCGGGAGCGGTTTGAGGAGCACGCCCCGGACGACGCTGAAGATGGCTGTGTTGGCGCCGATGCCCAGCCCGAGTGTAAGGACCACGGCGACGGCGAACCCGGGGGCTCGCGCGAGCGAGCGGACTGCGTAACGAATGTCGTTCCAGAACATGTGGCCTCAGCTCGTGCAGGTTCCCTGGTCTATTTCACGTACGTGCAGCGAAGGACCAATCTGCGTGGCGCACTACTTGCCGCGCTTCGCGTCAAGGCTCAACGGGCCCGGTCCGGCTGCTGAGAAATAGAGCCAGATGAAGCAGAAGAGCAATGCCGCCTCGCCGCCGTTCTGTACCGGCCAGAAGCTGCGTGGAAAGTGCGCCTGAAAATATGCCACGGCCATTTCGCCGGCGAGCAGGAAGGCGACCGGTCGTGTGAAGAGTCCGAGGAGCATCAGCGCGCCGCCGAACGCCTCGAGAACTCCAGCGAGTCCGCGTTGCGACATAAGCGTCACCGTATTCTCGCCACCGGGAAAGGCGAAGAGCTTGAGTGTGCCGTGCAGCATGAACGAGAACCCGGCCATGATGCGCAGGGCGCTTTGCAGGTAGGGGGCAAGTGCGCTCCAGCGCGCGGCAATTCCCGAATTCGACATCTCTACTCCTGTGGGGATGAGTCTTCGTTCCGTACCCCATACGCGCGGCGACGGTTGCGCGCTCGCGGCATTCGTTGGGGACTCCGCAATTGCAGCGTCGGAAGCGTACCGCTTGCAGGATGCCGCTGCGGCACATGATACTGAATATGCCTCGTACTCCCCACCGAGAGGATCATGACTCACCGTCCCGTCCAAGCCGCCAACCTCCCCGCGCCCGTCGGCCCGTATTCACCGGGAATGGGATTCGAGCGCCTCGTGTTCGTTTCCGGTCAGGGCGCCGTGGATCCAGCCACCGGCAAAATCGTCAGCGCCGACCCCGGCGAGCAGACCGAGCAATGCCTCAAGAACGTGCAGACGATTCTTCAGGCAGCAGGCTCGGACCTCAAGTACGTGCTCCGCTGCGGCGTGTTCCTCATGGACATGAAGGAGTTTTCGGCGATGAACGCGGTGTATTCACGGATGTTCGGGGATCATCGTCCGGCCCGCACGACGATTCAAGCCGCCGGGCTCCCGGGCGAGGGTCTTCGCGTCGAGATCGATTGCATCGCGTATATGCCGTAGGCGCGGATCGTAGATTGCAGGTCCCTCCAATCGACGACACATGCCGGTTGAACTGAAGCAGCAGCCAATCCCGCGGGTCGCGTTCGGCGGCTCGATCCTCATCGCGGCGATCGCGATCGGAAGTGCGTTCGTGTTTCCCGAACGCGACATCGGCCTCGGCGTACTGATCTGGATCACTGCGGTTATTCCTGCGTTCCTGCTGGCGTACTTTCGAGGGCTTGGGGGCGCTGCCGTTGCGCTCGCGGCGAGCATGGCCGCAATCGCCGGGATTCAGGCGAGTGTTGCAGCGCTCGATCCGGCCGAGTCGCTCGACTCGCTACCGGCGACCAGTCCGGGCCTCTACCTGGGCGTTCTGATCGGAATGGTCGTTCTTGTCGAGATGCTGTATCGAGAGCGACGCACCGCTGACGCGACTGCATTGGTGGACCGCCTCACCGGCCTCCCCAATCGGGGATACGTGGACAAGTCGATCGAGCAGGAGTTTGCGGCTGCGGCCCGCGGGCGTGACCTGGCGGTCATCATTTTCGATATCGATCGTCTGGATGCGGTCAACAAGCGACTCGGTCAGCCGTCTGGTGACGCCGTGATCCGCGCATTCGCGAAAGTGCTGCAGGCGAACACCCGAAAGGAGAACCTGTCCGCGCGATACGGCGGCGGTCAGTTCATTACGGTACTCCGCGAAGCAGACACGCCAGCCGCCCAGCTCTTCGCGCAGCGCGTGCTCGACCAGATGCGTGACATCCCGTTCTCATGGGGCCGTCAGACTGTGAGCGCGGGGATCGGAACGTACGAAGCGGGCATGGGTTCGTACGAGCTGCTCATTGGTGCAGCCGACCGCGCGCTGTTCCGGGCCAAGGAGAGCGGGCGTGACTCGGTGGCGGTTGCTCCGGACAAGGTTGCGCGGGCCGCAATCGCACAGCGCACCGCCGATGCAGAGCGCGACCACGCCGCTGACGGAGGAGCCGCGTCGGCGCCAGGTCCGCGATTGGTGTACCTGGTGGACGACGATGCCGCGGTGCGCAGCGCGGTGAAAGGGATCCTTGCCGGCCACGGTTTTCGTGTCTGGGATACGGAGAGCCCGGCGGCAGCCATCAAGCGATACGTCGATGCGGCACCAGAGGACCGTCCGGCGGTGATCGTTTCTGATGTGATCATGCCGGCGATGACTGGGATGCGGATGATTGAGCAGATTGCCGCACACAACCCAGCCGTGCGCGTTGTGTACATGTCGGGCTTTGTGCACGGTGACATATCGTGGTCCGGGTTGCCGGGAGGGACTGTAAAAGCGCTCCAGAAACCGTTCGAGATGGATGCGCTTATTGGAGCGGTGAATGAGATGATTGGCGACGGATAGGGAACGCGTTCCTGCGCCAGCCGTTCGTCACGAATGGCTGCCTCATCCGCCTGCCGCTACCGCGCCACCATCGTGATCGCGAACCCGTCATACCCTTTCACGCCAACCGTCTGCACGATGGTTGCGTTCAGCCGGGGCTCGGCTGCCATCATCTCGTTGAACTTCCTCACGGCCCGGACCTGCGGGTCGTCACTAGCGTCGTCGGTCACGGCGCCGTCGCGCACGATGTTGTCCGCGACGATCAGCGCGCCTGCCTAGCAGAGCGGGAGTGTCAGCGTGAGGTATTCCGGGTAACCCTGCTTGTCGGCGTCTATGAACACGAAGTCGAACGGCTCGTGCTGTGACGCGGCAAGCTTTCGCAACGATTCGTTTGCGGGCCCGACGCGGATATCCACCGCATCGCCGAATCCGGCGGATGAAATGTTCGCACGGGCGACGGCAGCGTGCCGCTCGCTGATCTCGAGCGACGTCACGCGTCCGCCGGGGTCAAGGGCGCGCGCCAGCCAGATTGTGCTGTAGCCGCCGAGCGTGCCGATCTCGAGGATATTGCACGCGCCGCACGCCTTGGCCATCAGCGAGAGGAGCTTCCCCTGGGCCGGCGATACCGCAATGCTCGGCAGTCCGGCTGCGTCGCATGCTGCCTGTGCAGCATCGAGCTCGGGGTCCGGCTTGAGGAGCATGTCCTCGATGTAGTGGTCTACGGAAGTCCAGCGGTCGTCGCGCGTCATGCCGTGCAAGTTAGCACCGGCTGGCGACGACCAATCCGACGCTGGCTTTTAGCGCGTCCTCAGGCCGGATCGGCGCCCGTATGCTTTGCCGCCGACCCGAGCAACCTCAGCACGTCCTGGCGGGCAACTTCTTCCGTGATTCCGGCCTCGATGAGTATCTGACCGGCGACGCTCGCGGGCTCATTGAGAAAGCCGATCAGCAGGTGCTCACTTCCGATGTAATTGTGCCCGAGCGTGCGAGCCTCCTGCTCGGCGTACGCAAACGTCCGGCGGCACTTGGTCGTCATCGCGCGCTCTAGGTTCACGTCGTCGGGATAGCGGCCGTGCTGAATCACAACGTCCAGGCGTTTTCGGAGCTCTTGCGGCGGAACGCCATGATCCTTGAGAACCGCTGCGGCGACGCCTTCACCAGAATCCACCAGAGCCATCAGGAGGTGCGCGGTGCCAACGTATTCGTGACGGTGCCGCGCGGCTTCATCGTTGGCGAGCTCAACCGCTTTGCGAACTCGCTCGGTGAGGTGGAGATCTGATGGCTCGCTTATCATGGACGATCCCTCCGGGTATCGGTGCGTTCGTTATCCGAAAACTGACTCCGCGGGTCGGTGCGTCAGGCGCATCCATTCATACAGTGCAAAATTCTGCCTTCCAGCGCAATCCCGCCGAACGCACGCTCACGTTTGGCCTCAGCGCATGCGTCTCGTTTGCCTAACTAGACGGCTGGTTTGTTGCGCTCGCCCTCAGCGAACCGAGCAGCGGCGCCTGAGCACGTCGGCAAGCCGCTGAGCCGCAACGCCGGCGGCCGAGTCAGGCATTCCGGTGTCGCCGGTTGTATGCCACGACACGCGGGGCCGGTTGCCGGCGAAGCGTACTTCCACATTCTCGAGCGCTGTAAACGAAACGTCCGACACTCGAACGAGCTGGCCGGCAAGATCCTCTGCCGTCACAATCCGGCGCACGTCCTTTCCAGACTCGGAAAGGAGGAGCGTGCGCGTAATGGTCGAATCGCGCGGATTGTTCCCGATGCTGCTCCGAACGACGGTGCATTTACCCGGCAGCAGACCCGGCGGTCCGAGCAACTTCATCGGCGCCGATTCCTGCGCGCTGAGCGGCGCGCTGAGCGGCGCGGCGGCGGTCATCGTCAGTGCGAGGGCAATGCAAAGCGGCTTCAGCGTCGGGCGCATTGAGGGCTGCCGAGTGGGGGAAGTGCGACTGGAACAGATCCAATACTGCCACGGCGGAGCTGCGTTGTCGACCTGGCCAGCGAACGGTACTTGCTGCGCTAGAAAGGCGCTGGGCTACGCGCCGGTGCGACATTCCATTTGCCGATGGACGAACGCAGTTGTTCAACCGAATGGCGGAGCGCGGCCGAGTCGAGCGGTGCCTGCGAGAGCGCGGGAGTGGAAATGCCCAAGAGGGCGACCGCCAAGAGCGGACGAATCATCGTGCGATCCTCCTGTGGGTACGGAACGGCCAACACCACAATCAGATGCACCGCCCCGGCAATATAGATGCGTCAAGGCGCGAAATCACCGCACGGTCCGCGGCTACTCAGGGCTGTCGCTGAGTAGCTCGCGCGCGCGTTCGAGCTCGGGAGATGGCACGCAGACATCAATCCCGTGGGGGATGGCGCCCTGAAATCCACCGCCAAAAATTCCGGGCTGCAGCCCGCGAATGAGGACGGGAATGTCTGCGGTGTCGAGCGTCTGCCGGAGCACCTCGGCTTCAACTGTGTTCGCACAACCGGTGAGGCGAACCCAGCGGAGTTCGGCGGGCGCGTCACCAGTTTCGTCGCCGTCGGCGATATCTGTCATTTGATCTCCAGAATCCGTGGCAGGGAACTCTGCGAGCGGCGAAATACGAAAACAGGTGGACTGGCGAAGGGCGGTCAGCACAGCGTTGAAACCCGCCACCGATCCACGAAGGATGTACTGCGCCTCCGGTGCGTAGGCCCGCCTGGCGCGGTTATGCTCAGCTCTCGAGGCTCTTCTTCATGTCCCCGAGGAGAGCGACGTAGATGCCGTGGCAAAACTCTGCTGCCGCTTTGTCATTGTTCTTCCACGACGACGACCATTCGACGAACGTGCCGCCGCCTTCGGTCACCGAGCGCAGCGCTACGCGGCCCACGTACGAGTTCACGTCGACCTTCGATACCGGCGGGGGGCCATCATCAATGCTGTACGCAAAGGTGCGCCCTTTGTCGTCGAGCTCATGAAGCGTTTCGTGGAAGGCCCCGTTGACCACGCGACCTGCGCCGATTTCGTTTCCCTTTTTGTCACCCACACCATCGACCTTCGTGATCACGTTCGGCGCCCAGCCCATATCGTGAAAGTTGCGGATGGCGGACCACACCTTCTCGGCGGGCGCGTTGATCACGATCGACTGATACGTCTGTCCCATGATGGTGTCTTTGTTGAAGTTACTGGTCACGAGCAACGGCGTTCGCAAGTTGCGGAGCGTACCCAGCGGACAAAAGTGCATCACGGGACCGATGAGCACCACCGACCCGTTGCACGCGGTGCCGGGCTAACGGAGGGCGCTCACCACCGCGTCGAAGAACGCCCACTCATCCACCACTGCGCCGCCAGATGGCCTGGGCCGCGCGCTCCAGATCACGATCACGATTTTTGCCGCCGGGTTCACATAGATGAACTGGCCGTGAATGCCTTCCGCCCCGAAGGCGTGGTCGCGCCTGTCAGTTGCCGACGTGCCGGTCCACCAGAGGTAGCCGTAGTCGAGCGGCACCGGCCCCGTTCGTCCGGCGAGCATTTTCGGACTGGTGGCTTCGGCTACCCAGCCATCCGGAAGAATCGCCTCTCCGCCGGCGATTCCGCCGCCAAGCATGAATAGTCCGAAACGGCCGTAGTCGCGGAGTGTGGCGCTAAATCCGCTTCCGCCAATCTCGACGCCGTCTGGCGAATCGAGCCACCAGTTGGCGTCGGCCTCCATGCCCACTTTGCTCCAGATTCGTTCGCCGAGATACGCCGAGAGCGAAGTCCCGACCGCGTTGCGCACGATTTCAGCGGCCACTTGGGTCTCGCCGGTGTTGTACGTGTTCTTCGTACCGGGGTCCGCTGCGCGCGGAAGACTCTTCATCACTTCCATAGCCGAGCCCGGAGTCCGCGAAATCTGGGCTTCGAGCAGCCGTCTTCGATCAGATGCGGGATTCGTATATGTCTCGCTCCACTGCGCACCCGACGACATCATCAGCACGTCGCGCACGGATGCGCCGTCGTAGGCGCTGCCTGCAAGCGAAGGGACGTACTTAGTCACGGGATCAGTGATCGCCGTGATGCGCCCTTCCTTCACCGCCGCACCGATGAGCGTTGATGTGATGGACTTGGCGATGGACATGGACATCCACCGCGTTCGGTCGGTGTTTCCGAGCAGGTACCGTTCGAGTCTGACGCGCCCATCCTGCAGCACCAGGAGACCGGCCACCCGATTCAGTTCAATGAACTGATCAAGCGTGTAGCTCTCGCCGCGATATGTCGTCGTCACAGAGTCGAACACCGCATCGGCCGGCGGCAGCGGTAGCGGATTCGCTGAGCGGGTAACAACGCGAGTCGGGAAGAGCCGGTCGATGTTGCGAAACGTGTTGACGGCCAGCTCGGGCGTGAGCACGCCGTCGTAGATCTCGCGAACAGATCCAATCGAGTCGCCTGCGTGCGGATTCGGTTGCGGCGCCGTCGCCGCAGTGATGGCCTGCTCCGCCGCCGGCGTGCAGGCCACCGCGGTTGTGAGGAACGCCGCGGCGAGCGACCACGCTAGAACGCGACGGAGATTCATCGTTGCTGTCAGGAGCGCTCCGCCGTTCTTCGCTCGCCTACCGACCAGTTCCGGTTCGATGCCCACCTCGCGCCCGATGTCCTGTAGCGCCGCGAGCGTCATGCCACTCGACGCCGCAACGGGCCGGGGCGTGGCATGCTCCGCCGCGGCCGCACGCTCGAAAAGTGCGGCGACTTCCTCGTCGCTGAAACGTCGTTCGGTCATCATCGACGAAGAATCGCGTGCTTCACGGCTCGGAGCAAACGCGCCGGTGTGTCCGGACTGCCGCTACTTGCCTTCGTACTTGAACGACACTTTCAGTTTTGCGCGATAGCAGTCGATCTTGCCGTCCTTCATCTGGATGTCGAGTCTTGTCACCTCGGCGATGCGCAGGTCGCGCAAGCTCTTCGCCGCACGGGTCAGCGCGGCAGCCGCCGCCTTTTCCCATGACGTCGTGCTCGTGCCGACCAACTCGATGACTTTGTAAACGCTTTCGGCCATGTGATTCTCCTTTCTCGGGCAGATGTGCGCTGCGTGACCCCACGGTGCAGCGGTTTGATACGATTCCTTATGGTGCAGGAGGCAGGGAGGGCTTCGCCGTCAGTTTCTCCATGAACGCCGTCAGCATGTCGATCGGAACCGGGAACACGGTCACCGAGTTGTTCTCGGTCGCGATCTCGGCCAGCGTCTGGAGATACCGCAGCTGGATTGCGGCTGGCTGGCGCTGGATGATCTCCGCAGCTTCGGCGAGACGCGTGGACGCCTGGAACTCGCCTTCGGCGTTGATCACCTTGGCGCGTCGCTCGCGTTCGGCCTCGGCCTGACGCGCGATCGCCCGTTGCATTTCCTGGGGCAAATCAACGTTCTTGACTTCAACGACCGAGACCTTGATCCCCCACGGCTCGGTTTGTTGATCAATGACGCGCTGCAACTCCCGGTTGATTTCCTCGCGTTGCGCCAGGATCTGGTCAAGCTCCGACTGGCCGGCCGTGGCGCGCAGAGTTGTCTGGGCAATCTGCGACGTGGCATACAGGAAATCCTCGACCTCGATGATCGCCCTGGCGGCGTCAACGACGCGGAAGTAGATCACCGCATTGATCTTCACGGATACGTTGTCGCGGGTGATAACGTCCTGCGGCGGCACGTCCATCGTGATCGTGCGAAGGCTCACCTTGACCATCCGGTCCACGAACGGGATCAGCAGGATGAGTCCCGGCCCTTTCACGCCGATGAAGCGGCCGAGCCGGAATACGACGCCGCGTTCATACTCGCGAAGGATCTTGACGGCGCTGGCAATGATCGCGCCGGCGATGAAGACGATCGGTATGAGGAACTGGAGGGTCTGGTTCATTCAGGGTACTCCTTGGATCGCGGCGCGACGACGAGCGTCAACCCGCGCATCTGTAAGACCTCGACGCCGGCGCCGGCGGGGAGGTGGCCTGCCGTTTCGGCTTGCCAGATTTCGCCGTGCACGCGAATCTGCCCGCGAGGGGCGAGCGGAGTTAGCGTCTCACCAGTTGAGCCGATGAGAGCTTCGGGTCCAGTCGTGACGCGGCGTTTCTGTGCGGCGAGCGCCTTCCCGATCGCAAAGATGAAGAACGCCGCAGTGGCCGCGGTTGTGCCGACAATCACTGGCCACGATACGCGGAACACGTCTCCACGCCCCGGCTGAAAGAGGATCAGCGAACCGATCGCGAACGACAGGACCCCTCCGGTCGCGAGCACGCCGTGTGATTGAACCTTCAGTTCGATCACGAAAAACGCAAGCGCCAGCACGATCAGCGCAAGCCCCGCGGCGTTGACGGGGAGCATCTGGAGTGCGACGGCTCCGAGAATCAGGAAGATCGCGCCGGCAACCCCGGGCAGGATCGCGCCCGGACTCTGCAGCTCGAACAGGAGTCCGTAGAAGCCGAGCGTGAGCAGCAGGTACGCCACATTGGGGTTGGCGATGAACGAGAGCACGCGGAGCCGAAACGACGGAGTGATCTCGCGGAGTTCCGCGCTGGCCAGGTCGAGCGTCGTCTCGACGCCGGCCACCATGACCATGCGCCCGTGTGCCTTGCGCAGCACGTCGTCGAGATCGTCGGCGATGAAGTCGACGATGTTCAGCTCCACGGCTTCTGTCGCGCCGGCGGAGATGGCCTCGCGCACTGCGCGCCCGTTCCACTCCACGTTTCGTCCGCGCGCCTGCGCCAGTCCCTCGATCAGCGCAGCCGCATCGGACATCGCCTTCTTCGCGAGCGTCGAGTCCATGGTTCCGCCCATCGCCACCGGCGATGCGGCTCCGAGGTTCGTGCTCGGGGCCATTGCCGCCACGTGGCTTGCCGTGACAATGAACAGTCCAGCCGAAGCGGCCCTGGCACCCGGCGGCGACACGTACGTGATCACGGGAATGGGGCTCGCGAGAATTGCCTGGACGATGGATCGCATCGCGGACTCCAGTCCGCCCGGCGTGTCCATCACGAGCACGAGCGCCCGTGCCCCACGCGTCGCCGACTCGTCAATCTGCCGCTCGATCTGCTGCAGCGTGATCGGCGTGATCGCGTCGTCCACCTGGATCACGTCGACGGTGCCGCGCGCAGCGGAATCTGGTACCGGCGCAGACGCCGCCGGCGCATTCGCGCCTTGCGGCGCAAACGCGGCAGCCGTTGCGGTCAGCATCAGTGCGGTCGCCGTTCTGAGCGCGGTGCGCAGGCGGCGCAGGTCGGCGATACGCATCGAACCTCCGGTTCGCCGTCAGCAGGTCTCCACTCAAGCTACCGAAAAGAGAGCGCTCCTGCTACGAGCAACCGGTGAATCGAAAGCCGGCGTCGCTCACAACCGCACGCCGCAAAGCTTGCAGAACCCGGCATCAGTGTCGTGTTCGGCCGCACCGCATCCGCCACAGGTTCGTGGCGTTTGCTTGGCGCTGCGTGTCAGTTCTACCGTGACTATGCCCGTTGGCACTGCGACGATCGCGTAACCGAGCAGCATGATCACGGAGGCCAGCGCCTGTCCCAGCGGCGTGACCGGTGCTATGTCGCCGTAGCCGACCGTAGTGATCGTGACGATTGTCCAATAGATGGACTGCGGAATGCTGGTGTACCCGTGCGTCCCTCCTTCGACGATGTACATCGCGCAGCCAAGGATCACAGCCAGCACGAGGACAGTCGCGATGAAGATCGACAACTTGCGACGGCTCCTGACGAGCGCATTGAGCAACACGTCGGCCTCACCGATATACTCGGCGAGCTTCAGTACGCGAAATACGCGGAGCACGCGCAGGACGCGGATCACCTGGAAGTACTGGCTTCCCGGCAGGATCAGGCTGACGTACGTCGGGAGGATTGAGGCCAGGTCAACCACTCCGAAAAAGCTCCGAGCATATGCGCCGGGACGCGGCGCGCAGATCAACCGGAGTCCGTACTCGATCGTGAAGACAATGGTGAACATCCACTCGAGCGCATGAAGTGCCGGGCCGTAGGCGTCCCGAATACTGCTCACTGAGTCGAGCATCACGGCGATGACGCTCAGCACGATGCTGATGATGAGTGCTACGTCAAACGCCTTTCCAGCCGGAGTGTGGTGGCCGAAAATGACAACGTGGAGATTTCGCCTCCACGCTGGCCAGTCTGCAGGCAGAGACTCGATGCTGGGCCCGATTGCCACTAAACGCCTCCTCGCTCTCGGTCGGCAAACATTCGCGCCGCGATCTCCTTCACCAGCTTCGCCGCAAGACGTGCCGTGAGGTCGGTGGCGTCCTGACGTGGATTGAACTCCACGACGTCGGCGCCAACGAGAGTACCAGCGCAGCTCTGGATGAGCGTCAAGACCTCGCGGGTCGTCAGTCCTCCCGGCTCGCGGTGCGACACGCCGGGTGCAAATGCCGGGTCGATGCCGTCGAGATCGATCGAGAGGTACACCGGACCCTCTACAACCGGCCGGACACCTGCGGCCCACGCCCGCATGTCGATGACCTCCACGCCGTGCCGAACCGCCTGCGCGTTCTGTTGCGCATTCATCGTCCGGATTCCGACCTGGACGTGCCGCGCAGCGAGTCCGTCCTCGTGGATGCGGGCGAACGGGCACGCATGCGAGTAGCGATCGTCCTCAAACTCCTCGTAGAGGTCGGGGTGCGCATCTATGTGAAGGATCGTCGGCCGGGGGTGTGGTCCATTGATTGCCCGGAGGATCGGATACGTCACCGAGTGATCGCCGCCAAGAGCAATCGGTCTCCGGTCGCTTTCAAGCAGGCGCACGATTCCGGCTTCGATCAGCTCGCGGGCTGCCGAAGTCGGTGGGAGTTCAAGGTCGCCGGCATCGCTCAGTCCCTCCGATGCTGCGAGGTCGTGAAGGTCTTCCGTCCAAGAGTTGCCGGCCGTTGAGTGTATGGCTGCACGAATCAGGGCGGGCGCGTCAGCCGGCCCGCGCATGAACGACGAACTCGCATCATACGGAAGGCCGATGAGCGACGGGGCGAACACAAGGGAATTGCTGAGCTCTGAGGTCACGCGGGACGCGAAGGAAGGGTTATCTGAAGGAGCGGTTATCTAATGAAGCTGCCGCGGGCTACCGGCGCTACGCCTACGAGCCGCGCTGGCCGAGCGGCAGAGAACAACCGGTTTGCCGGACACGACCTGCGGGTATCCCTGACAGTCGGTTGATGCCCCGGGAGTAACACTGTCGGGAGTGTCATACCGTTCCGTTCATCACCTTGGTGGACGACAGAAACTCGCTGTTTCGCTCCGTGGTCGACGACCGGTTGTTGCGGGCCGCACGGCGCTGTCGCGAATCGTGGCACAGCCTCCAGGAGCTCGGAGGCATTCACAATTCGCACGCGGAGCAGCGAGCGGAGCACCGAGCAGCCGACCCGCCGGTGTCAGTAGCCGCCGCGCCGCCGCAGGCGCCCGCTCAGGCAGAGGCCGAAGCTACGGCCGAAGCTACGGCCGAGGAATTGAGAAACCCAGACGAGGCGTACATCGAGACTGCACGCTGCACGACGTGCAATGAGTGCACGCAGATGAACGACAAGATGTTCGCGTACAATGAGAACAAGCAGGCGTATATCGCGGACGTGGACGCCGGAACTTATGCCCAGCTCGTCGAGGCCGCCGAGAGCTGTCAGGTGTCGATCATACATCCTGGAAAGCCACGCGACGCCGACGAGCCGGGGCTCGAGGCGCTGTTGGAACGCGCAAGAGATTTCACGTAACGCTGCCCGGCCCGACCGGCCCAGACCGCGGCCCCTCGGAGATCCGAGCAACGCGATACTGGTACGAACGGTGGCGGGGGGCGTATGATTGAGTCCTGCGGTAGCGCACGAGGCGCGTCGCCCCCTCCGGCTGATGCCCGCCATGGTCGAATTTGCCAGATCAGAACCGTTTACGCTCGGCGTCGAGGTGGAACTTCAAATCGTCGACCGCGAAACGAACGCATTGAAGCCGTTCGCCGAGCGGCTGCTCAGCGACTGGAGCGGTCCGCCGCGGATTCAGGCCGAATTTTTTCAGTCCATGCTCGAGATCAGCACGGGTATCTGCCGTACGACCACGGATGCAGAGCGGGACCTGCGCGCCACGGCGGAGCCGCTCCTTGCGCTGGCACACGCGGATGGGGTCAGGTTCATTGCCACCGGCACGCACCCGACCGCGCGGTATCAGGAACGCGAGTTGTTCCCGGCCAAACGCTATCACACGCTACTCGCGCGCAATCAGTGGATTGCGCGCCGGCTCCTCATTTTCGGGCTGCACGTTCACATCGGGATGCCGGACGCCGAAACGTGCATTGCGGTCCAGAACGAGTTACTGCACGATCTCGCGATGCTCCTGGCCATTTCCACGAGTTCACCCTTTTGGCAGGGGTACGTCACGGGCCTCTCGTCGTCGCGCATCACCGTGTTCGAGGCGATGCCGACCGCAGCGATGCCAGCGCTCGTCCGCGACTGGAATGAGTTTCTCAAAGTAGTGGCCGCGCTAACGCGATCGCACGCGATAACGTCGCTGAAGGATCTCTGGTGGGACATTCGTCCGAGCCCCCGGTTTGGAACGCTGGAGATTCGCGTCTGCGACGGACTTGCCACGCTGCGTGAAACGTGCGTGATCGTCGCGCTGGCGCAGGGACTCGCGCGCCGCGCCGGCTCGCGCGTCGCCGCGGGCCAGGGGCGTCTTTATCCGCCGGGCTGGCGCATCCGCGAGAACAAGTGGAGGGCGTCCCGTCACGGCATGAACGCCGATTTCGTGCTCGACGACGAAGGCAACACGATGCCGATTCGCGACTGGCTGCGCGTTACGCTCGATGATCTCGAGCGCGACGGCTTCATGGTTGGGAACGAACCGTACATCGATGAACTGCAACGGTTCGCCGACGGCGCACCGACGAGTGCTGACAGGCAACTCGCGATGTACGAACGAACGAATGACATCGGCGCCGTGACGACTGCGCTCGCCGAGGAATTCGAAGCCGACGTGCTGGCCGGATACCGCGAGTAGGAATTCGGGAATCGCCATGCGCTGCGTCGTTCTGATCGCCAGCTATCTCGAGCCGGAACTGGTCGAGCGTATCCGCGGACTGGACCCGCGGATCGATGTCCTGTTCGAGCCGGAGCTGCTCGCGCCGCCGCGCTATCACGCTGATCACACCGGCCACCCGTTCACGCGAACCGCGGAACAGGAAGCGCGGTGGCTGAGCCTGCTCGCCCGCGCTGACGTGCTTTTCGACTTCGACAAGTCGCACGTCCGCGAGTTGAGCACGCTTGCGCCCGGCGTCCGCTGGATACAGGCGACGAGCTCAGGAATCGGCGAGTTCGTACGCACGGCGGGCTACGCAACGTCCATGCCAAACACCGTCTTCACCACTGCAGCGGGCGTGCACGCGCAGCCGCTGGCCGAGTTCTGCGTTCTCGTGATGCTGTCGTTCCACCGGAAACTGTTTTCCGTGAAGCGCGATCAGCAGCGCAAGCACTGGGAGCGATTCGCGTCCACAGATCTTCGTGGACAGACGCTCGTGGTGGTCGGCGTGGGACGCGTCGGCAAGGAAGTCGCGCGGATGGGGCAGACGTTCGGGATGCGCGTCGTTGGTGTGAAGCGATCGACCGTCGGAGTGGTGCCGGCCGATTTGCACCTCGATGTGCTCTACGGCCCGGCCGATCTTCCGCGCGCGCTCGCCGAGGCGCAGAATCTCGTGCTCATTGCACCGCATACGGCTGAGACCGCCCGCATGATCGGAGCAGTTGAACTGGCCATGCTTCCGAGCGGAGCGGTGTTCATTAATATCGGCCGCGGAGCATTGGTGGACGAATCGGCGCTCGTTGACGCCCTGCGTTCGGGCCACCTGCTTGGCGCTGGGCTCGATGTGTTTGAGCAGGAACCGCTTCCACAGTCGAGCCCGCTCTGGGAGATGGACAACGTGATTGTCTGTTCGCACTCGGCGAGCACCACGGACGGTGAAAATGCGCGCATCACGGAGCTGTTCTGCGAGAACCTCCGGCGGTACCTGGCCGGGAGCCCGCTGCTGAACGTGTTCGATACGGCGCGCGGGTTCTAGCGCGCAGGGGGCAACTACGCCGGCATCGCCGTAGCGTACCTGGCCAAGGTGTTCGCCGGGTAACACGGCCGCGCCTTGCCCGGTCGCCGTCGCGCCCCTACACTCGATATGTCCTTTCGACGGAGCGCCCGTGGCAGTCGAAGTTCGCCTAAGCCGCGAGATGCGGCTGATCGACGTCACCATGATTGGTGTCGGCGCCATGATCGGGGCCGGCATTTTTGTGCTCACCGGGATTGCGGCTGGTGTAGCCGGCCCTGCGCTGCTCGTCGTGTTCCTGCTCAACGGACTGATTGCGCTGCTCACGGCCATGGCGTACGCCGAGCTGGGCGGTGCCATTCATGGCGCCGGCGGCGGCTATCTCTGGATCAAGCAGTCGCTCCCCGATCCGAGCGGGTTCCTTGCCGGATGGATGGATTGGTTTGCCCACGCCGTCGCCTGCTCCCTCTACGCACTCGGCTTCGGCGCGTACTTCAGGGAAGCGATGGCCGTGGCCGGATTTCACGATATCCAGACGCCGATCTTCCCGGTCGAAATTTGGCTTGCCGTTGGCGCGTGCGCCGTGTTCGCGTACATCAATTTTCGCGGCGCAGCGGAAGCCGGGAAAGCCGGCAACGTCGTCACGATCGGAAAGATCGCCATCATCGGCGCGTTCATCGCGGCCGGGCTCTGGACGATGGCGCAAAAAACCGGCTGGCAGGGGTCGTTCTCGCCGTTCATGACGAATGGACTTGGCGGTGTGTTTGCGGCGATGGGGCTCACGTTCATCGCGTTTGAAGGATACGAGATCATCGCGCAGACGAGCGAGGAGGTCGAAGACCCGAAACGCAATATTCCGCGCGCGGTGTTCCTGTCGCTCCTCATTGTGATTCCCATCTATCTGCTAGTGGCGTTCGTCGCGATTGGCGCTGTCACGCCGCCAGCCGGAATGTCGGTGACGGAGTACCTCGGGCAGGAGAAGGAAGTCGCGCTTGTAGCGGCGGCCAACCAGTTCATGGTCGGCGGTGGAATCGTCATTCTCGTCGGCGGCTTGTTGTCCACCGTCTCGGCGCTGAACGCGACCATCTATTCATCGTCGCGGGTGGCATTTGCGATGGCACGCGACGCGAGCCTCCCGCAGGCGGTAGCACGCGTGCATCCGACGCGCGGAACTCCGCACATCGCGATTCTTGTTTCCACAGTTCTCATCGTTGGCATGGCGGTGGCGCTGCCGATCGAGGATGTCGCGGCGGCGGCAAGCGTGATGTTTCTGCTGCTGTTCGGCGGCGTGAACATCGCGCTTATTCGGCTGCGCAAACAGCGTCCCGATCTGGACCGTGGATACAAGGTGCCCTTCGTCCCAGTGACGCCGATTATTGCCATCGTGGCGATGCTGTTCGTGGCGGTGTTCATGTTCGTCGGATATCCGCTTGCGTGGCTCGCGACTGCCCTGTGGATCGTTGCGGGCTGGGCCTTCTATATGATGTACAGCCGCAAGCGCGAGACCGTGTTTCAGGCTCGTACATCGTGGATGGAGCGGATAGAGCGCGATGAATACCGCGTGCTCGTGGCGCTCGCCGACATGGATTCGCTTCCGAGCCTGATGGAAACGGCACTCGCGATTGCCAAGCCAAACAATGGCGAAGTCGTGGCCGTGACCGTCGTCGAGGTGCCGGACGGTGAGCCGATCATGGCTGGCATGGCGTTGCCGCGCGGAGTGGAGGCGCGGCTCGACGCAGCAGTACAATTCGGGCGCGAGCGCGGGATCGAGGTCCGGCCCGTGGTCGAGATCGGCCGGAGAATCAGCCACGCGCTCGTTCAGGCTGCCCGCGAGGCCGATTGCAATTTCCTCGTCCTGGGCCAGCCGCGGCAGCGTTCGCTGCTCGACCAACTTGTTCCGTCGGTTGCTGACCTCGTCCTGAAGAACGCGCCGTGCCAGGTTGCGATCGTGTATGGCGTGCTGGACCGCGCGAACATTTCGCGGGTTGTTGTTCCAGTCACCAAGGCCGCCAACGCAACGCTCGCCGCGCGCCTCGCGCCCGCCTTCGGTGCGTGGTTCGATGCCGCTGTCCGTCCGGTGACCGTCGTCGATCCGGCGCTCAGCGAGGCGGATGCGGCGCAACGCACTGCGGATGCGCAGGCTCTGTTGGCGGAGGCGGAGCTAGAACAGCCGATTGAGGTGCTTCGCCGCGCGGACGTTGCCCGCGGACTGCTTCGTGGAATCGCGCGTGGCGATGTCGTACTTATAGGTGCACCAACGAGCGGACCGCTCGTGCCGTTGTTGGGCATCACGCTTCCCGCGCTCATTGCGAGCCGAAAGCGAAACTCCGTCATCGTAGTCAGTGCCGTGCGGGAACACCGCGCGCGCCGGCTCGACGATGTCTTTTTCTCGAGGAAATAGGCCATGACCCAGCTTCCTGCGACCGGTACTCTGGCCGAATTCCGGAACCGCGTCTCCGAATACCTTCCCACGCTCGCGGCCGGCCTCGTCGTGCTGGCACTCGGCATCGGTGTCGCCTGGCTCTCCAAGCGCGCCGTAGTTCGAGCACTAGTCTGGCTCCGGCTCGATCGGCTGGGGGGAAAACAGTCGTGGCGCGCGGCGTTCGCTAAGGGCGATGTGCGTTCCGCGCTGTACGACCGCGTCGGGAATGTTGTTCTGATCCTCGTCCTTCTTGTCTTTCTCGATAACGCGCTCCAGATCTGGGGCCTTACAGTGCTGTCACGGCTTGTGGATCGCGCCCTGTTCACCCTGCCGAATCTGGCGCTCGTCGGAGCCATCGGGATAGTCGGTGTATTCCTCGCCAATATGCTCGCCGACCGCGTGGAAGACGCGCTGGAAGAGGAAGGCGTTGCGCGTGCGAGACTCGTCGCCAGAATCTGCAAAGCCGCTCTCTGGTCGGTGGTCGGCGCGCTGGCACTATGGCAACTCGATTTTGCGCGGCAGATCGTCCTGTCCGCGTTCCTCATCGGGTTCGGCGCGGTCGGCGTGGCATTTGCCATCGCCGTGGGCATCGGATCGTCGCGCGCCGTTCAGCGGGCGCTGGACGGGATGATCGACAAGGGCAAGGATCGCTAGTCAGGCACGGTTGCACCGAACATTCCATCGAGGCGTCCGTCACATGAGTACACGTTTCCGATTGCTCGCTGTCGTCGCGCTCGGTGTCAGCTCGCTCATCGCGTTCACTCCGGCCACTGAAGTGGATTGGGCTATGGTGGCCAAGATTCGCGAAGAGGGCCTCCAGCGCTCCAAGGTGATGGAGTTCGAGAGCTACATGACGGACGTGCTGGGCGCGCGCCTCACTCTCTCGAATGACATGAAGCGTGCACAGGCGTGGGTGCGCGGCGAGCTGACGCGAATGGGATTGGATAACGTCGCCGCCGAACCGTACATGGACTTCGGCGTAACGTGGGACAACGAGTACGTGTCGCTGCACATGATAGAGCCGGACTACTCACCGATGGTTGGGTATCCGATCGCCCACACGGCCGGCACGAACGGCAAGGTCACGGCGGAGGCCGTGATCGCGGAGCTGACGTCGAAAGCGGATCTCGCAGAACTTCGCGGCACGCTGAAGGGAAAGGCCGTTCTCTCGACGCCGCCGGCGACGATTGATCTCACCCGGCTCACCAACGGTGTACCGAGGCTGACGCAGCAGGATCTGCACGCGATAGAACAGACGGTCATTGTACCGCGCCGCGCCGTTGCGCCTCGCGCGGTGCCAAATCCAAACGCGGTGTCGGCCATCGAGAAGATGGCGTTCTACAAGTCCGAAGGTGTGGCCGCAGTCCTGCAGAGCGAGAGCGGATGGCTCGGCGCGGTGCGCGGTTATTCGCGCCCGGATTCCAAGATCGATCAATGGTCGCGCGCAGGCGATCTCGCCTCGCCCGTGATCGTGGCCATTACGCCGGAGCACTACAACCGGATGTACCGCATTGCGAGCCGGGGTATCCCGGTGAAAGTCGAATTCGAAGTGCGGAACCGCATCGGCGAGACCGTCGAGAAGGCGATGAACATCGTCGGCGAGATACGCGGTTCGGACCTTGCCGACGAAGTGGTGATGCTCGGTGCGCATTTCGATACATGGCACGCCAGCCCTAACGCGAGCGACAATACGTCCGGCGTGGCTGTCATGCTCGAGGCGATGCGTATTCTCAAGGCTGTTGGTGCCAAGCCTCGACGCACCATTCGCGTCGGCCTCTGGAGCGGGGAGGAGCAGGGGCTATGGGGCTCGCGCGCGTACGTGCGCGAGCACTTCGGCGATCCTCGGGATCCGGCAGTGGGAGTGAAGCCGGCGTACGACAAGCTCTCTGTGTACTTCAATCAGGATTACAACGCCGGGCAGTACCGCGGCATCTACCTCCAGGGCAACGAGCACGCGCGCGCAATGCTCACCGCGTGGATGGAGCCGTTTCGGGATCTCGGGATGACGGCGGTTTCGAACCAGAGCCTCGGGAGCACCGACCATATCGCGTTCGACGAGGTCGGGCTTCCCGGCTTCCAGTTCCTGCAGGATCACATCCCTGGCGGCGGCGGCCACACCAATCTGGATTTCTTTGACACGATCCAGGCCGATGATCTAATGAAGAACGCGACGATCATGGCGAGCTACGTGTACCACGCGGCGATGGCGGATACGAAAATTCCGCGAAAAACACCGCGGTAACGCTACGCTTCCAACTTGAGGTCGGCTACCGGCGCTACCATACGGTCATGCTGCTGATTTACGGCTCTACTGGTTACACGGGGCGGCTCGTCGTTGCAGAGGCAATCGCTCGTGGCCTGCGCCCGACGCTGGCCGGCCGTTCGGCCGACGCGGTGAGTGCGCAAGCCGAGCTGCTGACTCTCAAGTGGCGCTGCGCGGCAATCAACGATGCCGCAGCGCTGGACGCCGCACTCGAGGGTGCAACCGCGGTGTTGCACTGTGCCGGGCCGTTTGCGCACACGTGGCGCGCGATGTCCGACGCGTGCATCCGGAATCGGGTGCACTATCTGGACATCACCGGAGAGATCGATGTATTCGAGGGCCTCGCCGCTCGCGATGCAGAAGCGCGGGCGGCGGGGATCATGTTGCTCCCCGGAGTCGGCTTCGATGTTGTTCCATCCGAGTGTCTTGCCGCACATCTCGCGCGTCGGGTGCCGGATGCCGTGCGCCTCGCACTTGGCTTCCACGCGTCCGGCGGTATTTCGCGCGGAACGCTGACCACGGTGGTGGAAAACCTTGGATCCTCAGGCGCGGCGCGAGTGAACGGGAAGATTGTCGCGGTGCCGCCGGCATGGCGCACGCGCCGCATCGACTTCGGCGACGGAAAGCTCCGGCACGCAACGACGATCCCATGGGGCGACGTGTCCACAGCCTACCACAGCACCGGAATCCCGGACATCGAGGTCTACACCAGCATGCGACCCGCGCTGCGACGGATGATGGTCGCCTCGCGGTGGATCGGTCCCGCGCTTCGTAGCGGCTTCCTGCGTCGGACACTTGCCGCCCGAGTGCGGCGCGGACCGGCAGGTCCTGATGAGGAGGCCCGCGCGCGCAGCAAGAGCATGCTTTGGGGTGAAGCGGTAGCGGCGGATGGGCGTCGCGCGGAGGCGACGATCCGGTGTGCGAGCGGCTATACGCTCACGGCGCAAACGGCGGTGCACATCGCGGCGAAAGTTCTCACCGGCGCCGCGCCGGCCGGCTTTCAGACGCCGTCGCGCGCTTACGGTGCGGACTTGATTCTGGAGATCCCGGGTGCGACGCGGACGGACGTCACTCCACCGATGTCGACATGACTCCGTGCTACGAGCAGCCGTTTCAGCGCCGCGCATGCGTTTGGCGCGTGCTGTTGACGGTTGGACTCGCCGCGACGGTCACCACGTCATGCTCCGGCGCAGATCAGATCGCGGGCGATCTGGTTTTGTCAGTTGGACAGGTCGTCACACTCGATTCGACGGCCGCCGGTGTGGCTGGCGCACTGGGCGCCTCAGAGGCCGCGACGGTCACCACGGTGGTCATCGCAAACGGGCGCGTCGTTGCGATGGGCGACTCGAGTCTGATCTCGGATTTTGGCTCCGGCAGTTCGGTACTTCGATTTGCCGGCGCAGTCTTAACACCGGCGCTCATTGATCACCACGTCCACTTGTTCAATGTTGGACTGGCTCTGCTCAACGATCGCGACGCTGGTCGGCTGATGGTCGACGTGAGCGGCGCCAAGTCTCTCGACGAGGTCGCGGCGCTGATTGGCGCCCGGATCAGATCGTTGCCGGCAACCGCTGAAACCTCGGCGGCCGGAGCGTGGATCGTCGGCGGCGGCTGGAGTCAGGCCGTGTGGGGTACACAGGCGCTCCCCTCTAATGAAGTACTGACCGCGGCGGCTCCCGACAATCCGGTCTATTTGGCTCGAACCGATGGACACGCAGGCTGGCTCAATGCGAGAGCACTCTCGCTCGCTGGAATCACGGCGGCAACGCCCAACCCGTACGGTGGCACGATCGGTCGCAACCGATTCGGTGTGCCGAACGGCATCCTGCTCGAGCGATTCTCCCATCGCCTTGTACCCCGCATCGCTCGGATGGAGGTGGTCTCTGGAATCGAAGGCGGGGAACATGCGACCCGGCTGGGCAGGGTCGCGCGTCGCGGCCTCGAAGTCGATCACGCCGTCAAACTCGTCGCTGGTCCGGGAGCGGGATAGCGGGTGCCGCGAAATACGAGGGCGCCCAGGTGGCAAACCAGCGCGGCGCCTGCTGCGCGCCGAGTGGAAGGGCGGCCAGCGCGATCGCAACATAAAGAACACTGCGCACGGGCTTGGCGTCGGCAACGAGAGCCGATGCAGGATTGATCCATCTGCGAATGATTGGCATGACCAAACGCTACGCTACAACGGTGTCTGGCGCGTCACTCCGCTGCAGCCAGGCAAGGCCGCCAAACGCGAGGAGAAAAGAAAGCGGCCGAATGGCCTCGGCCATCGGCGGGTGCGTCAGATTGGTGTAGATGGCGCCCAGCATTAAGACGGCGAGGCCGATTGCAGCAGGCTGGCGGACCCGCGGGATCCACAAGCCGACTGCGCCGACGACTTCAAGCGTGCCAATGACAGCGACGAACCACGTCGCGTAACCCCACGCAGCGAAGCGGGCGTCCCACCCAGCCTCCGGCAAAAACTTTGTGAGCCCCGCAAGGAGCATCAAAACGGAAAGCGGGGCCCGCAAGATCCAGGGCAGAGCGCGTCGGGCGAGCGAGGTGGTCATGGTGATCCTTGAGTTCGGGGCTTCTCCGCCGGCCCGTTGAACCAAATACCGTTCGGCGCGTCGGAGCGGGCCGCCGCAATGTCAGGCCAACCGTCACCATCGAGATCGGCAATGACGATGCCATAGACCGCACCTTTACCGTCATTCCAGCGCGTTTCAATGAACCTTGGCTGCTCTCCGCCTTCATTAAAGAAGATCGACCCCGGAGCCTCCTGCCGTCCTACGACGATGTCGGGCTTGCCGTCGCGATTCAGGTCGGTGACACCGATCGAATAAGGCGCGCCTGTTCCCGCGCCGAGCGCCATGGGCGAACCGAACGTGCGGCGGCCCGCGCCGGCATAGAGAAACATCCCGTTCTGTGCGTCACCAACGACGAGGTCCTGGGTCCCGTCGCCATTGATGTCTGCGGCTACGGCAGCGCGGATCTGTGACTTGGCCGGACCGGCGGGCGCACCAGCGGCGAATCGTCCGGTTCCGTCGTTCCAAAAAATCAGATTCTGCCCGCCGTCGCGGTGCGGTACGAACAGGTCGGTCTTGCCGTCGCCATCGAGGTCGGCCGCGACGATGATTGTCGCCGATTGCGTTCCGAGCGCGTCACACGCGGGAAACGCGCCCTTGCCGTCGTTCAGGCACACGAAACTCGGCCGCGGGTTGGCGGGGTTCGAACTGCGATTGGCCACGATCAGGTCAGGACGCGCGTCGCCATTCAGGTCGGCGACCGTCACATAGCGCGTTGACCACTCGGACCGGCCGAACGTCCCCGCGACCCGATATTTCGCGTTGCCGTCGTTGAGGTAGATCAGCTTCAGGTCGGGTCGGTCGTTGCTGACGACCATGTCGAGATCACCGTCGCCGTCGAGATCGGCGAGCGCGGCCGAATAGGTACGGTCCGGCGCGTCCGCGAGCGGCTCGGTTGTGAAATGTCCCTTGCCGTCGTTGCGCAGGATCAGGTTGTTGAGAGGCCAGTGCCGCCCCTTGGCGAGCACCACGTCGAGAGTACCGTTCCCGTCCAGGTCAGCGACGCTGACGCTCGCAGACGTCTCACTCGTGGTTTCGAGCAGGAGCACGCGATCGAACGATCGAACCGAGGTGCCCTGGCCGGCCGATGCCGGCAGCGCGATCAGCGCGATCAGCGCACTGCCGATCAGGGCCATCATCGGTCTGGCATAGAAATGCTTCATGCGTTGGCTTCCTTGCTCAGCGTCCCGGGATGGTCGCACTGCACTTGATCTCCACGCGAGCCGCCGGCCTTGGCAGCGCCGAAACGGCAAGCGCCGCGCGGACGGGCGGGTTGACGGGGAAGAACTGTATGTAAACGGCGTTCATCGCCGCGTAGTCGGCCATGTCCATCAGGAAGACGGTGCACTCGTCGACATTTGCCATCGTTACTCCCGCCGCCTCCACAGAAGTTTTGATGTTGTCGAGCGTCTGCCTCGTCTGCGCGGAAATACCACCGGCGACTATTTCCTGAGTGCCCGGCTTGATCCCCGTCATGCCCGAGACGAACACTCTATTCCCGTTGCGGATTGCCACCGAGTATGCGGCCACCAGCGGCGAGATGCCCGGCGGGTTCACGACCTGCCGCGCTGTTCCCTGCGTTGCGCTCATCGGTGAACTCGACATACGCGCCGGCACGACAATCGGCTCAAACCATTTCGGGGTGATGAAACGACTCCCCGGCGAGGCGGTCGCGACCTCCTCCTGGAAGCGCTTGCGATCGGCGAGCGCCGCAGCCGACGGATTCGGGTTGCCGTAGGCATCGGCGTGCGTGGGGATCACGATGGCCGGATTGCCGAGCGCACGCATCAGGCGGCCCGTGAATTCGCGGATCTCGAGACGTTGGCTGTTGGAGCCGACGAGAGCGATGTCGGGGCGCAGGCCCTCCATCTCGCGTTCGATAAAGTTCATCGAACCCATGATCAGGATTTCGTGGCCGCCGATGCGCAGCAGGTATGCGAGGTTTCCGCCCTCGACGTAATCCTGGCGGCGGAGCGGCGCGCGCAGACCACGCGGCGCATTGCCGACGATTCCGCGTGTGTTGTTGTAGTAGTGCTTGTCGTCGAGCGCGCTGTGGATGTTCGGGATCACCTTCAGCGAGAAGTCGCCGAACTCGTAGTCCTCGCCGCCGATGACGGTGATGAGCGAGCTGTCAGTAACGCCGTACGCGCGCGCGAGATTCGCCGCGGTCTCATGGCCGATGATCACGGCCCCGGTGCGGCGCGAGATGTACCCCGCGTCGAGCGCGTGATCCGGATGTCCATGCGTGATCACGATGTAGTCTGCGCGCTTGACGTGCGCGTTGATCAGCGCGGTGTCGGCAGGGTAGGGCGCGTCCGGCGCGGGACCGGATTCGGCGGCCGATGGCATCCACCGCGCGAACTGCGTGAGGAACGGGTCCACGAGGATGATCTTGTTCCCATCCGTGATCTCCCAGCCGGCGTTCCCGAGGTAGGTGAGCCGAACCTCGCCACTCTTGAGCGCGGGGGCTCCCGTAGAAGTTCGTGACTGTTGACTGCCGGCCTGCGCGCTCACTGTGCACGCGAGCAGCAGGCCAAGTGCCATCGTCGATCGTCGATGCATTGCGTCTCCCGATAGAAGCGATCCTGCGCCCGGAAATGTCGACGCGGGACCGCCCTGCGGGGAAGAGGTTGGACCGTCGTCAGCCTGCATCGATTTCATTTGCGGCGTGCACAACCACGCGCGTGATGCGATTGCGCCCGGCCGCTTTCGCGATGTACATCTGAGCTCCACGTCGCGTTCCCCCAGTTCGGGAAGCAGGACTGCGAACTCATCTCCGCCGAGCCGCGCGCAAAGGTCGCTCGGCCGCAGTGCGTCCCGTATTGCGGCGGCAACGTCCTTCAAGAGTGCATCGCCGGCTTGATGTCCGCGCGCGTCGTTTACGGTCTTGAAATTGTCCAGATCGAGGTACGCGACGGTCAGTGGTCGCCCCGTGCGCAGGCAAAGCGCCAGTAGCGGAGCCGAGTCTTCGAAGAACGCGCGTGAGTTCCGCAGTAGCGTGAGCGGATCGGTGCGACTCAGCGCCCGCGTGTGGGCCAGCACGCTCCGCAGCTTGGCGATGAGAAGGCCGACGAAGAGGAAGGACGCTCCGGTGACCGCCACATTCACGACCAGAATCGTGCGACTCGAAAACTCCATTCCTGCGAGACTGTTTGAGAGCAGCCACGACGCCGCGCAGAGCACTGCGGCCACCGCCCCACCCGCACGGCCAGCGTGCCAGGCCAAGAGACTGATCGGCAAGAAGTAGAGTGGGTATACGCGGATTTCGGTTCCGCTTCCGTAGTCGAAGGCGCCCAATCGCAACAATCCCGAGCAGGCCCGAGACCCACACGACGGAGTCGGACCAGGTTCGGCCACCTGCATTACTGTCACAGACCGCGAGCGCCATTTGCGGATTGCTACCGCGGCTTCTCAAATCAATGCACCTTTCAAAGTTGGCGTATGCCTTGGCATGGCGATGACCGTGGCAGGTTGCCGCGACGCTATTTCGGCTTGCTGACAGTGGTCACCTTGATTGCGCCCGCTTCGTGGCCCGGGCCGAACTCCTGAATCGCGCGATTCTGATCGAAATACCGCATCTCCGCGATCTCGGCGCCTCTGACGCGCCTCAACGAGTTCTCGACATCGGGTTGACGGATGCCGTCCACATAGACGATCACGGTCGTGGCGCCCCCACCAGTGCCCGTCATGTTGGACCCTGCCTGCCTGCCCCGCGGCGGGCTAAGCCACCGGGACCGCAGGAGCTGCACGGCGTCGTACGCCGTGACGATCGTGCCACCGGATTCATCGAGGTCCACCCGCGTCAGCCTTGTCTGGTCGCCGCGCTTCTGGCTCTGCGCGTGCACCGGGGCGGCGAAGAGGGCCAGCCCGAGCAGAAGGAAAAGGCATCTTCCGATGGGATTTCGCATCGGCACACTCCAGTTGGGGATCAACTCAACTGAGAATATGGTGCAAGGCTTGTTTGTTCGCGCAGGGTGAAGCAGTTCGTCACTGCTGCTTCGCGAGCGCTTCGCGAAATCTCGCTTCGGCCCGGTCGATGAAGCTGAGGTAGCCAGCTCGGTCGATGAACGGATCCACCGGGTCCTTGGCGCCAGCGCGTTCTCCCCGCTTGCGTTGCATGCTGAACATGTCCCCGTGCGAAGCCAGAAAGATGTCGGCGGGCAGGCTCCGCAGCGCCGCGTAGCTACGCTCGAAGTCGGACCGGATTCCCGGATACGCCTCCGGTTCAACCAGCTTCACCAACGGGAACAACGTGAGGCTGCAGATTTCCACGGCAAGCAGCTCACGGTCGCCGTCGCGAACGGGGAACGACCACGACGTGCACCCGCGCGTGTGGCCCGCGGTGACGTGTGCGGTCAGTTCAATCGGACCAACTCGAATCGTCTCTCCGTCCTTGAACCGGTGGTCAATGCGCGGCGCCGCGAACTTCAATCCACCCAGGTAGTACCCAAGAGTGCCGAGTGGGCCAAGGGCTCGGTCGCCACGGCCACCGGCCGCCATCACATCGGCATCGCCTTCGCTCACCCACAGTTCGGCACCCGATGCTTCCTGCAGCTCGCGCAGGCCGCCCGCGTGATCGGAATGCGCGTGCGTGTTGAGCAACACTTTGACGTCGGTGATGTTGAAGCCGAGCTTGGCGATACTGCCGAGGATCAGTGGTGCGGTTTCGGGAAAGCCACCGTCGATCAACACGTGGCCCTCGGGTCCGGTTAGCAGGAATGAGGTCACCCCGGTTGACCCGACGTAATACAGGTTGCCGGCAATGTGGAACGGATCGTCGGGTATCGAACGGTTTCTCTTTATCGCCGCCTGCCACTGGGTGAATGCGACGCCAAAGAGAACGGCGGCGGCGCCGAGAACGATCAAGATCCACCGACGTCGCTTGGTCATCTACTCGCGCACCAGCCAGGCGACGGCGCGTCCACGGTCATCAGACGTATCCGAAGAGCACTGGAAACACGACAACCACAATCGCCGCCCACGCGGCATAGACCGGCAGGTAATTCGTCTGCCACTTTTCGAGCGCCGGGAACGATCCGCGCTCGCGCAGGAATCGGACGTAGAGCACTGCGGACCACGCCAGGTTGGCCAGCAGAATCACGTTCAGGCCCAGTGCTGCAACGCGATTGGGACTGAGTCCGAATTCGGAGATGCGCGCGGCAATCGCCCACAGCGCGACCGCGTCCACCAGGAGCGCACTGATCACCAGCACGACCTGCACCCCGTCGAACAGGCCGGGAGCCGACCGGGGATCGCGGGCCGATATGGAGTAGAGCAACAGGGCGACGACCAGGGCCAGAACCATGTCGAACGCGATCAGTACATCCCGCTGGATGTCGACGGCGTTTCCGGTCCACAGCACTGTCCCCAGAAACGTGACGAGCACAGCGGCAAGGAGCGGAGTGAAGAGGCGCGTCAGCACCGGCGCCATGTTCTCGACAACGCTCTGCTTGGCCTCCACCAGCCACGCGCCCACGAGCACGGCCCCCACCGCGCCGCACGGCAGCAGCCACGTCGCGACGAATGTTTCGGCGTTGACCCCGACGGCCTGGAACGTGAGCATCGTGAGTCCCGAAATGACGCCGCCACCCGCCGCCATCAACGTGAAGTAGATGAAGAGCTCGCCCGAGAATCGGACGAAGTCCATGCGGCCCTCCACCTGCCCCCAACGCCCGCCCGCGTACGCGATGCCGACGACGAGCCAAAGCGCAATCGGCAAGTGCATCACCGTCAGCGCTTCTGTACTCGAAGCCAGCGGCTCGCCATTGGCGCCCTCGCTGAACGGATAAACGTTGGCGAACACAGCCGCGGCAACGAACGCCACGGCAAGCGGAAGAGCCGCCTTGGCGTCGAGCCGCCGTTTCCAAACGAAGTACCCGGTCAGGAAGGGCAGTACGAAGAGCGGAATGTTGTGAAAATAGAAGCTGGGTAGCTCGCTGTTGGTGTCCATATGGACGCCGAAGAGTTCTGGCACCTTGATGGCCACGGCAGCCGCGGCCGCAAAGGCGAAGGCTACAATGGCATCCTTGCGGCTCCCCGCCGCCGGCTCCCCGGAATCGGCCGCGACAGAGACGAGCTGCTTCCAGAGGCGGTCCGAGTGTTCGCGCGCAAACTCACGTGACAGAGCGTCGAGATTACCCAATCGCTTCATCGCCACCAGGAACGCTTCATCCGCGGCGAGCCCCGCCGCCGTCAGGTCAGCGATCTGCTCGCGCAAATGGTCCTCCAGTTCCGCGACGTCAACGGACTGGATTGCCCGCCGGTGGCGGAGGTAGTTCCGCCATTGGTCGATCTGCTCTTCGAGCGATACCGCGTGATCTTGAGCCGACATCGATCAGGCTCCCTGTGGAAATAGTGTGGCTGTTGCCGCATAGCTGGCGCGGACGAGAGGCCAGATGCCTTTCAGCGTCGCGTTCACCGCTTGCCATTGTTTGCGTTCTTCGTCGAGCTGATCCCGGCCCCCGGCCGTGATCCGATAATACTTGCGGCGGCGGCCATTCTCGGCAGAGCCCCAGCGCGCCTTGACGTGGCCAAGCCTCTCGAGCCGATGCAGAACCGGATAGAGCATCCCATCGGTCCACTCCATGCGTCCGCCTATGTATGTAAAGAGGCGAGCAGTTGTGGCACTACCGGCCGGGTCGTGCGAAGGGAGGCAGCAATGAAGAAGTGGCTGAGACGAATCCGCGGAGCCGCTGGGATGGGCCTGACCTGGGCGCTCGGCTGGGCGGTCGCCGGAGTGCTGATCGGGGCGGCCAGCATCCTCGTGCCCGGTCTCCCATTCTGGGATTCTTTCTTTGAAATCTTCGATGCCCCGTTGCCGGCGATGGCGATGCCGGGCTTCTTCGCTGGCGCGTTCTTTTCGGTAGTTCTCGGGATTGCAGGGCGCCGTCGCCGATTCGCCGAGTTGTCGCTTCCCCTTTTCGGCGCCTTGGGTGGCGGTGGGTGGCGGTGGGTGGCGGTCGTGAGTCAGCAGGCGATCCATTCGGGGGCAAGCTTCTGGCTGTCGCGTCACCGAAGCATTGCAACTTGTTGCAATGTATTGTTGACTGAACACGAAGCCGAGCACCCGTCGAAGGAAAACAAACGAGCCCGCCGGTTTGTCGCCCCGGCGGGCCCGCTGTCGTCCATTTAGGCCCCCGCCCGCTGCCGACGGTTACGGCGACGCTCCGCGCGGACTCGGTCGGAGAGATAGACTTTCAACAGACTCTGGTAGGGCACGTCCTGCTCGTTTGCGAGCAGCTTCAACTCGGTGAGAAGCGTCTCGGGAAGGCGCACCGAAATGGCGGTTGAGGAAGGCCGCAGGTTGGGGAATCGAAGCATGCGGGCCTTCGACCAATCCACATACTCTGTAGAATCGGCAGTAGCCCAGAATTCCCTTTCGGCGGCCTCAGACCTGAACGTCGGGATCTTCTTCAAACCGCGTTTTGGCTTGCTCATAGATCATTCGCTCCTTGCGATTCATGTCGCGTGCCGTGAGTACGCGAATCAACACCTTGCGCCGGATCGTGAATCCCAGGTGCAGGCGCCGGCCACCAAGCGTCCCCCCGAGCGCACGCCACCGTTCTTCGTGCTGCGAGTGGTGCGGGTCTGCGAATACCAGCAACGGCTCGCTGACAAACGCCTGCTCGCATTCGCCGGGCTCAACATCGTGACGCGCCTGGACTTTCGGGGCGTTGCCCTCGCCCCAGTCGAATCCCTCGCAGCGCGCGAGCCGATCGTAAATGTCGTCGGTCACCGCGGGAGTATATGTCTGGTATATACGCTAGTCAAGCGCAAACACCCGCTGGCGGAGGGCCTAGCGAGTATTAGACAGCAAGGATATTGGAATCAAGCTGGGTTAGGCAGCAAATTTTTGCTGCATATTCTAATGATCAATCCAGGCCGCGGACCTCGCAATACCATATCCGGCCAACACGTGACTACCGCTTTCCGGCTCGCCACCGATCGGTTGATGCAGCGAGGCACGCTGCATAACACCCCGCTGGCTCGGAGGGCACGCGCTCAGACCACCCAGTCGTCCCGCCCATGCCCTGCAACGCGGAAAGCCGCCATCCGATGTTGAGCATCATATGGTTGTGCAGCACAAAGCTGCCGAGCTGAAAGACGGCGAGCGGCGATGGCACGCACCCACACGGTGCTGTACATTCGCCGAAAGGCTGCCGACCGCCGTTCATCCGCGCTTCCCTCACCGTTTCCTGAATGCGCTTCCTCTCAACGCAATCCCTCGCCGCGGGCCTACTGTGCATCGCGGGTTCCGTCGCTGGCGCTCAGGCCCCGAGTGGTTACCAAGTCGACTTCTCCAGCGAGGAGTTCGCGGCCCGGCGCGCGCGAATCTACGATGCCATCGGCACGCAGGGAATCGCCGTTGTGCAGGGGGCCAGCGGGTTGCCGGGCTTCAGCGTGTTCCGGCAGTCGAATGACTTCTACTACCTGTGCGGCGTGGAGTCGGAGCACGCCTACCTCCTGCTCAATGGCCGCAGCCGAACAACCACACTCTACCTCCCTCGCCGCGACGAGGGGCGCGAGCGTTCGCAGGGCAAGATTCTGTCGGTTGAGGACAGCGTCCTGCTCACGCAGCTCACCGGCGTCAATCGGGTGCGCGGGCTTGAGAACCTCGCGCAGGACCTCGTGGGCGCCGACCTCCTGCGCCCGCCGGCAATGGCACTCTACACCGCGCTCGCGCCGATGGAGACGGGTAACGACAGCCGCGATGAGTTGCTCGCTGCCCAAGTCCGCGCCGCGGGCGACCCGTGGGATGGCCGCCCGCCGCGCGAGTCCCACTTCGTCCGGCTCGTGAAAGCACGCTTCCCGCAGTTCGAGATCCGTGACCTGTCGCCGGCGCTCGACGCCATGCGCCTGATCAAGAGTGCCGCGGAGATCGTCCTCATCCGCAGGGCCACGCAGCTGGCCGGGCTCGGCATCACCGAGGCAATGCGGTCGACGAGCCCTGGCGCGTACGAATACCAGCTCGACGCGGCCGCCAAGTACGTGTTCTACCTGAACGGCGCGCGCGGCGACGGCTACGCCTCCATCATCGGGGGCGGGACGAACGCCTTCATGGGGCACTACTTCCGCAAGTCCGACGTGCTGCGTGACGGCGACCTCGTGTTGATGGACTATGCGCCCGACTACCGCTACTACACGAGCGACGTCACGCGCATCTGGCCGGTCAACGGAACGTTCACCCCAGCGCAGGCGGCACTGTACGAGTTCATCGTCGCATATCGCGATGCGCTGTTCCGTCACATCAAGCCCGGCGTTACGTCCGAGGAGGTGCTCGACCGCGCAGCAGCAGACATGACGCAGTATCTCGTGGGCAAGTCGTTCGCCTCGCCCGCCCACCTCAAGGCGGTGCAGGAAGGCGTGAAGTTCCGCGGCCACTTCCAGCACTCAGTGGGCATGGCCGTACACGACGTCGGGCGCCTGCGGGGCGTACCGCTCGCGCCGGGCATGGTGTTCACGATCGACCCGATGATCTGGATTCCCGAGGAGCGGCTCTACATCCGAATCGAGGACGTGGCACTGGTGACGGCCAACGGCGTGGAAAATCTCAGCGCATTCGTGCCGACGCGCATCGCCGACGTTCAGCGGACGATCGCCGAGCCGGGAATGGTGCAGCTGCACAAGCCAGTCCCGCCGCCGCGCGGCCCGGAATCAAACCGCGAATGAGCCGCATGCCCAGATTCGCGTCGCGGCTCGCGCTGATGGTGACGTTCGTCGCCCCATCAACGCCGTTCGACACGTATCCGAAGAACCCCGCCATCGATGCGCTCAACTACGCTTTCCGGCTTGAGCTCTCGGACACGACCGACGCGATCGTCGGCGAACTGACGCTCGACCTTCGCTTCACGACGCCGGATGCGCGCGCCGTCCGACTCGACTTGGCCAACGCCGATGCGGCTCGCGGCGGAAAGGGCATGCGCGTGTCTGCCGTCACGCTGAACGGCGCACCGGTGCCGTACACGCACGCGAATGACGAGCTGCGCATTCCGCTGGCCTCGCCGCCCGCGGTGCAGCAGCGCGCGGTACAGCAGCGCGCGGTACAGCAGCGCGCGGTACAGCAGCGCGCGGTACAGCAGCGCGCGCGGGTGGTCGTGCAATATTCGGGGACACCCGCCACCGGGCTCCTCACCGGCAAGAACAAGCACGGCGATCGCACCTTCTTCAGCGACAACTGGCCGAACCGCGCCCGCCAATGGCTGCCGACGATCGACCATCCCTACGACAAGGCCACGAGCGAGTTCATCGTCACCGCACCGAGCCATTATCAGGTGGTGTCGAACGGGTTGCAGGTCGAGCTTACGGACATGCCCGGCGGCATGCGACGCACGCACTGGAGGAACTCGGTGCCGATCGCGCCGTGGCTGTACATGCTGGGCGTGGCGCGCTTCGCCATGCAGCGGGTGGACACGTTCGAGGGGAAGGCGATTGAGACCTGGGTGTATCCGCAGGATCGCGACGCCGGGTTCGCGGACTTCGCGTCACCGACCAAGCAGGTGCTCGCCTTCTACAGCGACTACGTCGGTCCCTTTGCCTACGAGCGGCTGGCCAACATTCAGGCCAGCAGCGTTGCCGGCGGAATGGAGTCGGCGTCCGCGATCCTCTACAACGAGAGTTCGGTGACCGGCACGCGGAGCGTCCGCTGGCGCAACGTCGTCATCCACGAGATCGCCCATCAGTGGTTTGGCAACGCCGTCACGGAGTCCGACTGGGACGACGTCTGGCTGAGCGAAGGATTCGCGACCTACTTCACGCAGTTGTTCATCGAGCGCGCGTACGGCCGGGACGAATTCATTCGCGGGCTCGAGGCCAGTCGGCGCACCGTGATGACCTTCGCGGCGTCGCATCCCGACTACACCATCGTCCACAAGAACCTGAGCCGTATGGAGGATGTGACCAGCTCGCACACCTACCAGAAAGGGAGCTGGACACTTCACATGCTGCGCGGCGTGATCGGCTCGGACGCCTTTCAGCGCGGCATCCGGACGTACTACCAGCGGCACTTCAACGCGAGCGCGACAACCGCCGACTTCCGTCTGGCGATGGAAGAAGCCTCAGGGCAGGACCTGGAATGGTTCTTCGACCAGTGGCTGTACAAGCCTGGCACCCTCAAGCTCGCTGGCAGCTGGACGTATGACGCCGGCGTCCGACAGGTGCGCATTGCGCTCGACCAGGTGCAGACGGACGGGAGCCTGTTTACGATGCCGATGGAGGTCGCGGTTCACCACAGGGGCCAGCCGGTTCCGGCCATCCATAGAGTGCAGGTCAATGCCAGAACGAACGCGTTCACGATCGACGTGCCGTCGGAGCCGGAGGACGTGCGCCTGGATCCGAACCTGTGGGTCCTTATGGAAGCCACGTTCGGGAAAGGACGATAGCGCCGCACCGCGCGGCATTCGCTGGTAAGCCGCCCGCGCGTGGGACCGCCGCCGACCTGATTCAGCTTGGTGAACAGCTCCATGATCTCACGCGCCTGCGACGAATGCAGGTTTCCCGTGGGTTCGTCAGCGAGAATCAACGAGGGCTTGTGGATCATGGCGCGCGCCACGGCGACGAGCTGCTGCTGGCCACCGGACAGCTGTGAAGGCGCGCGGGCCCCCCCCGCCGCCCGTAGCGCCCAGCCGGGCCGAGGTTCCCGCGGGAAGGGTACCGCATCGGCGTTTGAGCCCCCGTACCGACCGAATCGGTCACACGATCGGCGCCTAACGTGTTGTTCTGCGGCGGGCCGTGACGAGGGCTCCGTTGGCACGGTGCCGGTGGCCCGTCCGCAGCAACAAGGGGTCATGCCTCATAGCCACCTGCGCACGGCTCGCTTGTACGTTTCATACTCGGCACCAAACTTGGCAGATAGCACGCGCTCTTCGGGTGAGATTTGAAAACGGTTCATGTACATGACAAAAGCTGGTAGGAAAAAGAACGGCAATGCATTGGACAGGAATACCGCCCACCCGGCAAGCGCGAGCAGTGCGCCGACGTACATCGGGTTGCGGCTTCGGCGATAGACGCCTGAGGTCACGATTGATGAGGTGGCGGTGGGCTTGGTGGGGTTTACGGTGGTCTTGGCCTTATGAAACGCGTAACCCCCCGCCATGAGAAATATGACGCCGACGCAGACAATCGTAGTTGCGAGGAGGTGATGCCAGGGCACCGCAATCGCAAGCGATGGTAGCTGCAGTGCCACAAACCACATCGCCACGGCAAGCAAGAGCGCCAGACCCAGCGGTGGGAGTTTTAGTTCAAGGGCGTTCACGTCAGTGACATTGAGGCATAACGCTCGCAATTCTGCTGCGGCGCACCATCAACGATGCGGCAGGCGAGCAAAGCGAGCCAGCCGCTTCCGTCCCGCGCCGTCAGCAGCAATTGCTCGTTATGCCGCGTCTGGTACAACCCGGGGACATAGGTGACAGGTGTCCGGCGACATGGGTGACACTTCTTCAACCCCTTCTGG